>NZ_JBEXWK010000025.1:49499-128020 GCF_040629815.1 Streptomyces sp. NPDC005878
GCCCGCACCCGTGGGGCCAGGCCAACCGCCGGCCTTTAAGGGGCGCGGGGAACTGCGCGACCAGCCCCCACCGGCCCGCAGCCGAACCGGAGGGCCTGGGGACGCAGCCCCCGGCAAACCCGCCTGCCCCACCGGCCCGCACCCGTGGGGCCAGGCCAACCGCCGGCCTTTAAGGGGCGCGGGGAACTGCGCGACCAGCCCCCACCGGCCCGCAGCCGAACCGGAGGGCCCGGGGGCGCAGCCCCCGGCAAACCCACCCCCACCCCCACCCCACCCCCGGAGGGTTTAGGGAAGGGGCGGGGTGGGGGAAACCCCCCGGACGCCACCTCAGTCCTCGCTCGACGCCCCCGGCAACTGCGTCTGGATCAGATCCATCACCGAGGAATCCGTCAGCGTCGTGACATCCCCCAGCTCCCGGTTCTCCGCGACATCCCGCAGCAACCGCCGCATGATCTTCCCCGACCGCGTCTTCGGCAGCTCCGCCACCGGCAGAATCCGCTTCGGCTTGGCGATCGGCCCCAGCGTGGCCCCCACATGCGCCCGAAGCTCCTCCACGAGCCCCTCGGTCTGCGCAGCCGACCCCCGCAGGATCACGAACGCCACGATCGCCTGCCCGGTCGTCTCATCGGCCGCACCGACGACCGCCGCCTCGGCGACCGAGGGGTGCGAGACGAGCGCCGACTCGACCTCGGTCGTGGAGATGTTGTGCCCGGACACGAGCATCACGTCGTCGACCCGGCCGAGCAGCCAGATGTCCCCGTCCTCGTCCTTCTTCGCCCCGTCCCCGGCGAAGTACTTCCCCTCGAACCGCGACCAGTACGTGTCGATGAACCGCTGGTCGTCACCCCAGATCGTGCGCAGCATCGACGGCCACGGCTCGGTGAGGACGAGGTACCCGCCGCCCCCGTCCGGCACCTCGCGCGCCTCGTCGTCCACGACGGTCGCCGAGATGCCCGGCAGCGCGCGCTGGGCGGACCCCGGCTTGGTCTCGGTCACGCCCGGCAGCGGCGAGATCATCATCGCGCCGGTCTCGGTCTGCCACCAGGTGTCCACGATCGGGCAGGTGTCCGCGCCGATGTGCTTGCGGTACCAGATCCACGCCTCCGGGTTGATGGGCTCGCCCACCGACCCCAGCACCCGCAGCGACGACAGGTCGAACTTCGCGGGGATGTCGTCGCCCCACTTCATGAACGTCCGGATCGCGGTGGGCGCCGTGTAGAGGATCGTCACCCCGTACTTCTGGACGATCTCCCAGAACCGCCCCTGGTGCGGGGTGTCCGGCGTGCCCTCGTACATGACCTGCGTCGCCCCGTTGGCCAGCGGCCCGTAGACGATGTACGAGTGGCCGGTCACCCAGCCGATGTCGGCGGTGCACCAGTACACGTCGGTCTCGGGCTTGAGGTCGAAGACCGCGTGGTGGGTGTAGGCGGCCTGCGTCAGATAGCCGCCCGAGGTGTGCAGGATGCCCTTCGGCTTCCCCGTGGTGCCGGACGTGTACAGGATGAACAGCGGGTGCTCGGCGTCGAACGCCTGCGGGGTGTGCTCGGCCGACTGGCGCCCGACGATGTCGTCCCACCAGACGTCCCGGCCCTCGGTGAAGGCGGTCTCCTGCCCCGTGCGCCGCACCACCAGGACGTGCTCGACCTGCGGGCACTTCGCCACGGCGTCGTCGATCGCGGGCTTAAGCGCGGACGGCTTGCCGCGCCGGTACCCGCCGTCCGCCGTGATGACCAGCTTCGCGTCCGCGTCCTGGATACGGGAGGCGACCGCGTCGGCCGAGAAGCCGCCGAAGACCACCGAGTGCGCCGCGCCGATCCGCGCGCAGGCGAGCATCGCGACGGCTGCCTCGGGAATCATCGGCATGTACACCGCGACCCGGTCGCCGGCCCGGACACCCAGCTCCGTCAGGGCGTTGGCGGCCCGCGAGACCTCGTCCTTCAGCTCGGCGTAGGTGATCGCGCGGCTGTCGCCGGGCTCGCCCTCGAAGTGGATGGCGACCCGGTCGCCGTTGCCGGCCTCGACGTGCCGGTCCACGCAGTTGTACGCCACGTTGAGCCGGCCGTCGGCGAACCACTTGGCGAACGGCGGGTTCGACCAGTCGAGCGTCTCGGTCGGCTCGGTGGCCCAGGTGAGGCGCCGGGCCTGCTCGGCCCAGAAGCCCAGCCTGTCCGCCTCGGCCTGCTCGTACGCCTCTGCCGTCACGTTGGCGTCAGCGGCCAGCGCGGCAGGAGGAGCGAACCGGCGCTCCTCCTTCAAGAGGTTGGCCAGGCTTTCGTTGCTCACGACATCTCCCTTTCCCAGGGCGTCCTATGTGCCTATGTGTCCCGGGCCCTAGCTCATCAGGCCAATCGCCGGGTGACAAGAGTCTCCCGAAAATTGGTTTAGACCTGTAGGGCTTCCGGGGCGTCGGCGTGTCATCAGACGGTCTCACGGACCAGGTCCGCCCTGGGTTCAGGCAGTCGCGCGGCGCACACCGACGGGGCGCGTCAGCCCAGCGCCGCTTCGAGGGGGGTGGGCGCCACTCCCTCGAACACCTCCTCGCAGTCGTCGGACGCCAGCAAGTACGCCTGGGCCTCGCCGACATGGAAGTACATGCCGTGCAGGGTCAGTGTGCCCTCGGCCAGCCGTCGTGCCACCGACTCGTGGCGCCGCAGATGGTCCAGCTGCTGCACCACGTTGGTGAGGCAGAGCTGCTCGACGGCGTCGGCGGGCAGCCGCCCGGCGATCCGCGCCCAGGCGTGCTTGCGGCTCGCCATCCGCTCCAGGCTGGGCGACCCGTGCCGCAGCCAGCGCCGCAACGGCGTCTGCGGGGCGTCCGGACCGGCGGCGAGGAGTGCCTGCATCGCGCCGCAGCCGGAGTGGCCGCAGACCGTGATGGACTCGACGCGCAACACCTCCACCGCGTACTCGATCGCCGCCGCCACCGAGTCGTCGCCGCACTCCGCCCCGGGCGGCGGCACCAGATTGCCGACGTTGCGCACGGTGAACAGGTCGCCCGGGCCGCTCGACGTGATCATGCTGGTGACGAGCCGGGAGTCCGCGCAGGTGAGGAAGAGCTGGGACGGCTGCTGCCCCTCACGGGCGAGGCGCGCCAGCTCGTCCCGCACCAGCGGTGCGGTGTTGCGCTGGAACGAGCTGAGCCCGCTGGCCAGTTGATGCCCGTGGCGCCGGGGCGCCGGCGCCTTGTCGTGGCAGTGGTGGTTGCGCCAGGGCGTCCACGGCCGGCAGCAGCTCTGCGCCCCGGAGGCGGGCTCGGAGACGCGCCCGCCGGACCGGCCGGTGATCCGCACCTCGCCACCGCGCGTGGTGTGCGTGGCCTGCCAGCCCTGGAGCGCCTCGTACGCCGCGTGGTCCATGAACGAGCCGTCCAACTCCACGACCGCGCTCGCCCCTTGGGGCACCTGACCGAGCGCCCTGGTCAGGCGCGGTACGGCCAGGAACGTCAACTGCCCACGCGCCCGCACCAGATACGAGGCGTCTTCCTGGTGGTGCACGGTGATCCGGGTGCGCGCCACCCGGCGCAGCGCGACCGCGACGGCCACCGCGATCCCGATGACGACGCCCTGGAGCACCCCGAACAGCAGCACCCCGCCCACCGTCGCCACGTACACCAGGAACTCGCGGTGCCGGTGGACCTTGCGGATATGGGCGTACGACACCATCTGGATGCCGACCATCATCACGAGCGCGGCCAGCGCCGCCAGGGGGATCCACTCCAGGAGGGTCACCAGCAGCCCGGCGGCGAGCAGCACCCACACTCCGTGCAGCACGGTGGAGGCGCGGCCGGTCGCCCCGGCCCGCACGTTGGCGCTGCCGCGCACCGCGCCTCCGGAGACCGGCATTCCGCCGAGCAGCCCGGAGACGGCGTTGGCGACGCCCTGGCCGCGCAGCTCCCGGTCGAGGTCGGCCCGGTGGGGCGGGGCGCCGCCCGGCCGTTCGGCGGCCAGCTTGTCCACGGCGACGGCGGAGAGCAGCGACTCCAGGCTGGCGACCAGCGTCACCGTGAGCACGGCGGCGACCAGCCCGCCCGCCGGCCCGTGCGGCAGCTCGGGCAGGACGTGCGCGTCCCAGGAGGGCAGGTCGACCCGGGCGATGTCCGGCGCGGCCATGGCGGCCACCCCGGTGGCGATCACCACGCAGGCGAGCGCGGCGGGGACGCGGCGCAGCACCTTCCCCGTCCGCCCGGGCAGGCGGGGCCAGGTCAGGAGCACGGCGATGGTGAGCGCCCCGATGAGGGGCGCGGCGGGGCCGACCCTGGCCAACTGGTCGGGCAGCGCCCGCGCGTTGTCGACGGCCGAGCTCTGCGGGGAGCCGCCCAGGACGATGTGGAGCTGGGCGAGCGCGATGGCGGCGCCGATGCCGGCGAGCGTGCCGTGCACGATGGCGGGGCTCATGGCGAGCGCGGAGCGCGCGGCCTTCAGGGAGCCGAGCGCGATCTGGAGCAGACCCGCGAGGACGGTGATGGCGCAGGTGGTGCGCCAGCCGTAGCTCTGGATCAACTCGGCCGACACCACCGTGAGTCCGGCGGAGGGGCCGCTGACAAGGAGCGGTGTGCCGCCGAGCAGCCCGGCGACGATGCCGCCGACTCCGGCGGCGACGAGGCTGGCTCCCAGCGGGGCGTCGATGGCGACGGCGAGGCCGAGCGACATCGGGACGGCGAGCAGGAAGACGGTGATGGACGCGGCCAGATCGGCTCCGGCGATCCGGAAGCGGCGGCTTCCTCTGCCGGGGGGCGGGGCGGGCGGGTGCGGGTGGCTGTCGGGGTGAGTGAGGGGCTGGGTGCGGGTGGGGACGCAGGCAGACATGTTCCCGTCTCCTCCGGGGCGGCGCGGTCGCGGATGGGGGGTCGCGGCCGTGGGTCACGGCGTACAGCGGCGGGATTCTCAACTCTCGGTAAACGAATCGTAATGCAGAGTAAAGGCCAGCGCTTGACATTTCGGTCAAATGGTCCAGCGATTCACTCTCAACGGTGAATAAGCAGCTTTTCGTGCGGCCTGTCGCGCCTCCTTCCCTCATCCTGCGTGTCACTTTTGCGGCGATTTGATGACCTTCAGTACGAGAGATCTTCGGATCTGCTGATCTGTGAGGAAGAGGGTGGGCGGATGATGGCCGCCACGAAGAGGATCGCCACCGGCGCCGTCGTCGCGGCGCTGATCGCGGGCGCGGCGGGATGCTCGGTGGGCAACGGGACCAAGGCGGCCGCGCCGGGGCCCGGAGCGGGCGCCGCCGCCCCCAAGAACGTCGTCCGGCTGATCGGGGACGGCTCCACCGCGTTCACCGGGGCTCAGCCCCATCTGATGAAGCCGCGCAAGCTGGCGCCGGGTCAGCAGCCGCCGCAGTTCGTGGTGTTCTCCTGGGACGGCGCGGGCGAGGACAGCCAGCGGCTGTTCTCCCACTTCCGCGAGGTCGGCAAGAAGTACAACGCGACGATGACGTACTTCCTCAGCGGTGTGTACATGCTCCCGGAGGACAAGCGCGAGCGCTACACCGCGCCCAAGCACTCGGCGGGCAGCAGTGACATCGGGTTCAACGACGTCAAGGGCATCAAGGACACGGTCACCCAGCTGCGCGCCGCGTGGCAGGACGGCAACGAGATCGGCACCCACTTCAACGGCCACTTCTGCGGGAACGACGGCGGCGTCGGCACCTGGTCGGTGGACGAGTGGAAGAGCGAGATCGCGCAGGCCAAGTCGTTCGTGAAGAACTGGAAGTCCAACTCCGGACTCAAGACGGAGGCGCCACTTCCGTTCGACTACGACAAGGAGCTCATCGGCGGCCGCACCCCCTGCCTGGAGGGCCGCAAGAACTTCGTGCAGGCGGCCGGCCAGCTCGGCTGGCGCTATGACACCAGCGGCGTCAACGACCAGGTGTGGCCGAAGAAGAACGACAACGGCGTCTGGGACCTGTCGATGCAGCTGGTGCCGGTCCCGGGCCGCGCCTTCCAGACGCTGTCCATGGACTACAACTTCTACATGAACCAGTCGGGCGCGGTGACGGGCGAGGCCGACCAGCACGAGTACTGGGGCAACCAGATGCGCGACGGCCTGCTCCAGGCCTTCGACCGCTCGTACAACGGCAACCGCGCGCCGCTGATCATCGGCAACCACTTCGAGTCCTGGAACGGCGGCGCCTATATGCGGGCCATCGAGGACACGATCAAGACGGTCTGCGTCAAGCGCGAGGTGCACTGCGTGTCGTTCCGTCAGCTGGCCGACTGGCTGGACGCCCAGGACCCGTCGACACTCGACAAGTTCCGTCAGCTGAAGGTCGGAGAGGCCCCGAAGGGCGGCTGGACGGCCTTCCTGGCCGCCCAGCCCGCCCTGCCGGTCCAGTCGGCCAAGCCGCTCCCGCAGCCCGGACTGAAGCAGGCCGCCGCGAGCTGACCCCGCCGCGAGCGGTCGGGCTCTCGTCAGCTCGGCTGCGGTACGGCGAACTCCTCCCGCAGGACGAAGTCGGGGTCGACCTGGGCCGCCAGGTCGGCACCCGTCTTCGCGTTCCCCCAGCTCTCGGCGTTCTTCAGATGGAAGTGGACCATCTGGCGGGTGTACCGCTCCCAGTCGCGCACCTCGTACGAGTCCTCCGCCGCGTTCTGCAACGCCTGGAGGGCGAGCCGGTTGTCGGCCTCCAGGAGCTCGAAGCGCGGCGGGCGCCCCTTCTCCATCGCGCGCACCCAGTCGGAGTGCCCGACCGTGACCAGCAGGTCCTCACCGACCTCGGCCCGCAGGAAGTCCAGGTCGTCCTGGCCCTGCACCTTGTTGCCGACGACCTTCAGGGCGACCCCGAAGTCGCGCGCGTACTCCTTGTACTGGCGGTAGACCGACACGCCCTTGCGGGTCGGCTCGGCCACCAGGAAGGTCATGTCGAAGCGGGTGAACATCCCGGAGGCGAACGAGTCCGACCCGGCCGTCATGTCGACGACCACGTACTCGTCCGGCCCGTCCACCAGGTGGTTCAGGCACAGCTCCACCGCGCCGACCTTCGAGTGGTAGCAGGCCACCCCCAGATCGGACTCGGTGAACGGGCCGGTCGCCATCAGCCGGATGTCCCCGTCGTCGAGCACCACCCGCCGCGCGCACGCCTCGTAGACCGGATTCGACTCGCGCAGCCGCAGCAGCCGGGAACCGCGCCCCGGAGGAGTCGTCTTGATCATCGTCTCGGCGGAGGCGATCCGGGGGTTGGTGCCGCGCAGGTAGTCCTTGATGAGCGGCAGGTGCGCGCCCATCGCGGGCAGCGCGGCGGCCTCCGGCTCGTCGAGCCCGAGCGCGGCCCCCAGGTGCTGGTTGATGTCGGCGTCGACCGCCAGCACGGCGGCCTCGTTGGCGGTGAGGTGGCGGATGAAGAGCGAGGACAGCGTGGTCTTGCCGCTGCCGCCCTTGCCCACGAAAGCGATCTTCATGTTCACCAACGGTAATCGTACGACAGCGTTATGTAGGGGAGGCGAGTGAAGAAGACCACTCGAAGGTGGGGTGTGGGTGCGGGGCGCGTAGCCTCGCTACTTATGAGTACGAACGCCTCGTCGGCCCCCGATCCGCTGGTCGCCCTGGGCACGCTGCCGGGTGTCCCGGACGCCGTGGACTCCGTGCGCAAAGCCGTCGACCGGGTCTACGGGCACCGGGTCATGCGCCGGCGCAGCAACGAGATCACCTCCGAGGCGGCGCTGCGGGGGGCGCGTGGCAGCGCCGCGCTCTCCGGTGCGGACTGGGCGCTGGAGGAGGTGCGGCGGCGCAGCGACTTCGGCTCGGAGAGCGAGGCGCGCGCGGTCGGCGCCGCTCTGCGGCTGACCGCCGAGGCCGGGCAACTGCTCTCCATCTGGCGGCAGTCGCCGCTGCGGGTGCTCGCCCGGCTGCACCTGGTCGCCGCCGCCGACTCCGCCGACACGGTCGGTCGCCCCCGTCAGCACGGTGAGCCGGTGGACGAGCCGCTGATCGAGCTGCCGCTGCCGGACGCGGACGAGGTGGCGGGCCGCCTGGAGGGCCTCTCCCAGCTGATCATCGCGGGCTCCTCGGCACCGGCGCTGGTCACGGCGGCCGTGGTGCACGGTGAGCTGCTCGCCCTGCGTCCGTTCGGCTCGTACAACGGGCTGGTGGCGCGGGCCGCCGAGCGCATCGTGCTGATCGGCAGCGGCCTCGACCCCAAGGCGATCTGCCCGGCGGAGGTGGGCCACGCCGAGCAGGGGCGCGCGGCGTACGCGGCGGCGCTGGACGGCTACGCGTCGGGGACCCCGGAGGGGGTGGCCGCCTGGATCACCCACTGCGGGCGCTCGGTCGAGCTCGGTGTACGGGAGTCGACGGCGGTCTGCGAGGCGCTTCAGCGCGGAGCGGCTTAGCCGGCACCAGGCGCGGGAAACAGCGCCGGAAAAAGGACGCGGAAAGGGTTGCGGCGGTACCGGATAGGTACCGCCGCTGGCATGTCCACCGGGTTACCAAGCGTCCTCGAAGGTTGCCCATCAGGTCGGGAACTTCTGCCCGTCACCTGGTGCGGCTGGCCCGTAATCGACGGGTCGACGTCGCGTGGGTGCTCGATGTCCATGCTCGGTCCGTGGGGCCGTGTTGCGTAGAAGGTGATCCTCTCGGATGTCCCAGGTCTCGCGGGCCGTTGCCTTATTTGTACTCCAGGCCGGGGCGAAGCGGAACCCCTGACTGCACTTCTTTACTTTTAGGTTCAAACAGGGCAGAACGGCCGGTGTCGGCCGCCATCCCGCTGCGGCGGTCGTGCTCGGTCAGCTCGCCGTGGCCGCGCGCCTGCGGCTCACGTACCAGACGAGTCCGGCCGTGGCCGCGGCGGCGCCCACCGCCGCCGCCGCGACCAGGGCCGGACGCGGTGGCATGGAGAGGCCGGGGAGCCGCTGCTTGAGCCGGACCGGCCGGCTGAAGACGAGAACCGGCCAATCTCGGATGGCCGCTTCGCGCCGGAGTGCCCGATCCGGGTTGACCGCGAAGGGGTGGCCGACCGACTCCAGCATGGGGACGTCGGTCGCCGAGTCGCTGTACGCGTAGCAGCGGGACAGGTCGTAGCCCTCGGAGGCGGCGAGCTCCTTGACGGCCTCGGCCTTGGTGGGGCCGTAGGCGTAGTACTCGACGTCGCCCGTGAAGCAGCCGTCGGGACCCACGACCATCCGGGTGGCCACCACGCGGTCCGCCCCGAGCAGCTCGCCGATCGGCTCGACCACCTCGGCGCCGGAGGTCGAGACGATCACGACGTCACGGCCGGCGGTGTGGTGCTCCTCGATGAGGGAGGCGGCCTCGTCGTAGATGATCGGGTCGATCAGATCGTGGAGCGTCTCGGCGACGATCTCCTTCACCTGCTGGACGTTCCAGCCCTTGCAGAGCGCCGACAGGTACTGGCGCATCCGCTCCATCTGGTCGTGGTCGGCGCCGCCGGCGAGGAACACGAACTGCGCGTAAGCCGTACGCAGCACGGCCCGGCGGTTGATGAGTCCCCCTTGATAGAAGGACTTGCTGAACGTGAGGGTCGACGACTTGGCAATGACTGTCTTGTCCAAGTCGAAGAAGGCGGCGGTCCGCGGCAAGGAGTGGTTTTCCACGAAGGCGAGCATAGGCGCCCACCATTCGGCGTACGCTGGGGCGTGTGGGTTTGCCTGAGAAGGCTCTCGGGTACACCATGGAAGTCACGGATCGTTCGCGACCGTGCTAACCCGGTCCGGCTCCTCCCCCCCCGAGTCGGCCGGAGAGACGACCCCCGCTCTCCCCCCCGGCGGGGGTCGTCGCATGTCCGGATGCATTTTCGGACCTCGCACACGATCCTTCCCCTCCCTCGGGCCGCGTCGGCTCCTCCCTCACACCTGTCCAGACTCGTCACCGTGCGTGATGGTTCCGGTGCGCTCCGGAAGTCACCGGTATAGGTGAACGGAATATTCACAACGGGCGAGTTGTCCACAGTTTTCGACCAAGATCCACTTGATTTCCGGAACCGCTCCACCGTGATTCCAGTTCGCGAGATCCGCGGACACGGGAATCGCAGGGAGAGGGGGCGGAGATCATGGACGGACCCTTCGTGTCCGACCGGTCACCGGGTGTTCAGGGGCGGCGTCCGGGACCGCTGATCGTGACCGAGGACGAGGCACTGCTCGACGATCTGCTGCGGCTGTGCGCCGCCGCGGGAGCCGAACCGGAGGTCCATCACTCGGTGCCCGAGCGGCGGTCCGGCTGGGAGAGCGCACCGCTGGTCCTCGTCGGGGACGACGCGGCGGCCCGGGTGCGCGGCGCCGCCCGAAGGCGCGGAGTCCTGCTCGTCGGCAGGGACCAGGACGACCCCGGCGTCTGGCAGCGGGCGGTGGAGATCGGCGCCGACCACGTGCTGCGGCTGCCCGACGCCGAGCAGTGGCTCGTCGACCGGATCGCGGACGCGGCGGAGGGCGTGGGCCGCCAGGCGCTCACCGTCGGAGTCATCGGCGGGCGGGGCGGAGCCGGCGCGTCGACGCTCGCCTGCGCCCTGGCGGTGACCGCGGCCCGGGCCGGCAGGCGCACCATGCTCATCGACGGCGACCCCTTGGGAGGCGGCCTCGACGTGCTGCTCGGGGGCGAACAGGCCGAGGGCAGACGGTGGCCGGATTTCGCCGCTTCGCGCGGCCGGGTCGCCGGAGGGGCCCTGGAGGAGTCGCTGCCGCATCTGCACGCGCTGCGCGTCCTCAGCTGGGACCGGGGCGACGCGGTGGCGATCCCCGCGGAGGCGATGCGGGCGGTCCTCGCGGCCGCGCGCCGACGCGGCGGCGTGGTGGTCGTCGACCTGCCCCGGCGGGTGGACGACGCGGTGGCGGAGGCCCTGGCCCAGCTCGACCTGGGGCTGCTCGTCGTCCCCGCCGAACTGCGGGCGGTGGCCGCGGCCAACCGGGTCGCCTCCTCGGTCGGCATGGTGCTGCGGGACCTGCGGGCGGTGGTGCGCGGGCCGTACGCGGCGGGGCTCGACGAGCAGTGGGTGGCGGCCGCCCTGGGACTGCCGCTGGCCGGTGAACTCCCCGTGGAGTACGGCCTGCTGGAGGCCCAGGAGAAGGGCGCGCCACCGGGCAGCGAGGTGCGCGGCCCGCTCTCCCGCTTCTGCACCGCCTTCTGGGAGCAGGCCCTGACGGGAGGTGCGGTCGCATGAGCACGCGACGCGCGCGTACGGGCCGCATGATGGCGGGCGGAGGCGGCGGGACGCCACCGGGAGTGTCCCCGGGGGCGCCGGGGCAGGCCGCCGCCGCGCCGAGACCGCTGCTGGACGCGGTGCGCCGGCAGCTCGCGGAGAGCGGGGCCGAGCCGACCCCGGCCCGGGTCGCGGCGGCGCTGCGGGCCCAGGGACGCCTCCTGGGCGACGCGGAAGTGCTCGGCGGCGCCGAGGAGTTGCGCTCCGAGCTGATCGGGACGGGCCCGCTGGAGCCGCTGCTCGCCGACCCCGAGGTGACCGACGTCCTGGTGTCGGCCCCGGACCGGGTCTGGGTGGACCGGGGCGCCGGTCTCGAGCTCACCGGGGTCCGCTTCAGCGACACGGCCGCGGTGCGCCGACTGGCCCAGCGCCTTGCCGCGGTCGCCGGGCGGCGCCTCGACGACGCCCGGCCCTGGGTGGATGCCCGCCTGCCCGACGGCACCCGGATGCACGCGGTGCTGGCGCCGGTCGCGGTCGGGGCGGACTGCCTGTCGCTGCGGGTGGTGCGGCCGAGGGCGTTCTCCCTGGACGAGCTGGTGGCGGCGGGGACGGTGCCGCCCGGCGGGGAGGGGGTGCTGCGGGCCCTCGTCGCGGCCCGGGTCTCGTTCCTGGTGAGCGGCGGCACGGGCTCCGGCAAGACGACCCTGCTGTCGACGCTCCTCGGCCTCGTAGGAGAGCGCGAACGCATCGTCCTGGCCGAGGACTCGGCCGAGTTGCGGCCCGACCACCCCCATGTGGTCCGGCTGGAGTCACGTCCGGCCAACCAGGAGGGCGCGGGCCGGGTGACCCTGCGGGACCTGGTCCGCCAGGCCCTGCGGATGCGGCCGGACCGGCTGGTCGTGGGCGAGGTGCGCGGCGCCGAGGTCACCGACCTCCTGGCGGCGCTCAACACCGGCCACGAGGGCGGTTGCGGCACGGTGCACGCGAACACGGCCGCGGACGTCCCCGCCCGGCTGGAGGCGCTGGGCACGGCCGCCGGGCTCGACCGGGCGGCCCTGCACAGCCAGCTCGCGGCGGCGCTCTCGGTGGTCCTCCATCTCGTACGGGACAGGACCGGGCGGCGCCGGGTCGCCGAGGTCCGGGTCCTCGAACGGGACGCGGCGGGGCTGGTGGTGGCCGTCCCGGCGCTGCGCTGGGGCGTGGGCGGCTTCATCCAGGAGCGCGGCTGGGAACGGCTGCGGGTGCTGCTCGGAGGCGCGTGGTGACCGCCTGGACGGCGACGGGGCCGCCCGGCCTCACCCCGGTCTCGGCGGCGGCCGTGTGCGCCTTCGCGGCGGCCTGGCTCTCGGTGGGGCGGGAGCAGGGGCTGCGCAGGGCCCGGCTGATCGTCGCGGGAGGGGCGGTGGAACCGGACGAGCCGCCGTGGAGGCGGCTCTGGGAGCGGTTGCGGGCCGGGGCGCGTCCGGAGTGGCTGTGCGTGCCGGCGGCGGTGGTCGTGGCGGTCCTCGCGGACTCGGCGCTGCCGCTGGCGGCGGGGGCGGTGGCGGTGCCGCTGGTGGGGCGGCGGCTGCGGGCCCGGGAGCGCGAACGGGCTACCTGGCGCCGGGGCGACGAGGTCGTCTCCTGGTGCGGCGCGGTCGCCGGGGAGCTGCGGGCCGGACGCCAGCCCGGCCAGGCGCTGACGCTGGCCACCCGGGACACGGCGGCCCTCGGCGCCGCCGAACCCCTGGTGCTGGCGGCGGCACGGTTCGGCGGCGACGTGCCCGCGGCCCTGCGGGAGGCGTCCCGAGAGCCGGGCGCGGAGGGACTCGCGGGAGTGGCCGCGTGCTGGCAGGTGGCGGTCGACGGAGGCGCGGGCCTCGCGGCAGGGCTTGAGCGCCTGGAGGCGGCGCTGCGGGCCGAGCGGGACCAGAGGGAGGAGCTGAGGGCCCAGCTGACCGGGCCGCGCACGACGGCCGCGCTGCTGGCCCTGCTGCCCGTCCTCGGCCTCCTGCTCGGTACGGCGATGGGCGCGCACCCCCTGCGCGTCCTGCTCCACACCCCGGCAGGCCTCGGCTGCCTGGCCCTGGCCGGGGTGCTGGAGGCGGCCGGGCTGTATTGGACGGCGCGGATCACCCGGGCGGGGGAGCGGCAATGAACGGGGAGTTCGGGCTGAAACGCGGGGCGGGGCCGGGACTGGGGACGGCGCCGGGCCTGGGATTGGGCTCCGGGGACGCGGGCGAAGGGGTGCGCCCGGAGGTTTTCCACAGCCTGGGGGTGACGGTGGCGCTCGCGGCCCTCGTCCTGTGGACAGTCCTGGAGGTGGCGCGGCGCGCCCGGGAGCGGGCGGTACGGCGGCGGGGCGCGGGCCTCGCCGTGGCGGGTACGTGGCCGTCCGCCGGGCGATTGTCGGCCACGGTCCCCCGGTCTTCGGCCGCCTGGATGTCGACCCTCCGGTCACCGGTCGTCCGGTGGCTGGGCGGGGGCGCGCTGCTCGGGGCACCTGCCGGGAGCCGGGCCGGTGCTTGGGCGGTCCCCTTGGGGGTGCTGGCCGCCGCCTACGTACTGATCGGCGGGGTGCCCGGGGCCGGGGTGGGCCTGGCGGCGGCGTACGGGGCCGGGCGCTGGGTCCGCCGCCGTGAACCGCGGCGGGCGCGCTCCGATGCCGAAACCGTGGACCCGGAGCTGCCGCTCGCGGCCGATCTGCTGGCCGCCTGTCTGTCGGCCGGGGCGGGCCCGCGCGAGGCGGCCGGGGCCGTGGGCGAGTCGCTGGACGGCCCGGTCGGGCGGCGGCTGGCGCAGATCGCCGCCGAGCTGCGACTGGGGGGCGAGCCGGCCGAGGCGTGGGGGAGGTTGGGAGAGATACCGGGCGCGGCGGGGCTGGCCCGGTGCCTGGAGCGGGCCGCCTCCTCGGGGGCCCCGGCGGCCGGCCCGGTCGGCCGGGTGGCCGAGCGCTGCCGCGCCGAGCGGGCCAGGACGACGGCCACCCGGGTCCGGCGGGCGGGCGTACTGATCACCGGACCCCTGGGCCTCTGCTTCCTGCCCGCGTTCCTGGCCGCCGGAGTGGCGCCGGTGGTGATCGGGCTGGCGGGCGGACTGCTCCGGCGCTGAACGCGCCGGCGGGGACGGGGCGGGCGCGAGGCGCGCCCCCGAGAGATCGATCAAGACAGATCAAGCAAGGGGTCACAGAACAGACCAGGCAAGGGGTCACAAGACAGATCGAACAACAGACCAGAGACACGACCAGCAGAACCGGCATGGGGGTTGGGATGAGGACATGGATGCGGTGTGTCGCGCGGCGGATGCGCGGGGACTCCGGGATGACGACCAGCGAGTACGCGGTGGGAACCATCGCCGCGTGCGGTTTCGCGGCGGTGCTCTACAAGGTGGTGACGAGCGAGGCCGTCTCGTCGGCGCTCCAGTCGCTGGTGGGGAGGGCGCTCGATGTGCAGTTCTGAGGGCGGCGCTCCCGGGCCGGACGGCCATCGGCTCGGGAAGGCCCCTCCGCCCTTGGGGCGCGTGCACGGGCACGGGCTCCGGGCCGACCGGGGCTTCGTGACGGCCGAGGCGGCGGTGGTGATCCCGGCGCTGGCCGCGTTCGCTCTGGCGCTGCTGTGGGGGCTGATGGCGGCCGCCGGGCAGATCCAGTGCCTGGACGCGGCCCGGGCCGGGGCTCGGGCGGCGGCGCGGTCCGAGGCCGAGCCGGCGGTGCTGGCCGCCGCCCGCTCGGCGGCCCCGCCCGGGGCGAAGGTCGCGCTGCGGCGGGACGGCGACCTGTGGCGGGTACGGGTGGAAGCCCCGACCCGGGGTCCCCACGCGCTCGCCCTGACGCTGAGCGGGGAGGCGGTGGCGCTGGCGGAGGACACGGTCGGGCAGCCCCTGGTCGGGGAGGAGCGATGACGGCGAACGCGCGGGGTGTTCCCGGGCCCTCACGCCCTGGCACTGACGCTGAGCGGGGAGGCGGTGGCGCTGGCGGAGGACACGGTCGGGCAGCCCTTGGTCGGGGAGGAGCGATGAGGTCGAGCGCGCGGGGTACTCCCGGGGGCTCCCGTGCGGCTCGTGCGGCTCGTGCGAGGGACCGGGGTTCGGTGTCCGTCTGGGTCGCGCTGGCCGCCTCCGCGCTCTGCGTGGTGTTCGCGGCCGTGCTCGCCCTGGGGCAGGCCGTGGCGGCCCGGCACCGGGCGGGCGGTGCGGCGGATCTGGCCGCGCTGGCGGCGGCCGACCGGGCGCTGTGGGGGACGGCCGGGGCCTGCGCCGGGGCGGCCCGGGTCGCCGGAGCGCAGGGCGGCGAGGTGGTGCGGTGCACGGTGACGGGGGAGATCGCCGACGTGACCGTACGGGCGAGGTTCGGCCCGTACGCCCCCGCGGTCAGGTCCCGGGCGGGCCCGGCGGCGCCTCCCGCGTACCGCGTCCTGCTTCGAGGTGCGGGTCAGGACGCCCCGGTTCCCCGGCGGCCGCAGACCCCGCCGACACCGGCGCCTCCGCCCCCGCCGCCTCCTCCTCCGGTCCCTCTGGCATCTCCAGCCCCTCCGGCGCCCCCCGCAACAGCTCCGTGAGGAGTCGGACGGCGCCGCGCTTGTGGAGCGGCTCGTTGCCGTTGCCGCACTTGGGGGACTGCACGCAGGACGGGCAGCCCGCCTCGCACTCGCAGGAGGCGATGGCCTCGCGGGTCGCCGTCAGCCACGCGCGCGCGGTGTGGAAGGCGCGCTCCGCGAACCCGGCGCCGCCCGGCTGGCCGTCGTACACGAAGACCGTCGGCAGCAGGGTGTCCGGGTGCAGCGGGACGGAGACGCCGCCGATGTCCCAGCGGTCGCAGGTGGCGAAGAGCGGCAGCATGCCGATCGAGGCGTGCTCGGCGGCGTGCAGGGCGCCCCCGAGGATCTCCGGGTTGATCCGGGCGGCGTCGAGCTGGTCCTCGGTGACCGTCCACCACACGGCCCGGGTGCGCAGGACGCGGGGCGGCAGGTCCAGCTTGGTCTCGCCGAGCACCTCGCCGGTGATGAGTTTGCGGCGCAGGAAGGAGACGACCTGGTTGGTGACCTCGACGGAGCCGTAGCAGAGGCGGCCGGCTCCCCAGGGAACGTCGGTGTCGGTTTCGAGCACGGAGATGGAGGTGGTGTCACGGGCGACGGTCGAATAGGGCGGACTGGCCTCCTCGACGAGGGCGACCGGGCCGGCGGGGTCGTCCAGGTCCAGCCGCTCCACCAGGTACGTACGGCCCTGGTGGAGGTGGACGGCGCCGTCGTGGACGGCGGTGTGGGCGGCGGACGCGTCGACCGTGCCGAGCAGCCGTCCCGTCGACGCCTCGACGATCTGGACCGGGCGGCCCCCCTCGCCCCGGATGTCGGCGAGGTCGGCGGCCCGCTCCCGGCGGGTCCAGTGCCAGCCCGACGCGCGGCGCCGGAGCAGCTTCGCGGCTTCCAGCTGCGGCATCAGGCCGGGGCTCGCCGGTCCGAAGAGTTCCAGGTCGGACTCGGTGAGCGGCAGCTCGGCGGCGGCCGCGCACAGGTGCGGGGCGAGGACGTAGGGGTTGTCCGGGTCGAGCACGGTCGACTCGACGGGCTGCTGGAACAGCGCCTCGGGGTGGTGGACGAGGTAGGTGTCCAGCGGGTCGTCCCGGGCGACCAGGATCGCCAGCGCGCCCTCGCCCGAGCGCCCGGCGCGTCCCGCCTGCTGCCACAGCGAGGCCCGGGTGCCGGGGTAGCCGGAGATGATCACGGCGTCCAGGCCCGCCACGTCGATGCCCAGCTCCAGGGCGGAGGTGGCGGCGAGGCCGAGCAGCTCGCCGGAGTGCAGGGCCTGCTCCAGGGCCCGCCGCTCCTCGGGGAGGTAGCCGCCCCGGTAGGCGGCGACGCGGCGGGCGAGGGTGCGGTCCACCTCGTACAGCCGTTCCTGGGCGATGACGGCGACGAGCTCGGCGCCGCGCCGGGAGCGGACGAAGGCGACCGTGCGCACTCCCTGGACGGCGAGGTCGGTGAGGAGGTCGGCGGTCTCGGCGGTGGCGGTGCGGCGCACGGGCGCGCCCTTCTCGCCGAGGAGGTCGGTGAGCGGCGGCTCCCACAGGGCGAAGACCACCTCGCCGCGCGGGGAGGCGTCGTCGGCGACCTCGACGACGGGCAGGCCGGTCAGCCGGCGGGCGGCCACGGACGGCTGCGCGGCGGTGGCGGAGGCGAGGAGGAAGACGGGGTCGGCGCCGTAGCGGGCGCAGAGCCGGCGCAGGCGCCGCAGGACCTGGGCGACGTGGGAGCCGAAGACGCCCCGGTAGGTGTGGCACTCGTCGATGACGACGTAGCGCAGCGCGCGCAGGAAGGAGGACCACCTGGGGTGGGCGGGGAGTATGCCCCGGTGCAGCATGTCCGGGTTGGTGAGGACGTAGTTGGCGTACTGGCGCACCCATTCGCGTTCTTCCACCGGCGTGTCGCCGTCGTAGACGGCGGGCCGGATCGCGTTGCCCAGGGGCTGGGCCAGGACCTTCACCGAGCGCCGCTGGTCGGCCGCGAGGGCCTTGGTGGGGGCCAGGTACAGGGCGGTGGCGCCGCGTCCGTTCGGGGCCTCGGAGCCGTCCAGGAGCGTGCTCAGGACCGGGGCGAGGTAGGCCAGGGACTTCCCGGAGGCGGTGCCGGTGGCGATCACCACGGACTCGCCGTCCAGGGCGTGCTCGGCGGCGGCCGCCTGGTGGGCCCAGGGGTGCTCCACGCCGGCCCGCTGAATGGCGTTGATCACTTCCGGGCGGATGCGGTGCGGCCAGACTGCATGGCGGCCCTCACGTGGGGGCAAGTGCTCCGTATGAGTGATGCGCGCAGCCCGGTCCGCCCCCGAGGCGAGCCGGTGCAGGACCATGCCGGGGTCGGGTCGTTCACCCGTGCCCTGGGCGGGTGTTCTGGGGCGGAGATTCCTGGCCATCGGCACCGAGTGTGTCACTGGCTTGACGGACAATGGTCCCAAGGCGTCGTGCATGGCTGCTGGTAAGTGATTGAATGCCATCGCGGCTGGCGATCCGTTCTCTGGCTCCGCCGGGGAGACTCAGGGAGCGGCCGCTCGATAGCAAGGTGCTGGAGGATCCGTGGACCTGTCCCTGTCGACTCGCAATGTGTCCGGCCCTGGTGGCGACCGTACGGTCGTCGAGGTCGGTGGCGAGATTGATGTGTATACCGCGCCCAAGCTGCGCGAGCAGTTGGTCGAGTTGGTGAACGACGGCAGCTACCACCTGGTTGTCGACATGGAGGGCGTGGACTTCCTCGACTCCACCGGCCTCGGCGTGCTCGTGGGCGGACTCAAGCGTGTCCGTGCCCATGAGGGCTCCCTGCGGCTCGTCTGCAACCAGGAGCGCATTCTGAAGATCTTCCGGATCACCGGGCTCACCAAGGTGTTCCCGATCCACGGCTCGGTCGACGAAGCCGTCAACGCCACTGACTGACGGCTCCGGAGGAAGAACAGGGGCACCGGGCCCTTCCAGGCCCGGGGCCCCTGACAAGCACGCCCGTACGTCCGAGGGGGATCGCATGGCCACCGTTGAACTCCGCTTCAGCGCCCAGCCCGAACACGTCCGGACGGCCCGCCTGGTGGCGGCCGCCGTGGCGCGTCGAGCAGGGGTGGACGAGGCGGTCCTCGACGAGGTCAGGCTCGCCGTCGGCGAGGCGTGCAGCCGTGCCGTGGGGCTGCACCGCGCGTACGGGTTGACGGCGCCGGTGCGCGTCGCGCTGACCGAGGAGGAGAAGTCGTTCTCCATCGAGGTCGGTGACGAGGTGCCCGGCCCGGGTTCCGGGGGCGCCGCGCCGGACGGGCGCGGGGCCGCCGCCGAGCCGGAGCCCGACGACGGCGGGGAGGACGGGATGGGCCTCGCGGTCATCAGCGGCCTCGTCGACGACGTGGAGGTCACTTCGGACGAGTACGGCGGTGTCATCCGCATGACCTGGCCGATCACCGGGGCGACCGCCGAGCCCTGACCGGTCCCCGCACCCCTGCCGTACAGGCCCTGCTGAGCAGGGCCTTTTTCGTTTTTAGGGATTATTCTCTAGATCGTTGATCAGCCGTCAATGCTTTTGCCCCATTACTGCTTTCGGGGCCCTTTTCGTGGCGCGATCATTTGCTGATGAGCGACGAAAGGTCAATTGCGCTGGCCGCGCCCTGTTTTGATCGTGTTCCGCTCCCTACAATCCGTCCACATCTTGGGCTCTGAACGTCAAGGAGGACGAATGGCGGGGCTCTTCAACCCACAAGAACTCGATCACCCCACTTCACTCGCGGCCGCAGTTCTGACCGACGACAACCGGTTGATCGTGATCGTTATCGCGGCCGTGGCCCTCGCGGCCCTGGTCGTGGCCCAACTGCTGGTCCGCCAGGTGCTGGCGGCCGGTGAGGGCAGCGAGTCGATGAAGAAGATCGCGGCGGCCGTCCAGGAAGGCGCGAATGCCTATCTGGCCCGGCAGCTGCGCACCCTCGGCGTCTTCGCCGTCGTGGTGTTCTTCCTGCTCTTCCTGCTGCCGGCCGACAACTGGTCGCAGCGGGCGGGCCGGTCCGCCTTCTTCCTGATCGGCGCGCTCTTCTCGGCGACGACCGGATACGTCGGTATGCGACTGGCCGTACGCGCGAATGTGCGCGTGGCGGCCGCCGCCCGTGAGGCGACCCCCGCGGAAGGCGAACCCGCAAAAGATCTCACGGCCGTCTCGCACAAAGCCATGAAGATCGCTTTCCGCACGGGCGGCGTGGTCGGCATGTTCACGGTGGGCCTCGGCCTGCTGGGTGCCTCCTGCGTCGTCCTGGTCTACGCCGCGGACGCCCCCAAGGTGCTGGAGGGCTTCGGCCTCGGTGCCGCGCTGATCGCCATGTTCATGCGTGTCGGTGGCGGCATCTTCACCAAGGCGGCGGACGTCGGTGCCGACCTCGTCGGCAAGGTGGAGCAAGGGATTCCGGAGGATGACCCGAGGAACGCCGCCACCATCGCCGACAACGTGGGCGACAACGTCGGCGACTGCGCCGGCATGGCCGCGGACCTCTTCGAGTCGTACGCCGTGACCCTGGTCGCCGCGCTGATCCTCGGCAAGGCCGCCTTCGGCGACTCCGGGCTCGCCTTCCCGTTGATCGTCCCGGCGATCGGCGTGGTCACCGCGATGATCGGCATCTTCGCGGTCGCCCCGCGGCGCGCCGACCGCAGCGGGATGTCCGCCATCAACCGCGGCTTCTTCATCTCCGCGGTGATCTCCCTCACCCTGGTGGCGGCGGCGGTCTACATCTACCTGCCGTCCACGTACGCCGAGTTGGACGGGGTCACCGACGCCGCCATCAAGGCGCACGGCGGCGACCCGCGGGTCCTGGCGCTGGTCGCGGTGGCGATCGGCATCGTGCTCGCCGCCGTCATCCAGCAGCTGACCGGCTACTTCACCGAGACCACCCGGCGCCCCGTCCGCGACATCGGCAAGTCGTCGCTCACGGGCCCCGCGACGGTCGTCCTGGCCGGTATCTCCATCGGCCTGGAGTCCGCCGTCTACACGGCCCTCCTGATCGGTCTGAGCGTCTACGGAGCCTTCCTCCTGGGCGGCACCTCGATCATGCTCGCCCTGTTCGCGGTGGCGCTGGCCGGTACCGGACTGCTCACCACGGTCGGCGTGATCGTCGCCATGGACACCTTCGGCCCGGTCTCCGACAACGCGCAGGGCATCGCCGAGATGTCCGGTGACGTCGAGGGCGCCGGCGCGCAGGTCCTCACCGACCTGGACGCCGTCGGCAACACCACCAAGGCCATCACCAAGGGCATCGCCATCGCCACCGCGGTCCTCGCGGCGGCGGCGCTCTACGGCTCGTACCGCGACGCCATCGCCACCGCGGTGAACGACGTGGGCGCCAAGTCCAGCGAGATGACGCTGAGCATGGACATCTCCCAGCCCAACAACCTGGTGGGCCTGATGCTGGGCGCGGCCGTCGTCTTCCTGTTCTCGGGTCTCGCGATCAACGCGGTGTCCCGGTCGGCGGGCGCGGTGGTCTTCGAGGTGCGCCGGCAGTTCCGCGAGCACCCCGGGATCATGGACTACAGCGAGACGCCGGAGTACGGGCGGGTCGTCGACATCTGTACGAAGGACGCGCTCCGGGAGCTGGCCACCCCCGGCCTGCTCGCGGTGCTGGCGCCCATCGCCGTCGGCTTCACGTTCGGCGTCGGGGCGCTCGGCTCCTATCTCGCGGGCGCGATCGGCACCGGCACGCTGATGGCCGTCTTCCTCGCCAACTCCGGTGGCGCGTGGGACAACGCCAAGAAGATGGTGGAGGACGGCAACTACGGAGGCAAGGGCAGTGAGGCCCACGCCGCCACCGTCATCGGCGACACCGTGGGCGACCCGTTCAAGGACACCGCGGGCCCGGCCATCAACCCCTTGCTGAAGGTGATGAACCTGGTGGCGCTGCTCATCGCGCCCGCGGTCGTCAAGTTCAGCTACGGAGCGGACGCCAGCCCGGCCGTGCGCACGGTCGTGGCGGTGCTCGCCACCGCCGTCATCGTCGGCGCGGTGTACGTCTCCAAGCGCCGCGGAGTGGCGGTGGGGGACGAGGGAAATCACGAGATGACCGCCAAGTCACCTGACCCGGCGGTCGTTTCCTAGCGGAAGCACGGCAAGGACGGGCGGGCGGTGCGGATTGACGCACCGTCCGCCCGTCGCTTTTACGTCGTGAGCCTTGTCTCCCTTGGTGCAAATGGCTGCAAAAGCGAGCAGATCAGACGTACGACACGCGGTTGTCGCCCACTTGGCGTGTATGTTCCGGGGCCGAGAGCCTTGGAAGGGACCGATCCGGTGAACAAGAAGCTTGCGGCCGCACTGTCCGGCGGCGCGGTACTGGTGCTCGCACTGTCGGGTTGCAGCAGCGACGACTCGGACAAGAAGGTGAACGACTGGGCCAAGACCTTCTGCGACCAGGCCCAGCCGCAGATCAAGAAGATCACTGACGCCAACGCCTCCATCGAGAAGCAGACGGCCGACGAGAGCAAGCCGGCCGACGTCCAGAAGACGGACTCGGCTGCCTTCCAGCAGATCTCCGACGCGTACAAGTCGCTGGCCGACAGCCTCAACAAGGCCGGTGTCCCGCCCGTCACGGACGGCGACAAGACGCAGAAGGAGGCCGCCAAGGAGCTGACGGCGTCCTCCGCCTCCTACGCCGACCTCAAGAAGAAGGTCGACGCGCTCGACACCGGCGACCAGGCGAAGTTCGCCGACGGGCTCAAGGGCGTGGCCGACCAGCTGAACACCATCAGCAAGAGCAGCGACGACGCCCTCAAGAAGCTGGAGTCCGGCGAACTCGGCACGGCGATGCAGAAGCAGCCCGGCTGCCAGAAGCAGACCGCCTCCGCGCCCTCCTCCGCCACGCCCGCCGCCGGCGGCGACGCCTCCAGGCAGGCGTCCCCCTCGGGCTCGGCATCGCAGTCGGCGAAGCCCTCGGAGTCGGCGAAGCCCTCGGGGTCCGCCACGCCGTCGGAATCGGCCAAGCCGTCCGACTCGGCCAAGCCGTCGTCCTCGGCGAGCGCCGAGTAGCACCTGCGCGGGCGGTGCTCCAGCACGCCGCGGACGCCCTTCGTACGGCCCGGACCCCGTGTGGGTGCCGGGCCGTGGGTGTTTGTCAGCGGGAGCCGCCACAATGGCGGGGTGAGTACGACCAGCGTTCCCGCCAACCCGCCCGCCGGCCTGCCCGTGCCCGACCGCGCTGCCCGGCTCCGCGAGGCCCTGCTCGCCGCCGACTTCACCGCCGACGGCCTGCTCGACCTGCTCGGCGCCCCCGCCTACGCCGCGCTGGCCCGCAGCGAGACGGTGCCCGCCTTGCGCGCGACGCGCGGCGACACGCCGCTCGACACGCTCGTACGGCTGTTCCTGCTCCAGCAGCCCGTGGCGTACGAGCGCGTCGGAGCGGCCCTGCCGGGTGACGAGGCGCTGGAGGACGGCTGGCTCACCCGGACGGGTGACGAAGTGCGTGCCGCCGTTGACGTGCGTCCCTACGGCGGCCCGGAGGGACAGGACTGGTTCATCGTCTCCGACCTCGGCTGCGCCGTCGGCGGCGCGGGCGGCGCGAGCGGCCGGGGGGACGCCGCGATGGTCCTCGGGGTCGGCGGCGCGTCCACCACGCTCGCCGGGCTCACCGTCCGCACACCGGTCGCCTCCGCCCTCGACCTCGGCACCGGTTCCGGCATCCAGGCGCTGCACGCCGCGCAGCACGCGACCCGTGTCACCGCCACCGACCTCAACCCGCGCGCGCTGGCCTTCACCCGGCTCACCCTCGCCCTGTCCGGCGCTCCCGCGGCCGACCTGCGCGAGGGCTCGCTCTACGACCCGGTGGGCGACGAGACGTTCGACCTGATCGTGTCCAACCCGCCGTTCGTCATCTCGCCGGGCGCCCGGCTGACGTACCGGGACGGCGGCATGGGCGGCGACGACCTGTGCCGCACGCTCGTCCAGCAGGCGGGCGCCCGGCTGAACGAGGGGGGTTACGCGCAGTTCCTCGCCAACTGGCAGCACGTGGACGGCGAGGAGTGGCAGGAGCGGCTGCGCTCGTGGGTGCCGCGCGGCTGCGACGCCTGGATCGTGCAGCGCGAGGTCCAGGACGTCACGCAGTACGCGGAGCTGTGGCTGCGCGACGCCGGGGACCACCGCGCCGGCCCCGAGGCCTACGCCGAGCGGTACGGGGCGTGGCTCGACGAGTTCGAGGCGAGCGGGACCAGGGCGATCGGCTTCGGCTGGATCACGCTGCACAAGTCCGGGTCGCAGGAGCCGTCCGTCACCGTCGAGGAGTGGCCGCACCCCGTCGAGCAGCCGCTCGGCGAGACCATCCGGGCCCACTTCGACCGGCAGGAGTATCTGCGCACCCACGACGACGCGGCGCTGCTCGCCGACCGTTTCCGCCTCGCCGACGAGGTGGTGCAGGAGCAGGTCGGGCTGCCGGGCGCCGAGGACCCCGAGCACGTGGTGCTGCGGCAGAACCGTGGCATGCGCCGGGCCACCACGGTGGACACCGTCGGCGCGGGGTTCGCGGGCGTCTGCGACGGCCAGTTGGACGCGGGCCGCATCCTGGACGCCATCGCCCAGCTGATCGGGGAGGACCCGGTCCAGTTGCGCGACCGCACCCCGGAGTCGATCCGGATGCTGGTCGGCCAGGGCTTCCTGGAGCCGGTCGGCGAGTGACGCGCGCGCCCCGGGCCGCCCGCCGGGCCGGCGGGGGGCGAAGGGCCGCGTACGACAGCTGAGGTAGGGGCGCTCCCGCATGCGGCGGGGGCGGCCCGGCGGGAGGCGCCGGGTGCGGGCAGGGGTGAGAAGGGGATGAATTCGGCCAACCCCACCGAGCCCCGCCGTATCGCACCGCCCCACCTGCCCCACCGGCCCACTGCGGCCACCGGCGTCCCTTCCGCCCCACCGCGTCCGCCCGTCGCAGGCCGGGCCGGCTGCGGTGCGGCCGTTCACCTGGAGTTCGCCGGGACTCCTCGCGGGGGTGCCAGGATCCGCGCCATGAACGGGATGGGTGGGGCGGAGGCCGGTCCGGCCGTGTTCGCGGGAACGGTCTTCGTGCTGTTCGGGGGCGCGCTGCTGCTGTGGACGGGGGCCCGGGTGCGCCACCGGGCGCCGGTGGCGGACGGCGCGGGCCTCGTGGCCTCGGCGGCGCTGGCCGCCCTCGCCGGCGCGCTTTTCCTGGTGGCCGGGGTGTGGTCCTTCACACGCCTGTGAGTCCCGGGGGCCCCGGGCGCCGCGCCGGGCCGGGCGGACACGTTCCCGGCCCTGCGCTGGGACGAAACGCTTTTCGGAACGCATCGGGACGGTCCAGGCGGCACACTCGCCGTAAGTCGGGTTACCGTTCGAGTGGCCGCTGCGGGCTTTTGCTGTTTGACACGGGGGCGGGTTGTACCGTCACACTCCGCAGCGACCGTACAGCTCGTACGTGCCACCCGAGTGCCGACCGGAGAGAAGAGCGAAGTTGTCCCCGACCAGCGAGACCGCAAAGGGCGGCCGCCGACTCGTCATCGTCGAGTCTCCTGCCAAGGCGAAGACGATCAAGGGCTACCTGGGCCCCGGTTATGTCGTCGAGGCGAGCGTCGGGCACATCCGCGACCTGCCGAACGGCGCCGCCGAGGTGCCCGACAAGTACACCGGCGAGGTCCGCCGCCTCGGCGTGGACGTCGAACACGACTTCCAGCCCATCTATGTCGTCAACGCCGACAAGAAGGCGCAGGTCAAGAAGCTCAAGGAGCTCCTTGCCGAGTCCGACGAACTCTTCCTCGCCACCGATGAGGACCGCGAGGGCGAAGCCATCGCGTGGCACCTCCAGGAAGTCCTGAAGCCCAAGGTCCCCGTCCACCGGATGGTCTTCCACGAGATCACCAAGGACGCCATCCGGGACGCCGTCGCCAACCCGCGCGAGCTCAACCAGCGCATGGTCGACGCCCAGGAGACCCGCCGCATCCTCGACCGCCTCTACGGCTACGAGGTCTCGCCGGTGCTGTGGAAGAAGGTCATGCCGAGGCTCTCGGCGGGCCGTGTCCAGTCGGTGGCCACCCGGCTCGTGGTGGAGCGGGAACGCGAGCGCATCGCTTTTCGTTCTGCTGAGTACTGGGACCTGACCGGGACGTTCTCCACCGGCCGGGCGGGCGACGCCTCCGACCCGTCCTCGCTGGTGGCACGCCTCGCGGCGGTCGACGGCCGCCGTGTGGCGCAGGGCCGCGACTTCGGTCCCGACGGACAACTCAAGAGCGACGTCCTCCACCTCGACGAGGCGAACGCCCGGGCCCTGGCCGCCGCCCTCGCCGACTCGTCCTTCGCCGTGCGCTCGGTGGAGTCCAAGCCGTACCGCCGCTCGCCGTACGCCCCGTTCCGTACGACGACGCTCCAGCAGGAGGCCTCCCGCAAGCTCGGCTTCGGGGCCAAGGCCACCATGCAGGTCGCCCAGAAGCTGTACGAGAACGGCTTCATCACGTATATGCGTACGGACTCCACCACGCTCTCCGAGACCGCGGTGTCGGCGGCCCGTGCGCAGGTCACGCAGTTGTACGGCGCGGACTACCTCCCGGAGAAGCCGCGTACGTACGCCGGCAAGGTCAAGAACGCGCAGGAGGCGCACGAGGCGATCCGCCCCTCGGGGGACCGTTTCCGCACTCCGGCCGAGACGGGCCTGACCGGTGACCAGTTCCGGCTCTACGAGCTGATCTGGAAGCGGACCGTCGCGTCCCAGATGAAGGACGCGGTCGGCAACTCCGTCACCGTGAGGATCGCGGGCCGGGCGAGCGACGGGCGGGACGCGGAGTTCACCGCGTCCGGCAAGACGATCACCTTCCACGGCTTCATGAAGGCCTACGTCGAGGGCGCCGACGACCCGAACGCGGAGCTGGACGACCGCGAGCGGCGTCTGCCGCAGGTCTCCGAGGGCGACGCGCTGTCGGCCGAGGAGATCACCGCGGACGGCCACGCGACCAAGCCGCCGGCCCGCTACACCGAGGCCTCGCTGGTCAAGGAGCTGGAAGAGCGCGAGATCGGCCGTCCGTCGACGTACGCGTCGATCATCGGCACGATCCTCGACCGCGGCTACGTCTTCAAGAAGGGCACGGCGCTCGTCCCGTCCTTCCTGAGCTTCGCCGTGGTCAACCTGCTGGAGAAGCACTTCGGCCGGCTCGTCGACTACGACTTCACCGCGCGCATGGAGGACGACCTCGACCGCATCGCGCGCGGCGAGGCCAAGTCGGTGCCGTGGCTCAAGCGCTTCTACTTCGGTGAGGGCGAGGCCGGTGCTGGCACCGCCTCCGACGCCGGGAACGGCGACGGGGACCACCTCGGCGGTCTGAAGGAGCTGGTCACGGACCTCGGCGCGATCGACGCGCGCGAGATCTCCTCCTTCCCCGTGGGCAGCGGGATCGTGCTGCGGGTCGGCCGCTACGGGCCGTACATCGAGCGCGGGGAGAAGGACGCCGAGGGCCACCAGCGCGCCGACGTGCCGGAGGACCTGGCACCCGACGAGCTGACCGTGGAGCTGGCGGAGGAGCTGCTCGCCAAGCCGAGCGGCGACTTCGAGCTGGGCACCGACCCGGTGAGCGGCAACCAGATCGTGGCGAAGGACGGCCGGTACGGGCCGTATGTCACCGAGATCCTTCCCGAGGGCACGCCGAAGACCGGCAAGAACGCGGTCAAGCCGCGGACGGCCTCGCTCTTCAAGTCGATGGCCCTGGACACGGTCACGCTCCAGGACGCGCTGAAGCTGATGTCGCTGCCGCGTGTGGTGGGGACCGACGCCGAGGGCGTCGAGATCACCGCGCAGAACGGGCGGTACGGCCCGTATCTGAAGAAGGGCACCGACTCGCGCTCGCTGGAGACGGAGGACCAGCTCTTCTCCATCACCCTGGAGGAGGCGCTGGCGATCTACGCGCAGCCCAAGGCGCGGGGGCGCGCGGCCGCCAAGCCGCCGCTCAAGGAGCTCGGCACCGACCCGGTCAGCGAGAAGCCGGTCGTCGTGAAGGACGGCCGCTTCGGCCCGTACGTCACGGACGGCGAGACCAACGCGACCCTGCGGACCGGGGACAGCGTGGAGGACATCACGCCGGAGCGCGGGTACGAGCTGCTCGCCGAGAAGCGTGCCAAGGCGCCCGCCAAGAAGACGGCGAAGAAGGCCGCGGCCAAGAAGGCACCCGCCAAGAAGACCGCGGCGAAGAAGACGGCCGCCAAGAAGACGGCGGCCACGGCGAAGAAGGCCCCGGCCAAGAAGACGGCCGCGAAGAAGACGGCCGCGGCCGAGTAGGCACCGCGACGGCGCCCCGGGCGCCGGACAGACGCGGAACGGACGCGGAACGACGCCGAGCGCGCGGCCGGGGGCATCGCCCCCGGCCGCGCGCCCATGAGAGGAACCCGCCCGTATGTTCGGGCGGCCCCTCGGGGACCTGGGCGCTCCGGATAGGCTGGGCGGATGACGCGAGCCGAGCATCCCCAGAGCTCCGAAGGCGCAGGGACGACCCCCACGGTCGTGAGCCCCGTCTCCGACGCCCTTGCCGCCGACTCACGCGAGCGGGCCGTACGCGCCCTGTTGCGCATCCCGCCGTTGCGGCGGTTGTGGAGCGCCCAGTTCGTGGGCGCGACCGGTGACGCTCTGTCCGTCCTCGTCCTCCTGCTGCTGGCGCTTCAGGCCGCGGTCATGGAGGACGCCCTCGGCGGGGGCTACCGGGGCGCGGCCTTCGCCGTGGCCGCGGTGCTCGGCGCCCGCGCCTTCGCGACGTTCCTCTTCGGTGCGGTGCTGCTCGGGCCCGTCTCCGCGCTGACCGCGCCCAGCGGCCCCCTGGACCGGCGCTGGACGATGATCGGCGCGGACGGCGTTCGGGCCGCGCTGCTGATCGTCGCGCCGCTGTGGATCGACTGGACCCCCGACCACGCGTTCTCCTTCCTGCTCGGCACCGCCTTCGTGGCCGGGGTCGCCGAGCGGTTCTGGACGGTGTGCAAGGAGAGCGCGGCGCCCGCGCTGCTGCCCGCGCCGCCGCTGGAGGGCGCCGCCGTGCGCCCGCTGCCGGACCATCTGGACGCCCTGCGGCGCCTGTCGCTGCGCACGACGTTCGCGTCCATGCCCGTGGCCGCGGCCGCTCTGCTGGTGGCCGCGCTGGTCAGCAAGGCCTTCGGCAAGGGCGTCGACTGGTTCTCGCTCCACCAGGCGGCCCTCGGCTCCTACCTCGCGGCCGGCCTCTTCGCCGCGTCCGTCTCCGTCCTGGCGATGCTCACCCTCCCGGACTCCCCGACTCCGCGTGCCCGCTCGCCGCTGGAGGGGCTGCGCAGGCCCTCGACCGGCGCCGGCCCCGACAAGGGGCGTACGGGCGCGGTGCCGCTGCTCGTCCTGGCCTGCGGCGCGGTCGCGGGCGCGATCGCCGCGGCGGCGGCCGTCGCCGTCCTGCACGCCGCCGACCTCGACGGCGGCCCGGCCTCGTACGCCCTGCTGGTCCTCGCGCTGGTCGGCGGCACGGGCGTCGGTGTCCGCGTCGCGCCCAAGGTGCTGCCCGTGCTGTCGCGCCGGCGGCTGCTGGCGCTCGCGATCGCCGTCACCGGTGTCGCGCTGCTCGCGATGGGCCTGGTGCCGGACACCGCGACCGTGCTGTTCATCGCGCTGGCCGCCGGTGTCGCGGCCGGTGTCGCCGCTCACAGCGGCCACACGCTGATCGACCAGGAGACCGAGGAGTACCGCCGGGCCCGCACCACCGACCACCTCCAGGCGGTCGTCCGGGTCGCGATCGGCCTCGGCGCCATCCTCGCCCCGCTGGTCGCCGCCGCCATCGGCCCGCACCGCCTCGCGGGCGACGGGTTCGTCTTCGCGCACGGCGGCGCCGGGTTCACGCTGATGCTGACCGGCGCGCTGCTGCTGCCGGTCGCCGCGGTCGTCCTGGCCAAGACCGACGACCGGCAGGGCGTGCCGCTGCGGCACGACCTGCGGGACGCGGTACGGGGCGCCGACCCGGTGCAGGCACCGGCTGCCACCGGCTTCTTCATCGCCCTCGAAGGCGGCGACGGCGCCGGCAAGTCCACCCAGGCGCAGGCGCTGGCCGAGTGGATAAGGGCCAAGGGCCACGAGGTCGTGGTGACCCGCGAGCCGGGCGCCACCCCGGTCGGCAAGCGGCTGCGCTCGATCCTGCTCGACGTCTCCAGCGCCGGTCTGTCCAACCGCGCGGAGGCCCTGCTGTACGCGGCGGACCGCGCCGAGCACGTCGACTCGCTGGTCCGCCCCGCCCTGGAGCGCGGCGCGATCGTCATCTCGGACCGCTACATCGACTCCTCGGTCGCCTACCAGGGCGCCGGGCGCGACCTGTCGCCGACCGAGGTCGCCCGGATCAACCGCTGGGCGACCGGCGGTCTCGTACCCCACCTGACCGTGCTCCTCGACGTGGCGCCGGAGACCGCGCGTGAGCGGTTCACCGAGGCGCCGGACCGGCTGGAGTCGGAGCCGCCCGAGTTCCACGCGCGCGTACGTGCCGGGTTCCTCACCCTCGCGGCGGCCGACCCGTCCCGCTACCTGGTGGTGGACGCGGCCCAGGAGCCCGAGGCGGTCACCACCGTCGTACGCCACCGGCTCGACCAGATGCTGCCGCTCTCCGAGGCCGAGGTGAAGGCCCAGGAGGAGGCGCGCCGGGCGGCCGAGGAGGAGGCCAGGCGCAAGGCCGAGGAAGAGGCCGCGCGCAAGGCCGAGGAGGAGCGCCTGGAGCGCGAGCGCCAGGCGCAGCTCGCCAAGCTGCGCGCCGAGGAGGAGGAGCGCAAGCGGCGCGAGCTGGAGGAGGCGCGCCGCCGCGAGGAGGAGCGCCAGGCCGAGGAGGCGCGGCTGCGGGCCGAGGAGGCCAGGCGGCTCGCCGAGGAGGAGCGCGTCCGGCGCGAAGCGGAGGCCAAGGCCGCCGCGGCCGAGCAGGAACGGCTGCGCAGGCAGGCCGAGGAGGAGGCCCGGCTGCGCGCCGAGGCCGAGGAGCGCCGCCTGGAGAAGCAGCGCAAGGCCGAGGAGGCGCTGCGGCGGGCGGAGGAGGCCCGGCGGCTCGCGGAGGCCGCGACCGCGGCGACCGCCGCGGCGGCGACGGCTTCGGCCGCCACGTCTGCCACTTCCGCACCGTCCGCCACGGCTTCTGACCCCGCAGGCACGCGTGCGGGTGCGGGCGCGGGTTCGGGTACGGCGAAGAGCGGGGACGACACCGCGGCCACGCGCGCGAAGCGCAGGCCCGTGGCCGAGTCGGCCACCGAGGTGACGGTCCCCACGCCCGTCGTGGACCAGGCGGCGGCCCGTGGGACGGACCCCGGGGTGAGCCCCAACGAGGTCACCCAGGAAGTCCGCGTCCCGGGCGCGGGCACCCCCGCCCCGGACGCCGCCGAGACCACGGTCCTGCCGCAGGTCCCGGCCGATGCCGACGAGACGACGGTGCTGCCGCCCGTACGGGACGCGGACGAGACGGCCGTGCTGCCGCCCGTACGGGACGGGGCCGGGGCCGCGGACGGCGACCGGTTCCCGCCGGGGATCTTCCGCGACGAGCGGGAGCGGTCCGAGCGGCCGAACGAGCGGACGCGGGAGCTGCCGCAGGTCGACCCCGAGCGGCTCGGCACGGAGCCCGGGGCGTCGACGCAGGCCGGAGCCGCGCCCGGGTCCGGGTCGCAGCCGAAGGGGGGCAGGCGGCCCAAGCGGCGTTCGGACTGGGCCGAGGAGACCCCGCTGGACGATCTGCCCACGCTCGCCGACGAGCTGCTCGGGCCGCACCCCGACGACGACGACGACCGCCGGGGCCGCCGCTGACCTGCGGGAAGGCCGCCCCGGACGGGATTGTCCGACCCCTCCCTCACAATGGGGTCGTAGCGGGGACGTACGGGGCGGAACAGAGCGCGGAGGCGGTGACCCATGACGGTGTGGGACGACCTGGTCGGCCAGGACCGGGTGCAGGAGCAACTGGCCGCTGCCGCGCGCGACGCCGACGCGCTGGTGACGGCCGTCTCGGCCGGTGAGCCCGTCCCGGACGCGTCGAAGATGACGCACGCGTGGCTGTTCACCGGTCCGCCGGGATCGGGCCGCTCCACGGCCGCGCGCGCGTTCGCCGCCGCGCTCCAGTGCGTCAGCCCCGACCGGGCGCTGGGCGGACAGCCCGGCTGCGGGTTCTGCGACGGCTGCCACACCGCGCTGATCGGCACGCACGCGGACGTGCAGATCATCCGCACCGACCTGCTCTCCATCGGCGTCAAGGAGACCCGCGACCTCGTCCGGCGCGCCCAGCTCTCGCCCGCCGTCGGCCGCTGGCAGGTCATCGTCATGGAGGACGCCGACCGGCTGACCGAGGGCGCGGGCAACGTGCTCCTGAAGGCCGTGGAGGAGCCCGCCCCGCGCACGGTGTGGATGCTCTGCGCGCCCTCGCTGGAGGACGTGCTGCCCACGATCCGCTCGCGCTGCCGCCATCTGACGCTGCGGACGCCGCCGGTGGAGGCCGTCGCCGAGGTGCTGATCCGCCGGGACGGCATCCCGCCGGAGACCGCCCTCGCCGCCGCCCGCGCCACCCAGGGCCACATCGGCCGGGCCCGCCGTCTGGCCACCGACGAGCGCGCGCGGGCCCGCCGGGCCGCCGTGCTGAAGGTGCCGCTGAGGGTCGAGGACGTGGGCGGCTGCCTCAAGGCCGCCCAGGAGCTGGTCGACACCGCCGCCGAGGACGCCAAGCAGCTCGCGGAAGAGGTGGACGTCAAGGAGACCGACGACCTCAAGGCGGCGCTCGGCGGCCAGGCCGGAGGCCGTATGCCACGGGGCACCGCCGGGGCGATGAAGGAGCTGGAGGACCGCCAGAAGCGCCGCAAGACGCGTACGCAGCGGGACAGCCTGGACCTCGCGCTCACCGAGCTCACCGGTTTCTACCGTGACGTCCTGGCGCTCCAGCTCGGCTCCCGCATCGCCCTGGCGAACGAGGAGGTGCGCGACGGGGTGGACCGCATCGCGCGCGGCTCCACGCCCGAGGGCACCCTGCGCCGGATAGAGGCGGTCCTCGCCTGCCGCGAGGCACTGGACCGCAACGTGGCACCGCTGCTCGCGGTGGAGGCGATGACGCTGGCGCTGCGCGCGGGATGAAGCCCCCGGGCGCGCGCTGCTGTCGGTGCCGCGCGGGAAGAGTGCCGCGCGCCGGCCCGACACGCGGTCGCGCCGGTTGACCGGCTCACTCGTACGAGCCGTCGTGCGGCCGCCGACGGGGCACATGCCGTCACTACCCGGTTACGCTCCGGGGATGGACTCCAGGCGTCTGCTCCGTTCCTCCGCCCTCGCCGTCGCGACCGCGGGGCTCCTCGTCTCCGGATGCTCGTCGGGCGGCTCGTCCACCACCGCGACGGCCTCCACCACCTCGGCGGCGGGCGCCCAGACGTCGGCCGGGCTGCGCGCGTACTACCAGCAGAAGCTCCAGTGGCGGGCGTGCGGCGTACCGGGCTTCGAGTGCTCCACCATGAAGGCGCCGCTCGACTACGCCCAGCCGACGGGCACCGCCGTCAAACTCGCGGTCGCCCGCAAGAAGGCCACGGGCCCGGGCAAGCGGATCGGCTCGCTCCTGGTCAACCCGGGCGGCCCCGGCGGCACGGCCGTGGGCTACCTCCAGCAGTACGCGGGCGTCGCCTACCCCGCCCCGGTCCGGGCGCGGTACGACATGGTGGCGGTCGACCCGCGCGGCGTGGCCCGCAGCGAGCCCGTCGAATGCCTGACCAGCCGCGAGATGGACGCGTACACCCAGGTCGACCAGACCCCGGACGACGCCGCCGAGAAGACCGCGCTGGCGACCTCGTTCAAGAAGTTCGCGCAGGGCTGCGAGAAGCGCTCGGGCAAGATCCTGCCGCATGTCTCCACCGTCGAGGCGGCCCGCGACATGGACATCCTGCGGCAGCTCCTGGGCGACGAGAAGCTGCACTACGTGGGCGCCTCCTACGGCACGTTCCTGGGCGCGACCTACGCGGAGCTGTTCCCGGACCGCACCGGCCGCCTGGTCCTCGACGGGGCGATCGACCCGTCCCTGCCGGCGCTGGAGATGAACCGCGACCAGACGGCGGGCTTCGAGACGGCGTTCCAGTCGTTCGCCGCGGACTGCGTCCCGCGCAAGGACTGCCCGGTGGGCACGGCCTCGGTGGCGGACGCGTCGGCGCGTCTGAAGAAGTTCTTCGCGGAGCTCGACGCCAAACCGGTCGAGACCGGCGAGTCCCGCAAGCTCGGCGAGTCGCTGGCCACGACTGGCGTGATCGCCGCGATGTACGACGAGACGACCTGGCCCGAGCTGCGCTCCAGCCTCACGCGCGCCATGAACGGCGACGGCGGCGGCCTGCTGGCCCTGGCGGACTCGTACTACGAGCGGGACACGGAGGGGAAGTACGCGAACCTCATGTACGCCAACGCGGCCGTGAACTGCCTCGACCTGCCCCCCGCCTTCTCCGGCCCCGACGCGGTGGCCGCCGCGCTCCCGTCCTTCGAGAAGGCGTCCCCGGTCTTCGGCGAGGGCTTCGCCTGGGCGATCCTGAACTGCGCGTACTGGCCGGTCAAGGCCACCGGCACCCCGCACCGCATCGAGGCGAAGGGCGCGGCGCCGATCGTGGTGGTCGGCACCACCCGCGACCCGGCCACCCCCTACAAGTGGGCGCGGTCCCTCGCCTCCCAGCTGTCCTCCGGCAGGCTCCTCACCTACGAGGGCGACGGCCACACGGCGTACGGCCGCGGCAGCGACTGCGTCGACACCGCGATCAACACCTACCTCCTGGAGGGCACGCCCCCGCCCGCCGACAAGAAGTGCACCTGAGCTGCGCGAGTCCCTCGAACAGGGGTGGTCAGGAGCACCCCGCGGAACTGTGTAGACTTGGCCGCGTTGCTGATCGCACCATGGGGCGCACGGCGCGCCGCCTTAGCTCAGTTGGCCAGAGCAACGCACTCGTAATGCGTAGGTCTCGGGTTCGAATCCCGAAGGCGGCTCGGAATCACCCCAGGACTCACTCGCCGTGACCTGGGGTTTTTTCATGTCCGGAGCATGGTCCACGCCCCGTGCGCGTTCATGGGCGCACTGCGACGCTCCGACCAGGCCCGGCGGGGTGATCGCCCCCTGGCCGCCGGTCGGCGGTGTCCCGCCATCTCGTCGACAGGCGCCACGCCAGAAGCCCCGCGGTGGCGTATCCGCCCGGCTCACGTTCCTGGCGCCCGTCCGTGTGGTTGGGCGATCATGGGCGGATGTCGTCCACGCCGCTCAGTACGCACGAGGCTGCTCAGTTCGAGGGGTTCCGGGGCCGGTTGGAGGCCATCGCCTATCGGCTTCTCGGGTCGGCCGGTGACGCCGAGGACGCGGTGCAGGACACGTTCCTGCGCTGGCACGCGGCCGACCGGGCGCGGATCGAGGTGCCCGAGGCGTGGCTGACCAAAGTGCTCACCAACCTCTGCCTCAACCAGCTCACTTCGGCGCGGGCCAGGCGCGAGACCTATGTGGGGCAGTGGCTTCCGGAACCGGTCCTGGCCGGTGACCGGATGCTCGGCCCGGCCGACACCGCCGAGCAGCGTGAGTCGGTCTCCCTCGCGGTGCTGACCCTCATGGAGCGGCTGTCGCCCAACGAGCGCGTCGTGTACGTCCTGCGGGAGGCCTTCGCGTACTCGCACCGGGAGATCGCGGAGATTCTCGATCTCACCGAGGCCAACTGCCAGCAGATCTACCGGCGGGCCAAGCAGCACGTCAGCGCCGACCGGTCCCGGGGCAAGGTCGACGCGGCCGCCGCGCGGAAGATCGTCGAGGAGTTCCTGGAGGCGGCCCTCAGCGGTGACACCCAGCCGCTGATCCGGCTGCTCGTCGATGACGCGGTCAGCGTCGCCGACGGTGGCGGCCGGGTCAGCGCCCGCCGCAGCCCGGTCGTCGGGGCGCTCGGCGTCGCGCGGTATCTGCGGGGGCTCTTCCGGCCGACCGAGGCCAAGCGGGCGCAGGTCGGTGGCGCCGTCGCCCTCTATTCCGCCGTCGTCAACGGCGGTCCTGCCGTGCTCATCGAGGGCGGCGGGAAGATCGCCGGTGTCATGTGCCTCGACACCGCCACCGGCCGTATCGAGGCACTCCACATCCAGGTCAACCCCGAGAAGCTGGAGCGCATCACGCGTCAGTGGGTGGCCGAGGGCGCCCATGTGCCGGTCGTGAAGGTGTGGTGACGCAGGTCACAGCTGCCATCTGTCAGGGATCGTCGGGCTGTCCGGTTCAGGAGGTGCACGCAGCCAGAGGGGCCGGGCCGACAGGCCGGCCGGGCCGGACAGGAGCCAGTCATGAAGCACCGCATTGTCGTCCTCGGGGCCGGGTACGCCGGAGTCGTCACCGCCGGTCGTCTCGCCAAGCGACTCCACCGTGACGACGTCGAGATCACCCTGGTCAACGGTGACCCGGACTTCGTCGAGCGGGTGCGGATGCACCAGCTGGCGAGCGGACAGGACCTGCCGAGCCGCCCGCTGCGAGAGCTCTTCGCGGGCACGGGGGTACGGGTCCGCACGGCGTTCGTCACCTCCGTCGACGCCGACCGCAAGACCGTCCACCTCGAAGGGGAGGGCGGCGGGGCGACCCTCGCCCCCCACAGCACGCTGACCCACGGCACCCTCACCCACGAGGCGCGCCGCCATGACACCCTCGCCTACGACACCCTCGTCTACGCCCTCGGCAGCACCGTCGCCGACCACGGCGTCCCCGGTGTCACCGAGTACGCCCACCACCTCGCCGGGAAGCAGGCCGCGCTGCGGCTGCGCGCGCGGCTGGGCGAGTTGGCGCCCGGCGCGAACGTACTGGTCGTCGGCGGTGGCCTGACCGGCATCGAAGCGGCCACCGAGATCGCCGAGGCGCACCCGGAGCTCAAGGTGTCCCTCGCCGCGCGCGGTGGCGTCGGCGACTGGCTCAGCGACAAGGCCCAACGCCATCTGCGCACCGCGCTGGACCGGTTCGGCATCACGGTCCACGAGCGGACCGACATCACCCGCGTCGAGGCGGACCGCGCGGTCACTGGCGCGGGCGGCGAGATCGCGGCGCAGGTGACGGTGTGGACCGCCGGTTTCACCGTCCACCCGATAGCGGCGGCCAGCACCCTGGAGGTGTCGGAGACCGGGCGTATCGTCGTCGACTCCACCCTGCGCTCGGTCTCGCACCCCGATGTGTACGCCGTCGGTGACGCCGCTCACGCGATCGGCGCGGGCGGCCAGCCGCTGCGGATGGCCTGCGCCACGGCGAACCCGATGGCGTGGCTGGCCGCCGACGCCCTCGCCGCCCGGCTGACGGGACGCAAGGTGCCCGACGCTCCGGTCGGCTATGTCGCCCAGTGCATCAGCCTCGGCCGCCGCGACGCGATCTTCCAGCGTGTGACCCACGAGGACCGGATGACGTCCTCTGTCGTCACCGGCCGGGCCGGCGCCCTCATCAAGGAGTTCATCGTCGCGGGCACGGTCTGGGGCCTCTCGCACCCGACCAACATGTTCCCGGGCCTCCGCCACCGCGTGGTGGCGAGCCCCGAGCCCGCGAACGCCCAGCCCGCGAGCCCCGAGCCCGCGGGCACCGGCGCGGCCGAGGTTCCCTTGGCCGCGACTCGGTGATCCGGGTCAGTAGTAGTCCTCGTGCTTGCGGTCCCGTCCCGTCGGGGTCAGTTCATGGCGTTCGAACTGCACCGTGTAGTCGTAGTCGTCCACCATGACCGCGTAGGCGGGCGGGACCTCGGGGTCCTTCGGCTCGGTGATGCCGAGGATCGCGCCGAGGCGGCCCGCCAGTTCCGGGCGGCGCGGGGAGTCGGTGATGCGCACTTCGGCGTAGAAGTGGAACGCGTCTTCTGCGGTCTGCTCCATGGCGGTCATTCCGTTTCCTGCTGTCTGGGCGCCCGTTCCTGCTGTCCGGGCGCCTGCGCCGTCCACTGTCTCATTTGTGTGTGATCTCCCCGTCGAGGGATACGTTCAGATGGCTGCCGTCCCGGCTCAGCCAGCCGAGCTGGGCCTTGCCCTTCTTGCTCAGCTGCACGTCCCACTCGAACGGCTGGCCCGCCGTGCGCGACGGTCCCTTGATCCATTCATTACCGAAGCGGTCGATGTAGCCCTTCCGCGTTCCCCGCGGCAGGCCCGAGTTCACGTTGACGTCCTGCGACGGTACGAACCGGATGCGCCCGGAGGTCGGCAGCTGGGCTTCCTTGATGAGCCCCTTCACTCCGGTCCGCGGCTTCTGCGTCGGCACCGGCTCGTCACACGTCTTCAGCCCCAGCGGGTCGATCATCGACAGCGGCGTGTCGACGTACCCGTGGTGGTTGGGCGCCGGGTCGAGGCCGAGGGGGTCCGCCGACAGATAGCGGGCGGTCTCCGGGTCGTAGTAGCGGAAGTAGTTGTAGTGCAGGCCGGTTTCGGGGTCGGCGTACTGGCCGGGGAAGCGCAGGGGGCAGTCGGCCGAACCCCCGGCCGGCGTCGTGGCACGGCGGGCACCCCACAACACGTGGTGGTGCTGCCACGCCAGCTCGCCGTCGACACCGACCAGTTCCGTCGGAGTGCCCGCCGTGTCGGTGATGACCGCGTGGAAGCGGACCGTGCGGTCGGCGGTGGTGTCCTCGGCCAGCGACGACAGGAGGGAGACGCCGCCGGTACGGACGAGGGGGCGGTGGCCGGTCTGGGTCAGCGGGGTGTGCGTGCCCGGGGCGTAGTCCCAGGCGGTGACCCGGCCGTCGGGGGCGGTCTGCTCGGCGAGGCGGGTGTCGTCCCAGGTGAAGCCGGTGCGCTCGGCCTCGGTGCCGTCGTCGAGCAGCCGGTATTTGGCTATTCGGCGGCCCATCGGGTCGTACGCGTACTGCCAGCGCTCGCCCTCGGGGGTCACCGCTTCGGTGAGGCGGTCCTCGGCGCTCCAGCTGTAGGTCCAGCTCTGGCGCTTGCCGTTGAGGAGCTTGCGTGTGCGCCGGACCAGCCGCCCCTGGGCGTCGTGCTGGTACCTGGTGTTCCCCGACCGGCGGATCAGGGTCCCCTCGAACTCGCGCGCGTCGGCCGTCCCGTCGGGCTCGGTGGTGCTCGTCGCTCCGGTGGCGGGCGCGGCGGCCCGGGTCAGATTGCCGGAGCTGTCATACGCGTACGTCTCGGTCCAGCCGTGCGCCCGGACCTCCATGACGCGGCCGACCGGGTTGGTGAGGAACTTCCTGGTCCCCGAGGACAGATCGCGGATCTCGGTCAGGAAGCCGTCCGCACGGTAGGCGTAGGTGCGGTGCTGGAGGAGGCGGTCCGCCTGGTCGGAGCGGCCGGTGGAGGACAGGGAGGTGAGGGACTGGGAGGCCAATCGGCCCCCGGCGTCCCAGTCCTGGTGCAGGGTGACCCCGTCGCCGAAGCGGCGCGAGGTCTCGCGGCCCGCCGCGTCGTACGCGAAGGTCAGCGTGTCCGCGTCCGAGGACAGTTCGACCGGGCGGCCGGTCGGGCTGTACGACCAGCGCGAGACCAGGCCGGACGGGGTGGTCCGGCCGACGAGCCGCTCGCACGCGTCGTACTCGTACGTCGTGGTGCGCCCGTTCACCGTCTCGGCCGTCACCCGGCCGAGAGCGTCGCGCGCGAGGACGAGCTCCGCGTCGGCGTTGACCGCGCGGACCAGATGGCCTGCCGCGTCATAGGTGTACGTCGACACAGCGTCCGCGCCGGAGCGCTGTTCGGTGATGCGGCCGAGCGGGTCCCGGGTGAAGTGCAGGGCCTCGCCCGCACCGTTGGTGCGCGAGACCAGCTCGCCCGCCGCGTTGTAGCTGTAGGTGAGGGTGCGGCCGTTGAAGTCGGTCTCGGCGGTCGGGCGGCCGGTCTCGTCGTAGGTGTAGCTCCAGGTCAGGCCCTGGGCGTTGGTGACGCCTGTGAGCCTGCGCTCGGTGTCGTGGGTGAAGGTGTAGGTGGTGCCGTCTGGAGTGGTGCGGGTGGCGGGGACGTCGAAGTGACCTGCCGTGTGGTGGGTGGTGTGGCCGGCCTGGTCGGTGTGGGTGAGCGGGTTGCCCTCGGAGTCCCAGGTCCAGGACTCCGTGGTGCCGTCGGGGTGCTCGCGGCGGGCCGGTTTGCCCTCGGTGGTCCAGGTGGTGCGCGTGGTGTGGCCCAGGGGGTCGGTGACCTCGACCGGGCGGCCGAAGGCGTCGCGGCGGATGGTCGTGGTGTGGCCGAGTTCATCGGTGACCGCGACGGGGATGCCCGCCGCGTTCGGGGTGACCCTGCGCACGCCGCCGAGGGGGTCGGTGACCGAGGTCAGGTGACCCAGCTCGTTGTACACATGGCTGGTCCGCGCGCCGAGCGGGTCGGTGGTGGTGAGGAGGTTGCCGTGGTCGTCGTAGGTGTGGTGCCAGGTGGCTCCGCCCGGTTCGACGACCTCGACGGCCTGGCCCAGCCGGTTGTAGGCGGCGCGGGCCACCGAGCCGTCGGGCAGGGTGAGTTCGGTGAGGTTGCCGTGGTCGTCGTAGCTGTACCGGGTGGTGCGGCCGAGGGGGTCGGTGCTGGTGAGGGGGTTGTCGCCGCGCTCGTCCCACTGGGTGCGGGTGGTGTGGCCGAGGGCGTTCGTCTCCTCGACGACCAGGCCCTCGGTGTTGTAGCGGTGGCTGGAGGTGTGTCCGAGGGAGTCGGTGTAGGTGGTGGTGCGGGCGGTGTCGTCGTAGGTGAGGGTGCCGGAGAGGATGCCGTCGACGCCTTCGGTGCGCACGACCCGGCCCCGCTCGTCGTACACGTAGGAGAACCACGTGCCGTTGCGGTCGGTCCAGCGGGTCATCCGGCCCTGGTCGTCGTAGGCGAACGTCAACGGCTCGCCGCTGGAGTTGATGACCTCGCTGAGGTTGCCCGCGTCGTCGTAGGCGTAGCGCATCACCACGGTGCCCGCGTCCGGCGCGAGCCGGCCGCTGTAGCGGTCGGGGGCCTGCTCCAGCAGGCGCAGGGCGGTGATGCGGGGGCCGTGGGAGTCGACGGCGAGGTAGTAGCCGCCGGAGTGGCGGATGCCCTCGGGGACGCCGCCGGCATTGCGCTCGATGTCGATCCGGGCGCCGCCGCGGTCCTGCCAGGCGTCGATGGGCAGGTGGAAGATGCCGGGGGTCGCGGAGTTCAGCGGGGTGCTGAAGGAGCGGACGACTCCGGTGGCCGGGTCGGTGACCGTCATGACGCCGTCCGGTTTGCCGTCCCACTCCAGTGGCCAGCGCGGGCCCTTGACCGGCAGCACCGGCTCGCCCGGCGTCGGCACCGGGTAGACCAGGCGCATGCCGTCCGCGCCCGCGAAGACGACGCCCTCACTGTCGATCTGGACGCATTCGTCGAGGGTGGAGATCCAGGTGGGACCGAAGCACACCCCGCCCCGGTAGGAGGACAGATGGGTGCGCTCGAAGACGAACGGGAAGGAGGCGGGCAGGCTCAGGTCGGTCTGCGACATCAGCATCGCGCCGGTCGCCACGTCGATCGGCTCGCCCACGCACCGGGTGCGCTCGCAGTTGCGGGCCGCGGGACCCAGCTCCACCAGGTCGGGGCGGAGCGAGGGCGGGCGCAGCATGAACGGGGTGGGGTTGGTGAACGCACCCTCCACGCCCGCCTTCAGCACCCCGCTGCCGGCGCCCAGCGCCCCGCCGAAGATCATGCCGTCCTTGGCGGCCTGGTTGATCTCGTCCAGGCTGAAGCCGCTCTGCAGACCGGTGGCGATCTTCAGCGGCTGGGCCACGGCCAGGTCCACGGTGACCGACTCGACGCCGCCGAACGCCGCCGCCACCAGCGTCCCCGCCGCGATCTCCGCGACCGTGGTGGACACCGCGACACCCAGCGTGGCGCCCATCTCGATGATCACGTCGGCCGCCGCGACCGCCGCCCCGGACGCCAGACCCGCGGTGACGAACGCCAGCGCGATACCGCCCGCGATCACCGCCGCGTCGATACCGATCTGCGTCCACAGCTTGGTGATCGCGTCGTCCACCGCGTCCGCGAACTTCTCCAGCCCCTCCGCCATCTTCCGCGAGGACTTCGACAGATCGCTGAGCCAGCCCGCGTCCTTGCCCTTGGCGTACCGCTCCCAGAACGTGGTGAAGGTCTCGATCGCCTCACCCTTGTTGTTGTGGATGAGCGAGTTCGCGGTGTTGTTGACGGGCGTGCGCACGTCGTCCACCGCGTCCGCGAAGGTCCGCCACGCCTGCGCCGCGTGCCGCAGCGTGCCCGAGTTCGCGTCCGGCCACCACATCCCCAGCTTGAGCAGGACCTTCTTCGCCTCGTCCTCGATGCTCACTTCGCACCGTCCTGATGCGGCCCCTGCTGCTCCTGCGGCTTCACCTTGGCGAACATCCCGGCGATCAGCTCGTCGTTGTCCACATGCCCGTCCGACATGTCGATCATCGCCTCGTGGATGCTCGTCAGTCCGAGCACCAAGATCCCGGCCCCGCGCTCGATCGCCTTCTGCTGCGGCTCGTAGGCGTCCCCGAACGCCTTGCCCTGCTCGTCATCGCCCCAGGGCTTGCCGAAACCGTCCAGCGCCTTCACCAGATTCGTCAGCGCCGTACTCAGATTCTTCGCCTGCTCGTGGAACACCGGCGCCGACAGCTTCAGATCAGCCGTCTTGATGTCCAGAACCTTGCCGTCGTCGCCCACCCGGCACCTTCCCCCGTCGATCCGCACCCGCCCCACGCCATCCGCGCGTGCAACCCCTCGACCGTAAGAGCCTCAGGTCAAGGCATCGCAAAGCGCGTGTCGTGGATGGGTAACGAAAGGCCAGGCCGGAACCGTTCCGACCTGGCCTCACTCGTTCGGGTGACGTTTTGGTGCAGGTACTTGATGATCAGTCAGGCGTCGGCCGTCAGTCGATGCCCTGCGCGAACGAGAACACCCCGTACGGGTCGTACTTGGACTTGATGTACGACAGCCGGTCGTAGTTCGCGCCGTAGTACGCGTTGCGCCAGTCCGTCAGCGCCGGGTCGATGAAGTTCTGGTAGGACTCGCCCCGGGAGATTGGATCGACCGCGGTGAAGCCGTTGTCGACGAAGCGCTGGCCGGAGGCGAGCTGGTCGCCCGAGAGGATGCCGAAGGCGAACGTGTAGTACGACATCAGCAGGGTGCTGTCGCGGTGCACGTACGCCGTCGAGCTGCGCGAGACCTTGTTGGCGGCGCCGCCCAGCGCCATGATCTCGAACTTGTGGAAGTGGCCCGCCGTGCGCTCGGTGTCGAAGACACCGACCAGCCGCGCCCACTCGGTCTCCGAGGGGGATCTGCTCAGCAACCGGCCGCGGCCCAGGACGTGGCCGAACGGGGCGAGCTTGCCGTTCGCCGGGTCCCAGGTGTTGTTGTGGCACTGCTGCTGCGAGTACGAGCCGCAGCCGAAGATCTTCATCATCGCGGACTTGTAGGTGTCCGTGTAGACATTCTGCTGGATCGGGGCCGCGCCGGTCAGCGCGATCAGCCGGGCGATCTCGGTGTCGAACTCCGCGCGCGTGCCGATCGACGTGACCAGGAGCGTCACCAGAGGGGCGTTGCCCGCCGCCGAGTCGAACAGGTCGATGTTGGAGCGGCTGCCGAACGTCGTGGGCGCGGTCTCCAGCCACTGTGTGAGGCCGTGCATCGCGCCGACCGCGTGGTCGTAGCTGAACAGCAGCTCGGCCACGTTTAGGTTCGGGACGGCGGTCGGAGTGACCGTGTACTGGGTCACGATGCCGAAGTTGCCGCCACCGCCACCGCGGATCGCCCAGTACAGGTCCGGGTTGGAGCTCGGGGACGCGGTGACCTGGCGGCCGTTGGCGAGGACGACCTTGGCCGCGGTCACCTTGTCGGCGCCGAGGCCGGAGTTGCGGGTGAGCAGGCCGACGCCACCGCCCTGGAGGAAGCCGCCGACCGACACGGTCGGGAACATGCCCCCGGGTATGGCCAGGCCGCTCGCGCCGAGCCCGTTGACGACGTCGACCAGCTGCGTACCGCCGCCGATGGTCGCCGTGCCGGAGCCGGCGTTCACCGCGTTCAGCCGGGAGACGTCGATGACCAGGCCGGTGGTGGTGGAGTAGCCGCCGCCGCTGTGGCCGCCGCTTCGGGCCGTCACCGGGATGTCGTGGTACTGGGCGAAGATCAGGCTGGTCGTCACGTCGTCGGCGTTCGCCGCGTACACGATGGCCTGCGGATTGGTGAGGCTGTACTGGCCGTACTCGACGGTCTTGGCCGCCGTGTACGAGGCGTCGGACGGCAGCACCAGCGTGCCCGTCAGATGCGTGCGCAGCCGGTCCCACTGGCCGGCGGTCGTGGCGGTGGCGGTGGTGAAGCCCGACAGCGACAGGGCCGCTGCCCCGGCGCCCGCCATCCCGATGAACGACCTGCGTGTGATCATGCCTTGCTCTCCCCTGTGATCCTCATCGATCTCCTGAGCCTGCGGTCGCTCCGGGATCATCCGGGGTCCTTCGATCCCCCGCGGACCTCTCCCCCCGTGATCCCCCGCGTCCGAGGGATCGGCATCCTGCCACGGATCCCGCGCCACGGGTGGGGCAGTTGGCCAGTACGGAGCGACCTCGACCCGCGCTCAAGTCCCGCTGGAGCAGGGCATGTTCATGCTCGGCGTTTTGCGTCGTGCCGTTCAAGTGTGGAGCCGGACGTGGACTACGGAGACCGTCGCTCCGCCTAGGCTGAGCCATCGGCGACCACGTACGGAACGGGTGTTTCATGGCGGGCTCATGGGTCAATTCCGCGGAGCGGATCGGCGCCGACCTCCATGTGGAACTGGCCGGATCCGGCAGCCGGCGGGCGGCCCTCACGCGCGCGTTGCGCTCGGCCGTCCAGGAGGGACGTCTCACGCCGGGGACGCGGCTGCCGCCGTACCGCTCGCTCGCCGCGGATCTCGGGCTCGCGCGCAACACCGTCGCCCAGGCGTACGCCGAACTCGTCGCCGAGGGCTGGCTGACCGCGCGCCAGGGCTCGGGGACCCGCGTCGCGCCCCGCGCCGAGCCCGTACGGTCCGATCCCGCGGCCGTGAAGACGCCGCCCCGGGCCGCCGCCCCGGCCCACAACCTGATGCAGGGACAGCCGGACGCCAGATCGTTTCCGCGCGGCGCGTGGCTGTCCTCCGCCCGCCGCGCGCTCAACGCGGCCCCCCACGACGCCTTCGGGCCGGGCGATCCGCAGGGCCGTATCGAGCTGCGCCGGGCGCTCGCCGCCTACCTCGCGCGCGTACGGGGAGTGCGCACCACGGCCGACCGCATCGTGGTCTGCTCGGGCTTCTCCCACGCCCTGCGGCTCCTCTTCGGCGGTCGCGTGCTGCGCGGCCCGCTCGCCGTGGAGTCGTACGGGCTCGCCTTCCACCGTTCCCTGCTGGCGGGGGCGGACGTGCGGACCGTGCCGATCGGGCTCGACGAGCAGGGCGCGCGCGTGGCGGAGCTGACCGGGCACCCGGAGCTCAAGGGCGTACGGGCCGCACTGCTCACCCCCGCCCACCAGTTCCCGACCGGCGGACCGCTGCACCCCGAGCGCCGGGCCGCCGCAGTGGACTGGGCACGCGCGCGGGGGAGGGTGCTCCTGGAGGACGACTACGACGGCGAGTTCCGCTACGACCGCGAGCCCGTCGGGGCGGTGCAGGGACTCGATCCCGAGCGGGTCGTCTACCTCGGCTCGGTCAGCAAGAGCCTGTCCCCGGCGGTGCGGCTGGGCTGGATGGTGCTGCCCGAGCCGCTCGTCGCGCCGGTGCTGGCGGCGAAGGGCCTGCGGGAGGCGTGGGCGAGCGTCCCGGACCAGCTGACCCTCGCGGACCTGATCGACAGCGGTGCGTACGACCGGCATGTGCGGCGGATGCGGCAGCGCTACCGGGCCCGCCGCGACCAGCTCCTCGCCGCCCTCGACGAGCACGCCCCGCACATCACGGCCGCCGGGATCGCGGCCGGGCTCCACGCCGTCCTGCGACTCCCGCCGGGCACCGAAGGCGCTGCCTTGAGCGCCGCCGCCCGGCAGGGGATCGCCCTCGACGGGCTCGCCGGCTACCGCCACCCGGACGCCACGATGCCCGCCCTGGACGGCCTGGTGGTCGGCTACGCGACCCCGCCAGACCACGGCTATCAGGCGGCGCTGGACGCGCTGTGCCGGGTACTGCCCCCCGCAACGTGATCTTGGAGCCCGGGCATTGTCGGACCCGGACTTTAGGCTGGGGGTCACGGAGATCGGCGGGGGAGCGACGCGCATGACGGACCTGACGGGATCGACGGACCGGACCGAGTCGGCGGATGGGGCGGCCCTGACCGGCCTGACGGCCCTGACCGCCCTGACGGACGTGACTGGTCTGACGGACGTGATGGGCCGGACGGAAGTGACCGATCTGGTTGGGGAGTTCGACGGCGAGCGGATCAGCTGCGCTGTGGCGGAGCCGGACGGAGTGATCCCTTCCGTCACGGTCGTCCTGCTGCACGGTGCCGGCACCGGCGACAAGGCGCGGCTAGCGGAGCTGGGTGAGGACTTCCGCGTCCGTGGCCACCGCGTCCTCGCCCTCGACTTCTCCGGCCACGGCGCCTCCAGCGGTGAACTCGCCGAACTGAGCCTGGAACGCCGCTTCCGTCAGGCACGGGCGGCGATCGACGCGTTCGTCCCGCCCGGCCAGAGCCTCGTTCTGACCGGCTTCAGCATGAGCGGCCAGACCGTCGCCGACCTGGCCGCGCACTACGGCTCCCGGGTCGCGGGAATCGGCCTGTGCGCGCCCGCCGTGTACGCGGACGCGGCCTGGTCCGAACCGTTCGGGGCCGAGCCGGGAGCGCCGGGTACACCGCCGGACGCGCCCGTCTCGCGCTTCACGGAGATCCTCCGTACGCCCGACAGCTGGCGCGGCTCACGCGCCCTGGACGTCCTCCGGGCGCTGCGCACCCGGGTGGTCCTGGCCGTGCCCGAAGTGGACGAGATCATTCCGTATGCCGTCACCGAGGCCGTGACCGAGGCGCTGTCCGCCGGAAACGAGTCCCGCTTCACCCGCCTCGTGTTCGAGGGCGCGCACCATCGCCTCGGGTTCTGGTTCCGGGAGCACCCGGCCGAACGTGGACGCTTCGTGGACGCGGTCCTGGACGACCTGGGCGCGGACGGCTGGGAGCTGACCCGCCGCTGGGTGGACAAGTCCCTCCCCGAGGGCGAACGCGTACGGGAAGCGGAGGCGCTGCGGGGCGGCTGGACGTCGCAGATGCGAGTGGTGCGTATGGAGGGGACTTGGACGGGGACGGGCGCGGGTGCGGGAGCGGAGGCCGACGGCCATATACGTGCGGAGGTTGCAGCCGGCGTCCGTGCGGAGGGTGGCGCCGACGTACGGAGGGAGCTGGTCCTGCGGTCCTTCGCCAAGCCCTTCTACCGGCGGCACGCGGCCGGCCTCCTCGGGCGCGAGGCCACGGTGCTCGGGCTGCTGGCGGGGACGGACGTGCCCGCGCCCGTACTCGTGGCGGCCGACCCACAGGGGGAGCACTGCGACCACCCCTCGCTGCTGATGACCCGCTTGGAGGGCACTGTCCGGCTCGACGGCGAGGATCTGGAGGCGCGGATCGCGTTGCTCGCGCGGCAGTTGCTGCGTATTCACCGCATCCGGGTGCCGGAGGGATTGCGGCCCAGGGAGTACGAGCCGTGGACCTCCGCCGACCGGGTGCGCGTCCCCGAGAACACTGCGCGGCCCGACCTCTGGCGCCGGGCGACCGACGTCATCCGGCAGCCGCCGCCCCCGTACGAGGGCTGCTTCCTGCACCGGGACTTCCATCCGGGGAACGTGTTGTTCAGCGGCGCGGGCGACGCGTTGCGGGTCAGCGGGGTCGTGGACTGGGTGGAGACGTCGTGGGGCCCGGCCGCGCTCGATGTGGCGCACTGCTCCACGGCGTTGGCGCTGCTGCACGGGGTCGGGGCCGCGCGGAAGTTCGTGGCCAGGTACACCGCCGAGGGCGGACGGCTGGGTGACGGTTTGCTGTACTGGCAGCTCCTGGACGCGCTCGCCTACGCGCCGGACGCCGAGAAGGTCGCGGGCCCGTGGCGGGAACTGGGGCGTACGGACCTGACGCCCGAGCTGCTGGCCGGACGACTGGAGGAGTACGTCTCGGCGCTGCTCGACGCGGAGACGGAAGAAGTGGAAGAGAAGGAAGGAATGGGAGAGGTCGGGGAGGTCTGAGAAGGCGGACCGAGAAGGCGGACCGAGAATTCGGAACGCCTGCGATCGCCTCGGCTCCCACCGGCACGGAAGCCGGGTGAAACATTCCCGGGCCCCTGGCGCGTCAATGAGGTGTAGGGGAGGGCAAAGGGTCGGGGGAGAGCATGAGAAGGCCGGGGCTGCAGAAGCAGCCGAGACAAGGGCGCCAGGCGCGCCAAGCACGCACGGACGAGTTCCTTGAGTTCGCGTCCGGCCGCACGAGCCACCTTTTTCGTGCCGCGTGCCTGCTGACCAGCGGAGATACCCATCTCGCCGAGGATCTGGTGCAGGAGACGCTCGGGCGGATATATGCGCTGTGGGGCCGGATGTCCCGGATCGACAACCCCGCGGGGTACGCGCAGACGATCCTCGTGCGCACCTTCCTCACCCACCGGCGAAGGCGGTCGGCCGACGAACGGCCCCTCGGGGAACTGCCGGACCGGGCCGTGACCACGGATGGCGATCCGGCTCTGCGCCTCGCCCTGCTCGACGCGCTCGCCCGGCTGGGCCCCAAGGACCGCGCGGTGGTGGTCCTGAGGTACTGGGAGGACCGCAGCGTGGAGGAGACGGCGGAGGCGATGCGGGTCAGCTCGGCTGCGGTCCGCACCCGCTCGGTGCGCGCGCTGGCCAAGCTGCGTGAACACCTGGGCAGCAGCCTGGCGGAACTCGCCGCGCTCTGACAGCACGCACCCACAACGACGCAGGCACCAAGACACCAAGGGGCCCAGGCGCCAAGAGATACGCACGCATCCAGATGCGCGAATCGGGCGAACCGCCAACCGCGAATCGCCAATCGCCCATCGTGAAGCACGAACCACAAGCCACGAGCTACTGACCACGAAGCGAGGAGTGGGGTTCCACCATGCCTTTTGAAGACCAGCTCGGTGAGGCGATGCGCAGCACCGGCGACGGCTTCGTCCCGCAGGACAGCCGTGCGCTGCTCGACGGTGCCCTGATCAGCGGTCGCCGCAGGGTGGCCCGGCGCCGGGTCGCCACGGTGACCGGCAGTGTGGTGGCCCTGGCCGCGGTGGGCCTCGGCGGCGCCTGGGCAACCGGACTGGTCGGCGGCTCCTCCGGTGACAGCGGCGGTTCCGGCGGCTCCGGTCGTGGCGCGGCGGCGTCGGTTGCGGCGCCGCCCAAGTCGACGCTCCCGGATGGGGTCTCTGTCAGCGCGGAGCAGATGGTCAAGAACCTCATCGGCCTGCTCCCGCACGGGGAGACGAGTGACGAGCAGGGCCGGGGCTCGGGTGGCGCGGCCGGCAAGGCCTCGATGCCGAGCGCCTCAGTCGTCTTCGACGACGGCAGGGGCAAGGGGTCGATCAGCATCGCGCTGAGCACTGTTGATCCGGCGAGCCAGAGCGCCGCCCAGTACGTGACCTGCCGGTCGAAGGCGATCACGGACTACGACCACTGCACGGCCGAAGTGCTTCCCGACGGTTCACGGTTCATGTTCTTCCAGGGGTACGAGTACCCGGACCACCGGGAGGAGACGAAGAATTGGCGGGCCACCCTGGTCACCCCGAAGGGCGTGCTGATAGACGCGAGCGAGTACAACGCGCCCGCTGAGAAGGGTGCGGCGACCAGCCGAGTCGACCCGCCGCTGACCGGGGGCCAGATGAAGGCGGTCGTCACAGCCGAGGTGTGGAAGACGACCATGGCGGGAGCGAAGGTGCCCCGGCGGGAACCGGTGCCGCCGGGCGAGCCGAGTGGGGCCTCGATGCAGCGCGAACTGGTCGCGTCCCTGCCGAAGACCCTCAAGGTCGTCGACCAGGGCAACCAGGGCGGGTACGCGTTCGCGGTCGTGGACGACGGTAAGGGCAGGAGCCTGGTCGGCATCAACGTCCAGCCCGGCATGGGGGACGTGCCGCTTCAGGGATCGGTGTCGACGCTCCCCAACGGCACTCGCGTCGGCGAGGAGCAGCGCCCGGGGGAGAAGGGGGGCGCGGGCGTGGTGTGGTGGACGGTCGACACGATCCGCAAGAACGACCTGCGCGTGGTGATCAGTGCGTTCAACACGGGCAACCAGCACGACATGGCGACGCGCGCCACGCCCGCGCTGACGATGTCCCAACTGAAGGCGATAGCCCTGGACCCGAAGTGGGACACGCTGCGCTGACACGGGCTGCGCCAGGCCTCGGGCATCGGGCACCAAGTCCCAGGCGCCGGGCATCAGGCACCGGGCGTCGGACACCGGGCACCAGGCCCCGGGCATAGGGCTCCAGGCATCGGGCCCCAGGCCCCGGGCCCCAGGCCCCAAGCATCAGGTGTCTCACTTCGCCTCCGAGTACCGCTCCACCACCGCCGTCGTGAAGGGGAACCTCACCGGGGTCTCCCCGAAGGCGATCCGGCCGGCCAGCGCGCCGGCCGTGCGGATCGCCTCGACCACCTGGGGGGCCTCGGCCTCCGGGCAGTGCACGATGACCTCGTCGTGCTGGAAGAAGACCAGCTCGGCCCGCATCCCGGCGGTGGTGAGCTGCTGGCGCAGTGAGGCGAGGAGCAGCAGGGCCCAGTCGGCGGCGCTGCCCTGGACGACGAAGTTGCGGGTGAAGCGGCCCCGGGCGCGGGCGTTGGTGGACGCGTAGCCGGGGGTGAGCTCCCCGTCGGGGGAGGGGAGGTCGTCGCCGCCTTCCTGGGGCAGTCCTGCCTCGCCGTCGTCGCCGGCTCCTGCGGCGGGCGGGCTGGTGCGGCCGAGCCAGGTCCGTACGAGACGCCCCTCCTCGCCCGCCTTCGCCGCGTCGTCCACGTACGCCACGGCCCGGGGGAAGCGGCGGCGCAGGGCGGCGAGGTTCTTGAGGCCGTCGCCGGACGTCTGACCGTAGATCGCGCCGAGCAGCGCCAGCTTGGCGTGGTTGCGGTCGCCGGAGAAGGCGCGGTCGGACAGGGCGGTATAGAGGTCGCCGTCGTGCCCGGCCACCTCCATCAGCCCGGGGTCGCGGGAGATCGCGGCGAGCACGCGGGGTTCCATCTGGTCGGCGTCGGCGACGACCAGGCGCCACCCCTCGTCGGCCACGACCGCCTGACGGATGACCTTCGGGATCTGGAGGGCGCCCCCGCCGTTCGTGGTCCAGCGGCCACTGACGGTGCCGCCCGGGGTGTACTCGGGGCGGAAGCGGCCGTCGCGCACCCAGTCGTGCAGCCAGCTCCAGCCGTGGGCGGTCCAGATCCGGTACAGCTTCTTGTACGCGACCAGGGGGGCCACGGCCGGATGGTCGATCTCCTCCAGGGCCCAGCGGCGCGTGGAGGTGAGCCGGATGCCCGCCTCGGCGAACGCCTTGATGACGTCGGCGGGCAGGTCGGGCCGGACCCGGCGGCCGAAGGCGGCCGACACCTGGTCCGCGAGCTCGGCGAGGCGGCGGGGTTCGCCGCCCCCCGCGTACCGCTCGCCGAGCAGGTCGTGGAGCAGGGCGCGGTGGACGTCGGCGCGCCAGGGCACGCCCGCCCGGTGCATCTCGGCGGCCACCAGCGTCCCGGCCGACTCGGAGGCGGTGAGCAGCCGCATCCGGCCGGGGTGCTCGGCCTTCTCGTGCCGCCGCTGCTGGTCCGCGTACACCTCGACCAGGGCTTCGAGGGGCAGGGAGGTGCCGCTCGGGGGCTCGAAGAGGGAGGACTGGCGGCTCGGCTCGGCGGCGCGGGCGGGTGGGTCCGCGGGGACGGGCAGGTGGTGCAGCCGTGCCCAGGCGGCGGCCGCGGAGCGGGGTTCGCCGAGGCGGCCCTCGTGGCCGAGGAGGAGCAGTTCGGCGGCCTCGATGTCGTAGCACCGGTCCACGCGGACGTCGGCGGCGAGCAGGCGCGGGTAGATGTCGGCGGTCGAGCGCCAGATCCAGCGGCCCACGCCCGGGCGGGACCGGACGGCCTCGGCCAGGTCGGGCTCGTGCGCCACGGGGCCCTCGGGCAGACCGTCGTGTCCGAGGGCGACGAGCCGTGCGCCGCCGTCCTCGGTGGGATCCAGCGCCCACTTGTCGTTCACGAGTGCGAGTGTGGCACCGGCCACTGACATCGGCGTTCGGCGGCACGGCGGCGGGCGGGGGACCGGTTCGTGGATGTGTTCGGCAGCTGCGACGATCTGTGCGGTCGGGCACGCGCGCGTAAGGAGGCACTTCGATGGCGGTGGGGCACACGGTGGAGCGGGCGCTGGCCGCCGCGTTGTACGCGGAGGGTGACGCGGATCTGGACACGGGCGCGTCCCTGCTCGCCGCCGACCCGGCCGCCGACGCCGAGCTCGCGCTGCGCGGGCGGGAGCTGGTCGGGCGGGCGTGGGAGCGGGGGTGGCAGCCCGCGGATGTCGTACGGATGGTCCGGCGCGAGCTGGCGGAGCCGCACGTACGGGTGGTGGTGGAGCTGATCTCCGTACAGCTGAAGCGGTACGAGCGGCTGCCGGCGCGGTGGGGCGCGCAGATGGAGGCCGTGGGGGCGCTGGCGGAGGACGTCCGTGGCGGCGGCGAACGGCAGCCGGACCGCTTCACGCGCGCGACGACGGTGCTTGAGCTGTACCGGCTGCTGCTGCGGCTGCCCGCGATCGAGCCGGTGGGGCCGGTGCCGGGGGCGTCCGTGTACGTGCCGCCGGCGCACGGGGAGCCGAAGACGCTGACGCGGATCCGGGGGCTGCTGGCCAAGGCGGAGGCGACGGAGTTCCCGGAGGAGGCGGAGGCGCTGAGCGCCAAGGCGCAGGAGCTGATGGCGCTGCACAGCATCGACGAGGCGGTCCTGTCGGAGGGCCGCCAGGGGGACGCGCCGGGGGCGTGCCGGATCGGGGTCGACGCGCCGTACGAGACGGCCAAGGCGATCCTGCTCGACGCGGTGGCCTCGGCCAACCACTGCCAGGCGGTGTGGAACGGGGAGTTCGGCTTCTCCACGGTCGTGGGGTTCGAGGCCGATCTGGAGGCGGTGGAGCTGCTCTACACCTCGCTGCTGGTGCAGGGGACGGTGGCGATGACGCGGGCGGAGGCGGCGCAGCGGGCGGGTGGACGCAAGCGGATGAAGACATTCCGCCAGTCGTTCCTGCTGGCGTACGCGAACCGCCTGGGTGACCTGCTGTCGGCGACGGCCCGCCAGGTGGAGTCCACGGCCGCCGCCGACCTGCTGCCGGTGCTGGCGACGCGGGCGGTGGCGGTCGCGGGGCGGGCGGAGGAGATGTTCCCCCGGACGGTACGGACGCGGGTGCGGGGGGTCACGGACGAGGCGGGGTGGCGGGACGGCAGGGCGGCGGCGGACCGGGCCCGGCGAGGAGCGGACCGCCCGGGGCTGCCCCGGCCCTGAGCGCCCTTTCGAGACGGCCGGCCCCCCGACCGGACGCCCCCGGCCCCCCGACCGGACGCGCCCGGCCCCCCGACCGGGCGCCTCCGGGCGAGCCGAGCCCACCCCGAGGCGGCTCCCCATCGGGGCCGGCCCCCGGCGGCTCCCCAGAACGCCCACCACCAGCCAACCCCGCCCCCACCCCACCCCCCGATACGCTCGGGGTATGGGCTGGGTCGCCGCGTTGAAGGAGGCCGGGCGGTCGGGGCTGAGCGTCGAGCGGCGGCGGCTCGAACCCGCCGTGGCGCTGCGCGGCGCGGCCGGTGTCGCCCTCGTCGTCGGGGTCAGCCTGGTCGCGCTGGGCCCCACGGCCGCCGTGAGTTCGGCGTTCGGCGCGTTCCAGGCCGCCATCGCCACCTTCCAGCGCAGCTGGCGTCCCCGTCCGGTGCTGGCGCTCGCCTCCGGCGCGAGCCTCGCCGTCTCCACCTTCCTGGGCTACCTCGTCGGCGCCCACTCCCCGTTCTTCCTGGCCCTGCTCGCCCTGTGGACGTTCACGGCCGGTCTCGCCTGGGCGGTCGGCCCCACCGCCGGGATCATCGCCTCGTCGAACGTGGCGATCATGCTGGTCACCGTCACCCTGCCCACGTCGATCGCGGCCGCGGCCGGGCACGCGGCGATGATCGCGGCGGGCGGGGTCGTCCAGGCGGCCCTGGTCGTGCTCGTCCCGATCCGCCGCTGGGGCGCCCAGCGCGACGCGCTCGCCGACGCCCTCGCCGCCGTGGCCGACTACGCGCGGCGGCTGCGGCACGACCCGCGCGCCCCGTTCGATCCGCAGCCCCTGATGACGGCCCGGCTCGCCGCGGCCGTCACCCCCCGCGAGGCCCGCCGCCGCCCGGCGGAGCTGCGCGGGTCCCGGGGCGTGGCCGAGCGCATCCGCCCGGTCCTCGCCTCCCTCGCCGACCCCGCGCTCGGCGTCCCGCAGGAGGGCCCCGAGCGCGACCGGGTGCGGGAACTGCTCGGCGCCGCCGCCTCCGTGCTCGACGCGGCCGCCCGGGCCATCCGGCACGGCGAGGCCGTGCGCATCCCCCCGCCCGCCGAGGCCGCGCTGCGCACGCCCGACACCGGCGCCATCCTCACCGGCCCCGCCCGGCGCGCCGCCACCCGGCTGACCGCGCTCCTCGGCGACGTCATGGAGACGGCCGAGGGCACCGGCGGCGAGGGGGCCGAACCGCTGCTGCGGCCCACCCTGCCCCGGCTCGTCCCGCTCGCCCTCGCCGCCATGCGCAAGGAACTGGGCCGCCGCGACTCCCCGGTCTTCCGGCACGCGGCCCGCGTCTGCGCGGTCGCCGCCGCCGGCTACCTCCTCGGCAAGGTGCTGCCGCTGGGCCACGGCTACTGGGCGCCCATGGCCGCCGTGATGGTGATGCGCCCGGACTTCTCCCAGACGTACTCCCGCGCGGTCGCCCGTTTCGGCGGGACCCTCGTCGGCGTCGCCCTCGCCACCGGCCTCGTCCAGCTCACCCATCCGGGCCCGGGCCTGTCCGTCACGCTGGCGGTGGTCTGCGCGTTCCTGATGTACCTGCTGATGCGCACGGGATACGCGGCGGCCAGCGCGTGCGTCTCCGCGTATGTGGTCTTCCTGCTCGGCACCGGGGGTTCGCAGTGGACCCAGACCGTCCCCGACCGGGTGCTGCTCACGCTGCTCGGCGGGGTCCTCGCGATGGCCGCGTACGCGCTCTACCCGGCCTGGGAGACGCCCCGGCTGCGTACCCGGCTCGCCGACTGGCTGGCGGCCTGCGGGCGGTACGCGGCGGCCGTCACCGACCGGTACGCCGACCCCGCGGCTCCCGCCGACCCGGTGCGCCGGACGCTGCTCGACACCCGGGCGGCCCGGCTCGCCTGGCAGGAGGCGCTGGAGCGGGCCACCCACGAGCCGGTGCGCCACCGGGGACTGTCCAGGTCGGCGGCCGAGGAGGCCGGGCGGGCGGTCGAGCAGCTCGGCCGGATCGCCATGCTGATGGAGGCGCACGTACCCGAGCGCGGCGCGCGCCCGGTCCCGGCCGCCGGGGCATTCGCCGGGGCGCTGCGCCGCGCCACCGAGCGGGGCGCGCGGGCGGTGCGGGAGCGGCGGGTGCCGCGGTGGGAGGAGGTGGAGAAGGCGCTGGCCGCGTGGGACGGGCAGGCGGGGCCCGACCGGTCCGACCGGGTGGTGCGCAAGGGCGCCGGACTGCTGCTCGACCGCCTGGCGGAGCTGTCGGACGCGCTGGCCCCGCCCGCCCCGCCGATGGCCCTCAAGGACACCGGGCAGCCGTCGTCCCGCCGGGGGAGTCCGTGAAAGGGGCGTCCGGGTCAGGGGCGTCCGGGTCAGGGGGTCGGCAGGCCCGCCGAAGGGATGCCCGTGGGGAGCTTCCCGTCCAGCTCCGACTTGGTGAAGGTGTCGGTCGCGCCGCCCTCCCACTTCACCGTGAGGGTCTTGCCGTCCTTGCTCAGCGAGGGCATGCCGGCGGCGCGGTCGGTGTTGCCGTCGGCGCACTTGAGCTCGATCATCGCCATGCCGTTGTCGCTGACCGTGCCGCTGCACGTGTGTTCGCCGCCCAGCGCCACGTTCGTGCCACTGATCACCAGAGCGGTCGGCTTGCCCTGGAGGACGGCCGCCCAGGCTCCGGCGATGTCCTTGGCGGCCACCGTGCCGCCACCGTTGCTGCCGTTTCCGGCGCCGCCGGTCGCGGTGGGGCTCGCGCTCTTCCCGCCCCCGTCCGGGCTCTTGCCGGCCTTGTCGCCGCCGTCCGAACCGGAGCACCCGGCCAGGGCGAGACAGGCGGCGAGGGCCACGGCGCCCGCCCCGTCACGTACATGCCTGCGCACTGTTGTCTTCCCCTTGCCTCGACGATTTCCGGACGCGACAAGCTACCAGCGCGTGAACCTTGCGGGCGTGGGACGCGTCTATACCCAGTGGACGAGTAGTCCAACCCGGTGGAATTGCCTGTAACGACCCGAGTACCGCGCGTGCACGTGCATATGCTCATGCAGGCGCACATGAACACGGCTATGATCCGGGGCAGTTGACCTTTCACAGATGTACGTCTGCACATCCCCCCGGGAGCGACCTTGCACCACGCGTACAACGGCATGGCGGCAACGGAGCTTCAGGGTGTCGTCTGGCAGAAGAGCCGCCACAGCAACTCCCAGGGAACGTGTGTGGAGTTCGCGCGGCTGCCCGGCGGAAGGGTCGCCGTCCGCAACTCGACGTTCCCGGACGGCCCCGCGCTGGTCTACACGCGCGCGGAGATCGAGGCGATGCTCCTGGGCGTCAAGGACGGCGAGTTCGACCACCTGATCACGGACTGATCGGCGACTCCGGAAACGCGAAGACTCCGCACACGCGAACGGGCCCCCATGCGGGGGCCCTCATGCCGTGCGGGTACGGAAAGACGCGCCGGTCCGGGCTCAGTCGGCCGGCTGGAGGCGGAACAGCGCCCAGACCACCTTGCCGCTCAGCGTGCCCGTGAGCGGGTGCCAGCCCCAGGAGTCGCTGAAGGAGTCCACCAGGAACAGGCCGCGCCCCGACTCGGCGTCGCAGTCGTCGGCGCCGGGCGAGGACGGACAGTCCATGCTGGGGTCGCGCACCGCGCACACCAGCCGGCTGGTCCAGCGCATCAGGTGCAGCCGCACCGGCGGAGCGTCCGGCTCGCGGGCGGTGTCGGCGGGCAGCGCGTGCCGCAGGGCGTTGGTGACGAGCTCGGAGACGACCAGGGCCACCTCGTCGAAGCGCTCCGCCAGGTCCCACTGGCCGAGCGTCTTCTTGGTGAACTGGCGTGCCCCGCGGACGGCCTCGAAGCGGGCCGGCAGCGCGCAGGAGGCGGAACTGGCCACCGCGGAGGGGTCGATGGGCGGGAGGGCCTGCCTTAAAGGCTCCAACGGCTCCAGCATGGTCGATCCATTCGTCCCCATGCGAGGCACTCCCGGGATTCGCGGCCGTGGCGGTACAGGCGAACGTGGCGTACAGCAGAACAGAACGCTAGGCACAGCAGGACACAAGACGAGCACGCAGGTGCGCGGGGACCATGGTTCCGAATGCCTGCTCCTGATGCAAGGGCAGATGCACGTGCACGTGCCAGGCCTGTCCGAACCCGTGGTGATTGTTGCTCATTTCTTCCCGCGGCCGATTTCGGAGCTTGACCATTTCCGTAATCGAATGAGTACGGGGTGAAGCGTTTTGGTGGCAGACTGCCGTGCACCGTCGGTTGGGGAGGGACAGCGAAGTGACCGCAGGAGAGTCGAGCGGGTCGGTGGTCCGGCGCATTCTGCTGGGATCACAGCTCAGGCGCCTGCGCGAGTCCCGGGGCATCACCCGTGAGGCCGCCGGGTATTCGATCAGGGCGTCCGAGTCGAAGATCAGTCGTATGGAGTTGGGGCGGGTGAGCTTCAAGGCCAGGGATGTCGAAGACCTGCTGACGCTCTACGGGGTCACCGACGACGCCGAGCGCGCGTCGCTCCTGGGGCTCGCGAAAGAGGCCAACATCGCGGGCTGGTGGCACAGTTACGGCGACGTGCTGCCCGGCTGGTTCCAGACGTACATCGGCCTGGAGGGCGCGGCCTCGCTCATCCGGATCTACGAAGTGCAGTTCGTCCACGGCCTGTTGCAGACCGAGGCGTACGCCAACGCCGTCGTCCGGCGCGGGATGCCCAACGGCTCCAGCGCGGAGATCGACCGCCGGGTGGCGCTGCGCCTGGAGCGCCAGAAGGCGCTCGTCTCCGAGCGCGCCCCCAAGTTCCACGCCGTCCTCGACGAGGCGGCGCTGCGCCGCCCGTACGGCGAACGGGACGTGATGCGCGGCCAGTTGAAGCACCTCATCGAGGTGTCCGAGCAGCCGAACGTGACGCTCCAGGTGATGCCGTTCAGCTTCGGCGGCCACGCGGGCGAGAGTGGGGCGTTCACCCTGCTGCGCTTCCCCGAGTCCGACCTCTCCGACATCGTCTATCTGGAGCAGCTCACCAGCTCGCTCTACCTGGACAAGCCGGAGGAGGTCGCCCAGTACGAGCGGGCGATGGAACGGCTCCAGAAGGACAGTCCGGGACCGGAGGAGAGCCGCGATCTTCTCCGTGGACTGCTCCAACTCATCTGATACGTCAGTACGATGACGTCACATCAGGGTTGTGTAGCGGAAGCGGGGGACACAGTGGACGCGACGACGGACACGGTGGCGGCGCAGTGGCAGCAGTAAGGGATGGCATGTCCTTCTTCACCGACCTGGCCCACCAGTACATCGACGGCGAGTGGCGTACCGGCAGCGGGTCGTGGGACATCATCGACTTCGATCCGTACAACGGGGAGAAGCTCGCCGCCATCACCGTCGCCACGGTGGACGAGGTCGACGAGGCCTATCGCGCGGCCGAGCGCGCCCAGGTCGGCTGGGGCGAGACCAACCCCTACAGCCGAAGACTGGTCTTCGAGCGCGCGCTGCGGATCACCGAGGAGCGCGAGCCGGAGATCATCGAGGCGATCGTCACCGAACTGGGCGGCACCCGCCTCAAGGCCGGGTACGAAGTCCACCTCGCCAAGGAGTTCCTGCGCGAGGCGATACAGCTGGCGATACGGCCGGAGGGCCGGATCCTGCCGTCGCCCGTCGACGGCAAGGAGAACCGCGTCTACCGGCTGCCGGTCGGCGTGGTCGGGGTCATCAGCCCCTTCAACTTCCCCTTCCTGGTGACGCTGAAGTCGGTCGCGCCCGCCCTGGCGCTCGGCAACGCCGTCGTCATCAAGCCGAACCAGAACGCGCCGGTGGTCGGCGGCGGCCTCATCGCCAAGATCTTCGAGGACGCGGGCCTGCCGGCCGGACTGCTGAACGTGCTGGTCACCGATATCGCCGAGATAGGCGACGCGCTGATAGAGCACCCGGTGCCCAAGGTGATCTCCTTCGCGGGCTCCGACCGCACCGGCCGCCATGTGGCCGCCGTCGCGGGCAGCCACTTCAAACGGGCCATCCTGGAACTGAGCGGCAACAGCGCGCTGGTGGTCCTGGACGACGCGGACATCGACTACGCGGTCGAGGCGGCGGTCTTCAGCCGTTTCGTCTACCAGGGCCAGGTCTGCATGGCCGCCAACCGCGTCCTGGTGGACCGGAGCATCGAGCAGAAGTTCACCGAGAAGTTCTGCGCCCGGGTCGCGGCCCTCAAGACCGGCGACCCGGCCGACCCGGCGACCGACATCGGCCCGGTCATCAACAGCTTCCAGGCGGACGCGCTCACCGCGCTCGTCGACCAGGCCCTCGCCGAGGGCGCCACCGCGCTCGTACGGGGACGTACGCGCGGCAGCCTCGTCGAGCCGACCGTGCTGACCGGGCTGCCCGAGGACTCCCCGCTGCTGCGGCAGGAGATCTTCGGCCCGGTGGTGCTGCTGCTCTCCTTCGACGGCGAGGAGGAGGCGGTACGGATGGCCAACGACAGCCCGTACGGTCTGAGCGGCGCCGTCCACACCGGCAACGTGGAGCGGGGCGTCCGGTTCGCCAAGCGGATCGTGACCGGGATGATCCACGTCAACGACTCGACCATCCAGGACGAGCCGTTGGTGTCGTTCGGCGGCGAGAAGTACTCCGGGCTCGGGCGGCTGAACGGCGACTCCACGATCGAGGCGTTCACCACCCAGAAGTGGATCTCCGTGCAGCACGGGAGGAGCCTGTTCCCGTTCTGATCCCCTCCCTCGCCCCCTTCCCAGCACGGAGCTGGTTGCTCCCGCGAACGGCCGAGGTCATAGGCTGACGCGCATGTCAGCGATCCGACTCCTCGTCCTCGGCGCGATCCGCCGGCACGGCCGGGCGCACGGCTACCAGGTCCGCAACGACCTGGAGTACTGGGGCGCCCACGAGTGGTCCAACGCCAAGCCCGGCTCGATCTACCACGCCCTCAAACAGATGGCGAAGGAGGGCGTGCTGCTCGCCCACGAGATCGCGCCGAGCACGGCGGGCGGTCCGCCCCGTACCGAGTACGAGCTGACGGAGGCGGGCCGCGAGGAGTACCTCAAGCTGCTGCGGGCCGCGCTGACCTCGTACGACCAGAAGATGGACCTGCTCTCGGCGGCCATCGGCTTCATGGTCGACCTGCCGCGCGCGGAGGTGATGGCGCTGCTGCGCGACCGGCTGGAGCGCCTGGCGGCCTGGCGGAGCCGGGTCACCGAGCACTACACCCCCGAGGAGGGGCCCGAGTCCCTCGGCCACATCGGCGAGATCATGAACATGTGGGTCCACTCGGCGGACGCGGAGGCGGCGTGGACGGACGGCCTGATCGCCAGGATCGCGTCGGGCGCGTACACGTTCAGGGGCGAGGGAGAGCCGTTCGTGGGGGTCCTGGCGGACGACAGCGCCCCCTAGGGTGCCGGTGGCCCGCTCTGGGGTACCCCGCCGGACGGGGTGCCCTACAGGGGCGCGGGGAACCGCGCGAGCAACCACGCACGATCCGCAGTCGAACACGCACCCAAGACCACACACCACCACCCCCCGCCCCACCTCACCTCAGTGGTGGAAGGCCGTGGCCTCCCCCTCCTCCCGCCCGAGCGGAGCGCTCTGCCGCCGCAGCTCCGGCAGGAGCCGCCCCAGGTCCTCCACCAGCATCCCCGCCAGATCCGACGAGAACCCGTTGCGGCACACCACTCGCAGCACCGACAGGTCCTCGCGGTGCGGCGGGAACGAGTACGCCGGGACCAGCCAGCCCCGCTCCCGCAGCCGCCGCGACACGTCGAACACGTCGAACCGCTTCACCTCCGGCGCCGTGGTGAACGCGAACACCGGCAGCTCGGTCCCGCGCGTGAGCAGCCGGAAGTCGCCCAGCGCCTCAATCCGGTCGGCGAGCGAGCGCGCCACGTCCCGGGTGGTCCGCTGCACCGCCCGGAACCCTTCCCGGCCCAGCCGCAGGAACGTGTAGTACTGCGCCACCACCTGCGCCCCGGGCCGGGAGAAGTTCAGCGCGAAGGTGGGCATGTCGCCGCCCAGGTAGTTCACCCGGAAGACCAGCTCCTCCGGGAGCTCCTCCGCCGAGCGCCACAGGGCCCAGCCCACGCCCGGGTACACCAGGCCGTACTTGTGCCCGGAGGTGTTGACCGAGGAGACCCTGGGCAGCCGGAAGTCCCACACCAGGTCCTCGTCGAGGAAGGGCGCCACCATCGCCCCCGACGCGCCGTCCACATGGACCGGCACATCAAGACCCGTACGCTCCTGCAACGCGTCGAGGGCCGCGCAGAGTTCCGCGATCGGCTCGTACGATCCGTCGAAGGTCGAGCCGAGGATGCCCACCACGCCGATCGTGTTCTCGTCGCACAGCTCGGCCGCCGCCTGCGGGTCCAGGTGGAAGCGGTCGCCCTCCATCGGGACCTGGCGCGCCTCGACCTCCCAGAAGGCGCAGAACTTCTCCCAGCAGACCTGGACGTTCACGCCCATCACCAGGTTCGGCACCGCGTCCCGCCCGGGGTAGCGGTCCGCGTTCCGCTTCGCCCAGCGCCGCTTGAGCGCCATCCCGGCGAGCATGCAGGCCTCGCTCGACCCCGTCGTCGAGCAGCCCACGGCCCCGGCCGGGTCGGGCGCGTGCCACAGGTCCGCGAGCATCGCCACACAGCGCCGCTCCAGCTCGGCGGTGCGCGGGTACTCGTCCTTGTCGATCATGTTCTTGTCCCGGCACTCCGCCATCAGCACCGCCGCCTGCGGCTCCATCCAGGTGGTGACGAACGTGGCCAGGTTGAGGCGGGAGTTGCCGTCCAGCATCAGTTCGTCGTGGACGAGCTGGTACGCCGTGGCGGGGGCCAGCGGCCGGTCCGGCAGCCGGTGCCGGGGCGGCGCGGAGGTCATGGAGCCGACCGGGTCGGCCTCCCCGTAGAACGGGTTGAGGGCGAGCCGCCCGTGGTCCTTCTCGTGCTCCCGCGCCTTCTCGCCGCCACCCGGGTGCAGTGCCATGGTCGAGGTCCCCGTCTCAGAGCTTCGTGATCACGACCGCCGTTCCGTACGCGCAGACCTCCGTCCCCACGTCGGCGGCCTCGGTGACGTCGAAGCGCATCATCAGGACGGCGTTCGCCCCTCGCGCGCGTGCCTGCTCGACCAGCCGTTCCATCGCCTGGTTGCGGGTCTGCACGAGCGTCTTGGTCAGCCCCTTCAGCTCGCCGCCGATCATGGACTTCAGGCCGGCGCCGATCTGGCTGCCGAGGTGCCGCGAGCGCACGGTCAGACCGAAGACCTCGCCGATGACCTGCTGGACCTGGTAGCCGGGCACGTCGTTGGTGGTCACGACCAGTACGTCGGACTGCGGGCCCTGCCCGCCGCCGAAATCCTCGATGCTCATCGCGCCGCCTTCCTGGAGGATCCTGGGACCCAGCTTCGTACCCGCCCGGGCACAGCGCATCCCCAGGAGGCCGGTGGAACCTGGAGCCCGGCGGAGGCGTTGATAGCTTTGGCCCGTCAACACGCGCTTACGCGCCCCCCGCCCCCACCCTCACCCAGGAGCGCCGGAACCCGTGACCACCCTCGCACTCGGTCCGAGCTGGCTGGACCCCGACCAGCTGCTGTCGTCGTTCGGCCTGGCCGGTCTGCTGGTGATCGTCTTCGCCGAGTCCGGCCTGCTCATCGGCTTCTTCCTGCCGGGCGACTCGCTCCTGTTCACCACCGGTCTGCTGGTCACCAGCGGCAAGATCGACACCCCGCTGTGGCTGGTGTGCCTGCTGGTGGTGGCCGCCGCCGTGCTGGGCGACCAGGTGGGCTACCTCTTCGGCCGCAAGGTCGGCCCCTCGCTCTTCAACCGGCCGGACTCCAAGCTCTTCAAGCAGGAGAACGTGGAGAAGGCCCACGACTTCTTCGAGAAGTACGGTCCGAAATCGCTGGTGCTGGCCCGGTTCGTGCCGATCGTCCGGACGTTCACGCCGATCATCGCGGGCGTGAGCCGGATGAACTACCGCTCCTTCATCACGTACAACGTGATCGGCGGCGCGCTGTGGGGCGCGGGCGTGACGCTGCTGGGCGCGGCGCTGGGCAACGTCGAGTTCGTGCACAAGAACATCGAGCTGATGCTGGTCGCGATCGTCCTGGTCTCGGTGGTCCCGATCGCGATCGAGTTCCTGCGGGCGCGTTCCAAGGCGAAGAAGGCGGGAGCGGGGGACCGGGGCCCCGCCGACATCGGCTCGCCCCGCCCGCCCCAGCGCAGGCGGCACGCGAAGCGCTGACTCCTGCGTACGGGGGCGCCCCGCGGGGGCGCGGGAAGCCCCCCCGCCCGTCAGAAGCCGCGCGTCCGCTTCGCCGCCTTGCGGGCCGCCCCCGGCGCCTTGAGGAACATCCGCGACATCTCGCTCCCGAGGTTCACCCCGATCGCGATCGCCATCGCCAGCGCCGCCGCCTTGAGAATGTTGGCGAGGCCCTGGTCCCGGTGGTTCTGGGCGATCGCCAGCACCCCGAAGTACGTGGCGCTGCCCGGCAGCAGCGGCCCGATCGCCGCCGTCACGTACGGCAGCGCCGAGGTGTTGCGGTAGCGCGCGACCAGTTGCCCGAAGAGGCCGACGAGACCCGCCGCCACCGCCGTCGCCATGATGGGCGATCCGTGGGCGGTGACCGCGATCGACGCGTAGATCACCCACGCGACCCCGCCGTTCAGCGTGGCGATCCACACGGTGGACCGTTCCTGCTGGAGCAGCACGGCGAAGGTCAGGCAGAGCGCCATCGAGGCGAGCGTCTGGACGACGGGCCGCTCGATGGGGCTCAGGGCGCCCTCCGGGTTCAGCTTGGCGTCGACCTGGAGCCCCCCGTACAGCACGGTGAGCACGCCGATCACGATCGCCACGAAGAAGTACGTGACCTCCAGCAGGCGGGCGGAGGCGGTGATGTAGAAGCCGGTCAGGCCGTCCTGCACGGCGGCCACCAGCGCCCGTCCGGGGATCAGGGCGAACAGTCCACCGGTGATCACCGCGGAGGGCCGCAGATCCCAGCCGAGCAGGCTGAGCGCCACCCCCATCGCCGCGGGCGGCATCGCCGCCACCACGAACTGGTAGAACTCCGGCAGTCCGCGCGCCGCACAGAGCCAGGCGAGCCGGTCGCCCAGGATCGCGCCTGCCGCCGCCACCAGGAACACCGTCACGCCGCCGCCGACCAGCACCGAGGCCGCCCCCGCGAGGACGCCCGCGGCGAGGGTCAGGACCCAGCCGGGGTACGGGTGCCGGTTGCGGCGGATCTCCGCGAGGCGGCGGTAGGCCTCTTCCAGGGTGACGTCGTGGTCGGAGCTGGTCATGTCCGTGACGAGCCGGTGGACGGCCGCCAGGCGCGTGTAGTCGGTGCCCCGGCGGCGTACCGTCCGGTTCGCCGTGACCGGGTCGTCCACCAGGGACGGCTGGTGGGTGACGGCGAGCAGGGTGAAGGTCACCGTCGGCTCGCAGCGGTCCAGGCCGTAGCTGCGGCAGATGGCGAACATCGCCGCCTCGACGTCCTCGGCGCCCTCGCCGCCCGCGAGCAGCAGTTCACCGATACGCAGCGTCAGGTCGAGCACGCGCGGCACGGCGGGCCCGGCGTCATCGGTCTTCAGGGGCGTCTCCGGTACCGGCCGCTCACCCACCGGCATCCGCAGCATGGTGCGCATCCGGTCCTGCCACGGCGCGTCCTTGGACAGGCGCACCAGCGGCAGTCCCGCGGTGGTGACGGTGGCGGACGGCGCCTCGCGGGCCGAGTAGGTGCTGGGCGGCGCGAAGGCCGACGCGGGGGCCTGTTCGGGTGCCGGCTCCGGCTCCGGGACCCCGGCGGGCAGCGCGAACTCGGAGGTCGGCGCGTCCTCCTCCAGAGGGCCGGGCTGCGCCACCCCGTCGGGAGCCGCGAAGGCGCTCCGCGCCTCGTCAGAGGGCTTGCGCTCCTCCGGCTCCTGCTGCTCAGGCACCCCTTGCCTCCCTCCGGTCCCTTGCGTACGCAAGCGTGTGCCCAGTATGTGGGCGATCATCAAGTCGTACGACAACGGGCGGCGCACCCCGGAAGGTGCACCGCCCGTCGTCGTACCGGTTCACAGGCGCGTCAGTGCGCGCCGCCCTGCGCCTCGAGGCGCTTGTAGGAGGCCTTGATCTCCTCCTCGGCCTCGGCGCGGCCGACCCAGTTGGCGCCCTCGACGGACTTGCCGGGCTCCAGGTCCTTGTAGACCTCGAAGAAGTGCTGGATCTCCAGGCGGTCGAACTCCGACACGTGGTGGATGTCGCGCAGGTGCTCGACACGCGGGTCGGACGCCGGCACGCAGAGCAGCTTGTCGTCGCCGCCCGCCTCGTCGGTCATGCGGAACATGCCGATGGCGCGGCAGCGGATCAGGCAGCCCGGGAAGGTCGGCTCGTCCAGGATGACCAGCGCGTCCAGCGGGTCACCGTCCTCGCCGAGGGTGTTCTCCACGAAGCCGTAGTCCGCCGGGTAGCTGGTCGAGGTGAAGAGGCGACGGTCCAGGCGGATCCTGCCGGTCTCGTGGTCCACCTCGTACTTGTTCCGCGAACCCTTCGGGATCTCGATGGTGACGTCGAACTCCACGGGTGGCTCTCCTCCATGATCAGCACATGCATTGGTCGGTTCCCGCGTCCCCCGGGTCGGGCCCGGGACACTCAGCCGGATGGGGCCGCCGGTGCTGACCCGGTGTGCCATGTTCGCGGCAAGACGCAGTTCTGGTGATTAAGTGTCCCTCACGCAGGTGTGTGATCGCGAAAGGGGCTGGTCCTCGGTGCCGGGACCCAAGACATGGCAGCTCATCGCGGGTGCGGCTGCGGTAGGCATGGCAGTGGCGGCCGGAGCGGTGGCAACGGCCGGTCCCTGGGACTCGGGTCAGCGTACGGCCGAGCGCGACCGCGCAGCGGCTCACCGGTCAACAGGTGGCGCACATCACCTGGGCGCGCCCCCCTCACCGGCGCCCGCGCCCAGCGCCAGGGGCGTGCTCGCCGCGCTGAGCGCCCCCGCGGACGCGCCGGCGGACAGCACGCTCGACCAGGTCCTCGGCCCCCTCCTCACCTCGCCCGGCCTCGGCCCGCAGCCCTCCGCCGCCGTGTACGACACGGTCACCGGCAGACAGCTCTACGGGCAGCGCGCGGACACCGCCATGACGCCCGCCTCCACCGTCAAGATCGCCACCGCTGTCGCCGCCCTGTCGGCGCTCGGCCCCGGCCACCGCATCCCCACCACCGTCGTGGCCCCCGCCACCGGCAGCGAGCTCACCCTGGTCGGCGGCGGCGACCCCACGCTCGGCAAGGACGGCCTGCGCGCCCTCGCCGACGCCACCGCCCGCGCCCTGCGCGCCCGGGGCGCCACCACCGCCTCCCTCACCTACGACCTCTCCCGCTACAGCGGCCCCGAGCGCCACCCCATCGGCCCGAACGAGAACATCGCGCCCGTCGTCGCCCTGATGACCGACGAGGCACGCGTGGACGGAAGCGACAGCGGCCCCGCGCCGCGCGGCTGGGACCCGGCCGGGGACACCGCCCGTACGTTCGCCTCGTTCCTGCGCGAGCGCGGCATCACCGCCGGCCCTCCCCGGCCGGGACGGGCCCCGCAGGGCGCCGGGGAGCTCGCCCGCAACCTCTCCGCGCCGCTGTCCGACCTGGTCGAGCGGATGCTCACCAACAGCGACAACGACCTCGCCGAGGCGCTCGCCCGCCAGACCGCCATCGCCGCCGGACGGCCCGCCGACTTCGACGGGGCCGCCAAGGCGGTCGCCGACCGGATCGCCGCGCTCGGCCTCCCGCAGGCCGCCGCAGCCCGGTTCGCGGACGGCAGCGGCCTCAGCCGCGAGAACCGCGTCAGCGCCCAGCTCCTGACCCTGCTCCTCGCGCGCGCGGCCGACCCCGCCCACCCGGAGCTGCGGCCGGTCCTCACCGGTCTGCCGGTCGCCGGGTTCACCGGCACCCTGCGCGCCCGCTACGGGACCGCCTCCGCCGGGACCGGACTCGTCCGCGCCAAGACCGGCACCCTCTCGGGCGTCAACGCGCTCGCGGGCACGGTCGTGGACGCCGACGGCCATCTGCTCACCTTCGCCTTCCTCGCCTCCGCCACCCCCGGCCCCGACGCCGCCCAGCACGCCCTCGACCGCCTCGCCGAGCGGCTCGCCCGGTGCGGCTGCCGGGCCGGCTCCCCGGTCCCCGCCCCGTAATCACCCGGCGTCCGCCCTCCTCCCCCGCGCGGGAGGACAACGTACGGTTGACGCATGACGAGCATCGGTGGTGCCGCTTCCTCTGGGATGGTCGACTGGAACCTCGCGGTGGCGACCGCGACCCGCCTGGTGAGGCCGGGGCCCGAAGTGAGCCGCGACGAGGCACGGGCCGTCGTCGCGGAGCTGCGCGGGCACGCGAAGGCCTCGGAGGAACACGTACGGGCGTTCACGCGGATGATCCCGGAGGGTGTGCGGCCCGCCGACACCCCCGTCCTCGTGGTCGACCGCGCGGGCTGGGTCAAGGCCAATGTGGCCGGTTTCCGGGAACTTCTGAAGCCCCTGCTCGACAAGATGCAGGAGCGCCGGGGGAGCGGCCCGGGCAGCGCCGTCTTCGGCGCGGTCGGCGGCAAGGTCACCGGCGTCGAGCTGGGCATGCTGCTGAGCTTCCTGTCCTCGCGCGTGCTCGGGCAGTACGAGACGTTCGCGCCCGCCACCCGCGAGCTCCCGGCCGGGGAGAACGGCGGCGGACGGCTGCTCCTGGTCGCGCCCAACATCGTCCACGTGGAACGCGAGCTCGACGTCGACCCGCACGACTTCCGGCTCTGGGTGTGCCTGCACGAGGAGACGCACCGCACCCAGTTCACCGGCGTGCCCTGGCTGCGCGACCACCTGGAGGGCGAAATCCAGTCATTCCTCGGGGAGACCGACGTCGACCCGATGACCGTCCTGGAGCGGCTGCGCGAGGCCGCCCAGTCGCTCGCCGGAAGCCGCCCCGAGGGCGAGGAGGGCGACAGCGGGCGATCCCTGGTCGAGCTGGTGCAGACGCCCGCCCAGCGGGAGATCCTCGGCCGGCTCACCGCCGTGATGTCGCTCCTGGAGGGCCACGCCGACTTCGTGATGGACGGCGTGGGACCGCAGGTCGTGCCCTCGGTGGCGGAGATCCGCGAGAAGTTCCAGCAGCGCCGCGCCAAGGGCGCCTCCCGCCTCGACCAGGCCCTGCGCAAGCTCCTCGGCCTCGACGCCAAGCTGCGCCAGTACCGCGACGGCGAACGGTTCGTCCGGGCCGTCGTCGATCAGGTCGGTATGGACGGTTTCAACCGGGTCTGGACCTCCCCCAACACACTCCCGACCAAGGCCGAGATCGCCAAACCGGCGGACTGGGTCGCGCGGGTGCACAGCAGGACGGACGGCTGAGCGGGCGAGCGCCGACCGCACCCCCGTACCCGGAGGCCCCGGCTGTCCCCCGGAAATGCGCAGGATCACCCATCCGAGGGACCGTAGGGCATGGGTAGGCGTGCAATGCTCGGGTATCGGCTCGGTTCTGTCACCATCTACGCACTCTGTGTGACCGATCTTTTCCCTCGTCCCGAGGCACCCCCCAACTTCACCGAAGGGCACCGGACATGGGTCCCCATCCTGCGGTCGCGGCGATACGCCTGGCGGTCCGCCGCGTACTCCACGACGTCCTGCGCGACGCGCTCGTCCTCCACGACGGCCGCACGCCGCCCCCCGACACCCCCCTCGACCTCCCGCGCGCCACCGCGCGCGAGGGCGGCGCCGACGGACCCCTGGTCCTCGTCGCCTGCTCCGGAGGCGCCGACTCCATGGCGCTCGCCTCCGCCCTCGCCTTCGAATCCCGCAAGCTCTCCGTCCGCGCCGGCGCCATCACCGTCGACCACGGCCTCCAGCCCGGCTCCGACCAGCGCGCCGCCGAGGTCGCCGCCCGGCTCACCGCGCTGGGGCTCGACCCGGTCGAGGCCATCACCGTGAAGGTGGGCCGCGAGGGCGGCCCCGAGGCCGCCGCCCGCGACGCCCGCTACGCCGCCCTGGACGCCGCCGCCGAGCGCCACGGCGCCGCCGCGGTCCTGCTCGGCCACACCCGCGACGACCAGGCGGAGACGGTCCTGCTCGGCCTTGCCCGCGGCTCGGGCACCCGCTCCCTGTCCGGCATGGCCGCCGTCTCCGGCGCCCACGGCCGCTACCGCCGCCCCTTCCTCCAGCTCGACCGGCACACCGCCCGCAAGGCCTGTCTGGTCCAGTCGCTGCCCGTCTGGGACGACCCGCACAACGCCGACCCCGCCTACACCCGCTCGCGGCTGCGCCACGAAGGCCTGCCCGCGCTGGAGAAGGCGCTCGGCAAAGGCGTCGTGGAGGCCCTGGCGCGTACCGCCGAGCTCTCCCGCGCCGACGCCGATGCCCTGGACGCCTGGGCCGCCGAGGCCGACCCCTCGGTCCGGGACGAGGCCGGCGAGCTGCTGTGCGGAAAGCTCTACGCCCTGCCCGCCGCGGTCCGCCGCCGGGTGCTGCGCAAGGCCCTCATCCGCGCCGGTTCCCCCGCCGGCTCGCTCTTCGCCCGCCATGTCGAGGAGGTCGACCGCCTGATCACGGGCTGGCGCGGCCAGCGGGCCATCAACCTCCCCGGGCGCGTCGAGGCACGGCGGCAGGGTGGCAGACTGGTCATCCGGCAGAGCTGAGCTCAGTGACGTACAACGAACCAAGAAAGCGGCCCGGGTGAACGAGAAGGACATGGGCACCGACCTCCAGTCGGTGCTCATCACCAAGGAAGAGATCGACGCCAAGCTGGTCGAGCTGGCCGCGAAGATCGACGCGGAGTACGCGGGCAAGGACCTCCTGATCGTCGGCGTCCTCAAGGGTGCCGTCATGGTCATGGCGGACCTGGCCCGCGCGCTGTCCACCCCGGTGACCATGGACTGGATGGCCGTCTCCTCCTACGGAGCGGGCACCCAGTCCTCCGGCGTCGTCCGCATCCTCAAGGACCTCGACACCGACATCAAGGGCAAGCACGTCCTGATCGTCGAGGACATCATCGACTCCGGCCTCACGCTGTCCTGGCTGCTCTCCAACCTCGGGTCCCGCGAGCCCGCCTCCCTGGAGGTCTGCACGCTGCTCCGTAAGCCGGATGCCGCAAAGGTCGCGATCGACGTGAAGTGGATCGGATTCGACATTCCGAATGAGTTCGTCGTCGGATATGGCCTTGACTACGCCGAGAAGTACCGCAATCTCCCCTTTGTCGGGACGCTGGCCCCGCACGTCTACGGCGGCTGAACCGGGCACCCGGACGGGAACTCGGAGCCCCCCTCCCGCGTTGGAGCTTGGGAAGGCGGGTTTGTCAGCCGTCCCTTGCGGTCTCGGGTGACAATGCTGGGGTACCGTCCGAAGAACAGTCTTTACTCACAGCAGCATTTACCTACGGGCAGGAGGGACGGGGCGTTCTCGCTCCGTATGGATGGACGTGAAGCGATACTTCCGTGGGCCGGTCATGTGGATCGTGCTGGCCGTCCTCGCCGTGGTCGTGTTGATGCAGGTCGTCGGCTCGTCGGGCGGCTACAAGACGGTGGACACCTCCGAGGTCGTCCAGGCGATCGACAAGAACCAGGTAGACGAAGCCAAGATCACGACCGGCGACGAGTCGGTCATCAAGGTCGACCTCAAGGACGGCCAGAAGGTCAAGGGCGCCAACAAGATCCAGGCGAGCTACATCGGCGACGCCCAGGGCACCAGCCTGGCCAACAAGCTCCAGGGCAAGTTCGACAGCGGAGACCTGACCAAGGGCTACACGGTCTCCCCCTCGAAGCAGAACCCGATCGTGGGAATCCTGCTCTCGCTGCTCCCCTTCGTCCTCATCGTCGTCGTCTTCCTGTTCCTGATGAACCAGATGCAGGGCGGCGGCTCCCGGGTCATGAACTTCGGGAAGTCCAAGGCGAAGCTCATCACCAAGGACACCCCGAAGACGACGTTCTCGGACGTCGCCGGGGCCGATGAGGCCGTCGAGGAGCTCCACGAGATCAAGGAGTTCCTCCAGGAGCCGGCGAAGTTCCAGGCCGTCGGCGCCAAGATCCCCAAGGGCGTGCTGCTGTACGGGCCGCCCGGCACCGGCAAGACCCTCCTCGCGCGCGCCGTCGCGGGCGAGGCCGGCGTCCCCTTCTACTCGATCTCGGGCTCCGACTTCGTCGAGATGTTCGTCGGCGTCGGCGCCTCCCGGGTGCGCGACCTCTTCGAGCAGGCCAAGGCGAACGCCCCGGCGATCGTCTTCGTCGACGAGATCGACGCCGTCGGCCGGCACCGCGGCGCGGGCCTCGGCGGCGGCCACGACGAGCGCGAGCAGACCCTCAACCAGCTGCTCGTCGAGATGGACGGCTTCGACGTGAAGGGCGGCGTCATCCTGATCGCCGCCACCAACCGGCCCGACATCCTCGACCCGGCCCTCCTGCGCCCCGGCCGCTTCGACCGCCAGATCGCGGTCGACCGCCCGGACATGCAGGGCCGTCTGGAGATCCTCAAGGTCCACCAGAAGGGCAAGCCGGTCGCCCCGGACGTCGACCTCGCGGCCGTCGCCCGGCGCACCCCCGGCTTCACCGGCGCCGACCTGTCGAACGTGCTGAACGAAGCGGCGCTCCTCACGGCGCGCAGCAACCAGAAGCTGATCGACAACCACATGCTGGACGAGGCGATCGACCGCGTCGTGGCGGGCCCGCAGAAGCGGACCCGGATCATGTCCGACAAGGAGAAGAAGATCACCGCGTACCACGAGGGCGGACACGCCCTGGTCGCGGCGGCCTCCCCGAACTCGGACCCGGTCCACAAGATCACGATCCTGTCGCGCGGCCGTGCCCTCGGCTACACGATGGTCCTGCCGGACGAGGACAAGTACTCGACCACGCGCAACGAGATGCTCGACCAGCTCGCCTACATGCTGGGCGGGCGCGCGGCCGAGGAGCTCGTCTTCCACGACCCGACCACGGGCGCGGCGAACGACATCGAGAAGGCCACGGCCACCGCACGCGCGATGGTCACGCAGTACGGCATGACCGAGCGGCTCGGCGCGATCAAGTTCGGCGGCGACAACACGGAGCCGTTCCTGGGCCGTGAGATGGCGCACCAGCGCGACTACTCGGAAGAGGTCGCGGCGCTGGTCGACGAAGAGGTCAAGAAGCTCATCGAGACCGCGCACAACGAGGCGTGGGAGATCCTCGTCGAGAACCGCGACGTCCTCGACAACCTGGTTCTGCGGCTTCTCGAGAAGGAGACGCTGGGCAAGGAGGAGATCGCCGAGATCTTCGCCCCCATCGTCCGGCGCCCCGCGCGCCCGGCCTGGACGGGCTCCTCGCGGCGTACGCCGTCGACGCGCCCGCCGGTCCTGTCGCCGAGGGAGCTGGCCCTGACCAACGGCGCCACCACCGCCAACGGCTCGGCCCCGACCGACGCGGTCCCGACCGAGCAGCTCCCGGCCCCGGAGGACCGTCCCGAGAGCTGATCCTCGGCTCCCGCCGGACCCGGAATGCACGCCGCGCCCCCCAGGTTTTAGCCTGTGGGGGCGCGGCGCTTTCGTACGTCCGTGCAGAGACACGAGGAACGAGGCACAGATGACCGACCCGGTGACGCTGGACGGCCAGGGCCGTATCGGCGAGTTCGACGAGAAGCGGGCCGAGAACGCCGTGCGCGAGCTCCTCATCGCGGTCGGCGAGGACCCGGACCGCGAGGGCCTGCGGGAGACGCCGGGGCGGGTGGCCCGGGCTTACCGGGAGATATTCGCGGGTCTGTGGCAGCAGCCGCAGGACGTGCTGACCACGACGTTCGACCTCGGCCACGACGAGATGGTCCTGGTGAAGGACATCGAGGTCATGAGCAGCTGCGAACATCATCTGGTGCCCTTCGTGGGCGTGGCCCACGTCGGATACATCCCGTCGGCGGACGGAAAGATCACGGGGCTGTCGAAGCTGGCCCGTCTCGTCGACGTGTACGCGCGGCGCCCGCAGGTGCAGGAGCGGCTGACCACGCAGATCGCGGACTCGCTGATGGAGATCCTGGAGCCGCGGGGTGTCATCGTCGTCGTGGAGTGCGAGCACATGTGCATGACCATGCGCGGGGTACGGAAGCCCGGCGCCAAGACGATCACGTCCGCGGTGCGCGGGCAGCTGCGTGACCCGGCCACGCGCGCGGAGGCGATGAGCCTCATCATGGCCCGCTGACGGGGCACGCGGCTCGGTCCGGCGAGGTCCGGTCGGGCGCTTTCCCGCGCCCCAGAGGCCCGGCCAAGCCGCCGTGGCGCCCCAGGAAGCCCGGCTAAGCCGCCGGGACCTCTCCCTCGTCCTCGTCGTCCGGCAGCTTGCACACCCGTTCCAGGAAGAACGCCGCCGCGACCACCGCGATGCCCGCCGCCACCGAGAAGGCCGCGTAGATCGCCTGGTCGCGGCGGGCCGGGATGTCCAGGGAGCCGAGGAGGAAGACGCCCGTTCCGCCGTACATCCCCGAGACCAGGGCGGCCACCAGGGCGCTGGACTGGCCGAAGACCACCGCGCGGGCCGCCATCAGGGGCTCGACGCCCTTCGCGCCGGGGCGTCGTTCGCGCTGGGCGCGCAGGCGGGCGCGGATGGAGAGGGCCGTGGCCAGGAGGATCACCGCGATCACGGCCAGGACGATGGGCGCGGCCAGCGGGACGCTCGGCAGGGTGCCCAGGGAGTCCCACAGCCGGGCGCCTGCCCAGGAGAGCACTCCGGCGACGGCGAAGAGTCCCGCCAGTACGCCCAGCCTCAGTTGTTTCACCGAAGAGTGCCCTTCATGTCGCCGGTCTTGCTCGCCGTCAGCAGCCTAACGATTACTCGGGCAGGCGGAGTTCCAGGTCGGCGCGCGGCAGCACACCTTCGCGGCCGATCGTGGCGAGCAGGGTGGCGACCGGGCCGCGGCCGGGGACCTGGGCCTCGGGGTCCACGTCCTGCCAGGGGGCGAGGACGAACGCCCGCTCGTGGGCGCGCGGGTGGGGGAGCGTCAGGACCGGGTCGTCCAGGACGAGATCGGCGTAGGCAACGATGTCGACGTCGATCGTGCGCGGGCCCCAGCGCTCCTCGCGGACCCGGTCGAAGGCCTCCTCGATGGCCTGGCCGCGCTCCAGCAGGGACGAGGGCGGCAGGGTCGTCTTCACCACGACCACCGCGTTGAAGTACGAGGGCTGGGAGCCGGGGGCGACGCCCCACGGCTCCGTCTCGTACACCGGGGAGACCGCTTTGACCCGCAGGCCGGGCGTGTCCTCCAGCGCGTCGATCGCGCCCTGGAGCGTCTCCAGGCGGTTGCCGAGGTTGGAGCCGAGCGAGATCACGGCTCGTTGCGGGTTGGACAGGGTGACGTCGGCCGCGTCCACCTGCTCGACCACGGACGTGGGCACCGGCTGGACGGTCGGGTCGCTCTGCGAGCTCTTGTGGGAGGACACAGTCATACTCGGCTCCGGGTGATGGTGATGGTCACGTCGTCGAAGGGGACGGTGATCGGCGCGTCGGGCTTGTGGACGCACACCTCCACCTGCTGGACCCCCGCATGCTTCAGACACTGCTGGGCGATGCGCTCGGCCAGCGTCTCGATCAGGTCGACCGGCTCGCCCTGGACGACGTCCACGACTTCCTCGGCCACCACGCCGTAGTGCACGGTCTTCGCCAGGTCGTCGTCGGCCGCCGCGGGGCGGGTGTCGAGGCCGAGCACCAGGTCCACGATGAAGGTCTGGCCCTCTTCGCGCTCCCGGGGGAAGACGCCATGGTGCCCGCGGGCCTTGAGGCCGCGCAGCGCGACACGATCCACGCGAATCACTCCTGCTGTCGTTGGTCGGTCGGGCACCCGCCGCGTGCGGGCGGCTCCGTACCCACCATCGAATCTACCTGCGGGCACTGACAGTGCTCGCCCACGGGGGCTATGGACAGACGGCGTCGGGACTGGTACCCGCCCCTACCCATGCCCTCCTGTTTCAACCCTCGGGAGCGGGCTGTTCAGCCGCCGGTATCCGGGGCTTCAGTCCTGGGGCCCCTCGTCCTCGTCCGTTTCGGTCAGGACGGGCGAACCGTGGTGGGACCAGAGCTTCCAGCCCTCGGATGTGCGGCGGAACACATTGGTGGCGACCACGAGCTGGCCCACCAGCGGCCCGAGCTCGCCGCTCTCCTGGGCGGGTCCGCCGCTGAGGATGTTCTCGGTGCAGGTGACCAGGGCGGTGTCGGCGAGGACGACGACCTTCACATCGGTGAGGAAGAACTGGATGTACTCCGTGTTGGCCATGATCAGCGCGTACGAGCGGAGCACCTCGCCGCGTCCGGACAGGACCGGCCAGCCGGGGTGGACGCAGGAGATGGAGGTGTCCCCGGCGTCGGCGGCGCTGAGCCACAGGTCGGAGAGCTCGTCGAAGTCGCCGCGCTCCAGCGTCTCGTAGAAGGCGGTGTTGGCCTGCTCGACCGCCTCGACGTCGGTGCGGGCCGTCACGCGGTCGCCCCGGTCGCCCCGGTCGACATGGTCAGCCCTGCCGTCGACGCGGGCCCTGCTGTCCCGGTGAGCCCGGCCGTCCCCGTCATCCCCGTCATCCCCGTCGCCCCCGTAGTTCCCGTCGCCCCGGCCGTCGCGCCCGAGGCCCCTTCGACCGCGCGCGCGACGCGTACGGCGTCGGCCGTGGCGCGGACCTCGTGAACCCGGACCGCCCAGGCGCCCTCGTGGGCGGCGATGGCGGAGACGGCGGCGGTGGCGGCGTCCCGTTCGCGGGCGGGGGGCGGGCCGGAGCCGTCGCCGGCCAGGACGTGGCCCAGGAACCGCTTGCGGGAGGCGGCGACGAGCAGGGGGCGGCCCAGCGCCCGCAGCTCGGCCAGGTGGGCGACGAGGGCCAGGTCGTGCTCGGCCTGCTTGGCGAAGCCGAGACCGGGGTCGATGACGATCCGCTCGGGCGCGATGCCGCCGGCGACGACCGCCTCCACGCGCGCGTGGAGCTCGGCGAGCACTTCGGCGACCACGTCCCCGTACACCGCCCGGCTGTTCATGTCCTGGCTGAAACCGCGCCAGTGCATGACGACGAAGGGGGCCTCGGTGGCGGCGACCACGGGGATCATGTTCGGGTCGGCGAGGCCGCCGCTGACGTCGTTGACGAGCAACGCGCCCGCCGCGACGGCCTGTTCGGCGACGCTGGCGCGCATGGTGTCGACGGAGACGGTGACGCCCTCGGCGGCGAGGCCGCGCACCACGGGGACGACCCGGCGCAGCTCCTCGTCCTCGTCGACGCGGGTGGCGCCGGGGCGGGTCGACTCGCCGCCGACGTCCACCAGATCGGCGCCCTCGGCGACGAGGTCGAGGCCGTGCTTGACCGCGGCCGCGGTGTCGAACCAGCGGCCGCCGTCGGAGAAGGAGTCCGGCGTGACGTTGACCACGCCCATCACCGCACAGCGGTCCCACTCGGGCAGCCCGGTCACCGTGCCCCGTCGGCGCAACGTACTCATACGTCCAGCGTAGGCGTCAGCCGGTGGTCCGCGGACCAGAGGTCAGCCGACGGTCCGGGGGCGCGGGCCGGGGCGGGCGGCGGGGCCGGTGAACAGACGGCGCAGCAGTGCGTGCAGGGCGTCGCGGTCGGCGGTGGCGAGGGCGTCCAGGGCGCTGTGGGTGCCGTGCATCCCGGCGCGGACGGTCTCGACGGCCCGCAGGCCCTCCTCGGTGAGGAGGACGTTCTTGACCCGGCGGTCGGTGGGGCTGGGTTCGCGGCGGACCAGGCCGCGGGTTTCCAGCCGGTCCACGATCCCGGTGACGTTGGAGGCGTCGCAGTGGAGCGTGGTGGCGAGGGAGCGCATGGCGGCGGGGCCGCGGCGCAGCACGGTGAGGGCCTTGGCCTGGCTGGCGGTGAGGCCGGCCTCGGCGGCGGCGGTGGTGAAGTCGCCGTAGTAGTCCGCCAGGGAGTCCCAGAGGGCGTCCATGAGCGCGTCGTTCGTGACGGCGTCGGTCACGGCGGCCGGGCGGCTGGTTCCAGACATGGCGCCACCTTACCGCGAGAAACTTGACGATCTCAACCTTTGAGGTTTACCGTCACTCTAGTTGCTTGGGGTAATCAAGCACTTGAGGTAGTCAAGCTTCGCAGGGGCGCCGGAAGGCGTCCGCGGAAGCGCCGGCGGCCTCCAGCACATCCCTCCCTCCGGACTCCTACGGAAGAAACCGTGACTCCCACACATCACGCGGCGCCCACGCGCCCCACCGGCGGCCCCGCGCTCGTCCTGGTCCTCGGGCTGGCCGCCATGGTCGTCTCGATGATGCAGACCCTGGTCGTGCCGATCCTCGGCATCATCCAGAACGACCTCGGCACCTCCACCGCCAACGTCAGCTGGGTCACCACCGCGACCCTGCTCTCCGCCGCCGTCTTCACCCCGCTGCTCGGCCGCTTCGGCGACATGCACGGCAAGAAGCCCACGCTCATAGGCGTCCTGGTGCTGATGGTCGCGGGCTCGGTCCTCGCGGCCACCACCAGCTCCCTGCTCTGGCTGATCGTCGGCCGCGTCATGCAGGGCGCCGCCACCGCGATCTTCCCGCTGGCCCTCTCGGTGCTGCGCGAGGAGATCCGCCCGGAGAAGCTGCACGGCGCGATGGCGCTGGTCAGCGGCACCCTGGCGTTCGGCAGCGGCCTCGCCCTCGTCGGCGCCGGCCTGCTGACCCAGGGCGACAACCCCGACTACCACCGCGTCTTCTGGCTGGCCGCCGTGCTCGCCGTCGTCGCCCTGGTCGCCGTCGTCGCGGGCGTCCCGGCCTCGCGCCACAAGCCCGGCGGGCGCACCGACTGGATCGGCGCGGCGACCCTCGCCGCGGTGCTCGTCCTGCTGCTCCTGCCGATCTCGCAGGGCCACGAGTGGGGCTGGACCTCCGTGCGCACCCTCGGCCTCTTCGTCGCCTCCGTCGTGATGGCCGCGGTCTGGGTCCTGGTCGAGCGCAAGGTCAAGGCGCCGATGGTGGACATGAAGATGTTCGCCCACCGCCCGGTGCTCTTCACCAACCTGGCCGGCCTGCTGCTCGGCTTCGCGATGTTCTCGCAGTTCATCGGCGTCTCGTACCTGGTGCAGATGCCGGAGAAGGTCACGGGCTACGGGTTCACCGCCTCGGTGTTGCGCGCCTCGGTCGAGTACCTGCTGCCCACGACGATCATGTCCCTGGTCGCCGCCCAGGCCGGCGGCATGCTGGTGCGCCGCATCGGCGCCCGCTTCACGCTGACGGCCGGTGCCGCGTTCGGTGTCCTCGGCTTCGCCTGGCTGACCGGCGCGCACGACTCCAGCGCCTCGGTGATCATGGCCGGCATGGTGATCGGTGTGGCGATCAGCTTCGGTTACGCGGCGATGCCCGCGCTGATCGTGGCGAGCGTCCCGCACCACCAGACGGGCATCGCCAACGGCATCAACTCGATCTCCCGGTCGGTCGGCAGCGCGATCGCCAGTGCGGTGATCACGTCGCTGCTCGCCTCCAAGACGATCGAGCACCTGCCGGCCGGGGTTCCGCCGCTGCCGCAGGAGAGCCAGTTCACGCTGAGCTTCGCGCTCGCCGGGGCCGCGTTCCTGCTGGTGGTCCTGGTCGCGCTGGTCGGCCTGCACTCCGACCGCAAGCCGAAGGCGCCGGAAGCGGACGCCGTGACGGAGAAGGCCGACGAGCCGGAGAAGGCCGCCGAGCCGGAGACCGCCTCCGCGTAAGACGAAGAGGGGCCCGGGGGCCGGGGCCCCGGCCCCCCAGAGCGGGAAGCAGGGAAGAGAGGGGGGGGGGGGGAGAGGGGGAAAGGGGGGGGGTGGGT
>NZ_JBEXWK010000026.1:0-123482 GCF_040629815.1 Streptomyces sp. NPDC005878
ACTGCAGGGGGGACCCTGTGGGAGAGTAGGACGCCGCCGAACAAATTTTGGGAAAAGCCCCGTACCGGTCTCCGGTACGGGGCTTTTCTGCGTTTACCGGCGCTTAGGGTCGAACCATGCGCTATGACCTCGTCATCTTTGACAACGACGGTGTACTCGTCGACAGCGAACCGATCTCGAACACCATCCTCGCCGGGTACCTCACCGAACTCGGTCACCCGACCTCGTACGAGGACTCCATTCGCGACTACATGGGCTCCGCCATGCACCGCATCCACGATCTCGTCCAGGAGCGGACCGGGCAGGTGCTGCCGGCCGACTTCGACGACGTCTTCCACTCCCGCGTCTTCGCCGCCTTCGAGCGCGAGCTGAAGCCGGTGGCCGGGGCCACCGACGTCCTCGCGCACTTGGTGGCCGACGGTGTGCCGTACTGCGTCGCCTCCTCCGGCAGTCACGAGCGGATCCGGGTCGGACACCGTGCGACCGGGCTGGACGAGTGGTTCGAGGAGGAGTGGGTGTTCTCCTCGCAGGACGTCGGGCGCGGGAAGCCGGCGCCCGACCTCTTCCTGTACGCCGCCGAGCGCATGGGCTTCGCGCCCGAGCGGTGTGCCGTCGTCGAGGACAGTCCGCTCGGCGTGGAGGCCGCGCTGGCCGCCGGGATGGACGTGTACGGGTTCACCGCCATGACGCCCGAGGAGCGGCTCCAGGGCTGCACGGCCCTCTTCTCGGACATGGCACACCTGCGCGAACTGCTCAGGTGATTCATCTACCCAGGAGTAGGGCACGGCCCTAGGCTGTGCGGCCATGACGGACGCGGCCATGAGCGACCCCCGCCTGCGGCACGGGCGGGCGGCTCTCACCTTCAGTTTCTTCGTGCAAGGCGTGGCCTTCGCGCTCCTGGTGACCCGTATCCCCGCGATCCAGGACCGGTACGGGATATCCGACGGCCTGCTTCCCGCCTTTCTCGCCGGGGTGCCGATCCTGGCCGGGGTCGGGAGCGTGGCCACCGAGCACCTGGTGAAGCGGGTCGCGCCGAGCGTCGCCCTGAGATGGGTGCAGCCTGTCGTCATGCTTGCGCTGCTCGGAGTCGCCGCGGGGGACCAGCTGGGCCAGGCGGCTGCCTCGTTCGCGCTGTTCGGGCTCGCCATCGGCGGCCTCGACGCGTCCATGAACATGTTGGGGATCAGCCTTCAGCACGCGTACGGCCGCAGCATCATCCTGGGCTTCCACGCCTCCTTCAGCCTCGGCGGGATCGTCGGTTCCTCGCTGGCGTGGTCGGGTGCGCACTGGCATCTGTCGCTGCTGGTCCTGTACCTGCCGGCCGTCCTGGTGCTGGTGCCGCTGTGCCTGGCGGGCAGCCGGTGGTACGTGGACGCGCCGCGCGGTGGCGAGAAGGCGCCCACCGAGGCGGGCCCTGCGGGCGACGAACGCCGGCCCGTCGTCTTTCGGTTGCTGCTGCCCCTCTGTCTCGTCATGGCCTTCGCCTACATCGGCGAGTCGACGGTCGCCAACTGGAGCGCGAAGTACCTCCAGGACGTCCTCGGCAGCTCCGAGCAGCTGTCCACGGTCCCGTACAACGTCTATGTGGTCTCGGCGCTGCTCGGGCGGACCGTCGGGGATCGGGTGGTGCGGCGGTTCGGCCCGGTCACGGTGGTGCGGGCCGGCAGCGTGCTCGCGGGCGCCGGGTTCGCGGTGCTCGCGGTGGCACCGGGGCCGTGGGTGGGGATGCTGGGGTTGCCGCTGCTCGGGTTCGGGCTGTGCGTGATCGTGCCGCAGACCTTCGCGGCGGCCGGACGGCTCTTCCCGGGTGCCTCTGACGGCGCGATCGCGCGGATCAACATCTTCAACTACGTGGGGTATCTGGTCGGGGCGCCGCTCGTCGGTGGGCTCGGCGAGGCGTGGACCTATCGGGGCGCCATGCTGGTGCCGATGGTGCTGGTCCTGCTGACCCTCGTGTACGCCCGGTCGTTCGGGGCGGAGGGGGCCCGATACGGTGGCGGGCATGACCGGCCGCGCACTGTTGATGTGGGATGACGCCGTCACGGCGTACGACTTCGGACCGAGCCACCCTATGGACCCGGTGCGGCTCTCGCTGACCATGGGGTTGGTGCGGGCGTACGGCCTGGACAAGGCGGTGGACGTGGTGGCCGCGCCGGCGGCGGGGGACTCGACGCTGCGGCTCGTCCACCGGGAGGACTACGTGGCAGCCGTGCGGGCCGCTTCGGCGGACCCGGACCGCGCGGACCAGGCGTACGGGCTGGGGACGGTCGACGATCCCGCGTTCGCCGGGATGCACGAGGCGTCCGCGCTCATCGCGGGGCAGTCCGTGGGGGCCGCGGAGGCGGTGTGGCGCGGGGACGCGGCGCACGCGGTGAACTTCGCGGGCGGGCTGCACCATGCGATGCCGGGCGGGGCCTCGGGGTTCTGCGTCTACAACGACGCGGCGCTGGCGATCGCGCGGCTCCTCGAACTGGGGGCGGAGCGGGTCGCGTACGTGGATGTGGACGTGCATCACGGGGACGGGGTGCAGGCGGCGTTCTGGGACGACCCCCGGGTGCTGACGATCTCCCTGCATGAGCATCCGCGGCTGCTGTTCCCCGGGACGGGGTGGCCGGAGGAGACCGGGGGCGCGGAGGGGACGGCCGTCAACGTGGCGCTGCCGGCCGGGACCGGGGACGAGGGGTGGCTGCGGGCCTTCCACTCCGTGGTGCCGGAGCTCCTGGCCGAGTTCCGTCCCCAGGTGCTGGTGTCGCAGCACGGGGCCGACACGCACTTCGAGGACCCGCTGGCGCATCTGGCCGTCTCGCTCGACGCGCAGCGGGCGGTGCAGGAGGCCTGTCACGCGCTGGCGCACGAGCATGTGGCGGGTGGGAAGTGGGTGGCGCTCGGGGGCGGGGGGTACGCCGTGGTGGACGTCGTGCCCCGGTCCTGGACGCATCTGGTGGGGGTGGCCGCGCATGCGCCGGTGCCGCCGGAGTCGGTGATTCCCGCGTCGTGGCGGGACGAGGTGTTCGCTCGTACGCGGCAGGTGGGGCCGGGGCGGATGACGGATGGGCGGGGGGTGTTGTGGCGGGGGTGGGAGTCGGGGTATGACCCTGCGGATCGGCTGGATCAGGCGATTTTGGCTACGCGGCGGGCGGTTTATCCGTTGCGGGGGTTGTTGGCTTAGGGGGTTTTCCCCTACCCGCCCCTTCCCGTAACCCTCCGGGGGTGGGGGTGGTTGAGGTGGTCTGCCGGGGGCTGCGCCCCCGGGCCCCCGTGCGGGGCCTGCGGCCCCTGTGCCCCGCTGGGGGTGTTTGTCTGCGGGTGGGTGGGGGCTGGTCGCGCAGTTCCCCGCGCCCCTTGGGGCACGGGGCCTGCGGCCTCCTGTGCCCCGTTGGGTCGTGTTTGTCTGCGGGCGGTGGGGGCTGGTCGCGCAGTTCCCCGCGCCCCTTTGTGGCACGGGGCCTGCGGCCCCTGGGCCCCGTTGGGGGCGTGCCGTAGGTCTGCCCCGGGCCGCGTGTCGCGGGGGCGTTACGCCAACTGTGCGGTCTCCGGGGCGTTTTGGTCCACGGGTGTGGGCGGTGCGGGAGCATCGGGGGGTGTTGAGTACCGGGGCGCTGCGGGCGCATCTGTTGGCTGCTCGGTTGGCCGGGACCGTGGCCACCTCGCGGGAGGCGAGCCTGCGCAGTTATCGGCTCTTCGCCGCCCGGGATCCGCGCGTCACGCTCGGGCTCGATCCCGCGTGGGGGTGGGGCGAGCGGGACCTGCTGCGGCTGATGGCGGACAAGTGCGGGGTGAGCCCGGACCCGGAGCACGTGTCGGGGCCCGATGTGATCGACCCCGAGCGGACCCTCGCCGGGCTCGACGCGCTGGCCGCCAGGATCCGCGACGTGGCCGCGCGGCGCGGAGCCGTACTCTTCGGAACCGGGCATCCGCACCGGCTGCTGGCCTTCTACGCCGCTCTCGCGGACGCCTTGTCGGCGGCGGGATGTGATGTCCTCACCCCCGCGCAGGGGAGATGTGTCGACATAACGACCCGGTTCGGGGTACGCACGTACAACCTTGACTACGTACGAGGAGTCGCGCTGGTGCGGGAACCCGGCGCGCGGAGCGCCGGGAGTGCGACCGGCGCACATACCCATTCCCCGCTGCCCGTTCGGGTCGCTCTGGGGGCCGCCGCGACCCTCCGCGGGCGGCTGCCGGACCTGGTCGTGGGAGATCATGGATGGGTCTGCGGGGCAGGTCAGCTGGGTATCGAGGCGGTCGGTCTGGCCGATACGGATGACCCCGCGCTGTTCGTCGGGGAGGCCGAGGGGCGCGTGTCCGTAGCCGTTCCGCTTGATGACGCTGTGCGGTCTGATTACTACCGGCCGCTTACGCGCTATGTACTCAATCGGGCGTGTCTGTCCCGGTAGGCGGCCGTACGCAGCTCCTCTTCCCCACTCGCACCACCCGCCCCTAGTCTGGGGAGTGAGCGCACAACGACGAAGAGTCACCGGAGGGGAAGCCGGTGCGCGTCGGGTGCGGAAGGTACAGGTGGGTCATGGCTGCTGATCAGAGGCCTCTGAACGAGGTCGTGTTCCTGACCGTGGCGGAAGTCGCCGCGGTGATGCGCGTGTCCAAGATGACCGTGTACCGCTTGGTGCACAGCGGTCATCTGCCGGCGATCCGGGTGGGCAGGTCGTTCCGGGTCCCCGAACAGGCGGTGCAGGAGTACCTCCGAGAGTCCTTCGTGGGGGTGGAGACAGCCTGACGGATCCCTCGGTTACGACCTCTGCGCTCGGGCGGGTAGGCTAGCCCCTCGTAGGTCGTGTGGGCCCAGACGCCCCGCACCGAGTGAAGAGAAGTGAGCGAGGGTAGTCGTGGGCTCTGTTATCAAGAAGCGGCGCAAGCGGATGGCTAAGAAGAAGCACCGCAAGCTGCTCAAGCGCACCCGCGTTCAGCGTCGCAACAAGAAGTAAGCGACAGCTGTACGTGAACCCGCAGCCCTTCCGCCGTCCTGGTGGGAGGGCTGCGGTGCGTTTACCGGCCGCGTGTCCCGCGCCCTTTTCCGGTGGGCCGTACGCCCGTGCCTGGTGCTCTCCGGCGGGCTTTTCGCCCGGGCTTTCGCCGGGCTGTCCCGGCCATGGGCGACCACGCGGTCGTCCCTTCCCGACCTTCAGCCGCTACCGTGGCGCCCAGGGTGCAACTCAGGCCAAAGGAAGGCGCTGATCTTGGGGAAGGTCGTGCTCGTCACCGGAGTGGCCCGGCAGCTCGGAGGCCGTCTCGTACGGCGCATCCAGCGTGATCCGGAGGTGGACCGGGTGATCGGCGTGGACGCCGTGCCGCCCGGCCACCATCTCGGCGGAGCCGATTTCGTACGGGCGGACATACGGCAGCCCGCCATCGCGCGCGTGCTGGCCGAGCACGCCGTGGACACCGTGGTGCACATGGACGTCACCGGGACGCCGCTGGGGGCCGGCGGGCGGACGTCCGTGAAGGAGACGAACGTCATCGGCACCATGCAGCTGCTCGGCGCGTGCCAGAAGTCGCCGTCGGTGCGGCGGCTGGTGGTGAAGTCGAGCACCAGCGTGTACGGGTCGGCGCCGCGCGATCCGGCCGTCTTCACCGAGACGACGATGCCGAAGTCGCTGCCCAGCGGCGGCTTCGCGAAGGACGCCGTCGAGGTCGAGGGGTATGTGCGCGGCTTCGCCCGGCGCCGGCCCGACGTGGCGGTGTGCGTGCTGCGGTTCGCGAACATCCTGGGGCCGGGCGCGGACTCGCCGCTCGCCGAGTACTTCTCGCTGCCGGTGCTGCCGACCGTCCTCGGCTATGACCCCCGGCTCCAGTTCGTCCACGAGGACGACGTGATCGACGTCCTGCGCATCGCCGCGCACGAGCCCCGGCGCGGGACGCTCAACAGCGGCACCTTCAACGTGGCCGGCGACGGGGTGCTGCTGCTCTCGCAGTGCTCGCGGCGGCTGGGCAGACCGACCGTGCCGGTGCTGCTCCCGGCGGTGCGCTGGGTGGGTTCGGCGCTGCGCTCGGTCGGTGTGAGCGACTTCTCGCCCGAGCAGATCCGCCTGCTCACCCACGGCCGGGTGGTGAGCACCGCGCAGATGCGGGAGACCCTGGGGTTCGAGCCGAAGTACTCGACGGCGCAGACGTTCGCCGACTTCGCGCGCAGCCGGGGCCCCGGGCTGCTGCCGCCGGACGCGCTGGCGCGGGCCGTCGACGGGGTGGCGGCGCTGCCCTTCCGGCCGTTCGCCGGCGGCGCCCCCGCCCCTTCCCCCTTGTCCACTCCCGGCGCGGAATGAGGAGATCGACCACGATGGCGGACGCCAAGGTCATTCCGTTCGACGACGACCGCTCGCGCGGCGGCGCGCAGCGCCCGGCCCGCCGCCGCCCCGGCGGCCCGCGGGGTGCTGCCCCGGACGCGTCTCCCGCCCCGGTGAGCGCCCTCCCGGGCCAGCAGGCCGTCTCCCAGGGCCCGCGGGGCGGCCAGGACCCACAGCAGGGCCGCCAGGACGCGCAGGGGGCCGCTGAGGCCGCCGCGCCGCGTCCGGACGGCGCGGAGGTGCGGGAGCGGCCGGGGGCCCAGTGGGACCGCAGGATCGCGGGCGGGCTCGCCTTCCTGCGGCGGCGCATCACGGGCGAGTACGAGGTCGACGAGTTCGGCTACGACGAGGAGCTCACCGACCAGGTCCTGATGTCCCTGCTCCGCCCGTTCTACGAGAAGTACTTCCGGGTGGAGGTGAAGGGCGTCGAGAACATCCCGGCCGAGGGCGGGGCGCTGGTCGTCGCCAACCACTCCGGGACGCTGCCGCTGGACGGGCTGATGATGCAGGTGGCGGTCCACGACCACCATCCGGCGGGGCGGCATCTGCGGCTGCTCGCGGCGGACCTGGTGTTCATGCTGCCGGTCGTCAACGAGCTGGCCCGCAAGGCCGGGCACACGCTGGCCTGCGCGGAGGACGCCCAGGCGCTGCTGGAGCGCGGCGAGGTCGTCGGGGTGATGCCGGAGGGCTTCAAGGGCATCGGCAAGCCGTTCAGCGAGCGGTACAAGCTCCAGCGGTTCGGGCGGGGCGGGTTCGTGTCGACCGCGCTGCGGACGGGCACGCCGATCGTGCCCTGCTCGATCGTCGGGGCCGAGGAGATCTACCCGATGATCGGCAACGCCAAGACGCTGGCGCGGCTGCTGGGCTTTCCGTACTTCCCGATCACGCCCACGTTCCCGTGGCTGGGGCCGGCCGGTCTGGTGCCGCTGCCGACGAAGTGGACGATCCAGTTCGGTGAGCCGATCCCGACCGACGGCTATCCGCCGGAGGCGGCGGAGGATCCGATGCTGATGTTCAACCTGACGGACCAGGTGCGGGAGCAGATCCAGCACACGCTCTACAAGCTGCTGGTGCAGCGGCGGTCGGTGTTCTTCTAGCCGCTGGTCTCCGAGGCAGTCGCTGGTCGAGGTGGTCGCTGGTTCTACGGGTGTGGGGCGGTTCTACGGGTGTGGGGCGCGCCTTTCGCGAAGGCGCGCCCCACACCCGTGTCCGGCCGGGCTACTTCACTTCTTCGCCGTCGATGCCGAGGCCCGGGAGCAGGCCGGGGAGCAGCGGGGGCAGGGTGACGTCCGGGACCGGCGGTTTGGCCGGGGTGGTGCCGGAGGTCGGCGGGGCGCTCTTGGCGGGCGGGTCGAGCAGGCCGCCGGTGTTGCCGCCGATCAGGCCCTCGTCGGGCTTGGTGCCGGGGGTGGTGGGCTGCTGCGACTTGGTGCCGCCGCCGCTCGCCGTGCCATGCGTCGGGGACGAGGGGGTGGGGGCCGGACGGGCCGTGTGGCTCGCCTGGCCGGGGTGCGTCGTGTCCGTACGCCCATGGGTGCGGGTCTTGGGCGGGGGGAGCATCGAACGCAGGGGCTCGACCTCTTGGTCTATGGCGACGAAGACCGAGGTGACCTGGTCGCCCACGTCGGTGAGCTGGGCGGGCAGCTTGTCGCGCAGCCTGCTCCAGCTGTCGCGGTGCGCCGAGGCGAACGACGACAGGGCGGCGATGGCGCCGAGCGAGCCGTCCTTGGCATAGGCGGCGTGGAGGAGGCGGTGGCCTTCGGTCACGTCGTGCTGCATGCCGCTCAGGGCGCGGCGGACCTCGCTCAGCTGCTCGTGGTCGAGGTCGCCCGCGCGGCCGCGCTCCATCAGGCGGCGGGCCTCGCTGAGCCGGGTGGAGGCCTGGTCGAGGTAGATCCGGCCGCGGTCGGCGTCGTCGTCCGCCAGGTTGAGCTTGAGGTCCTCCATGCCGCGCTTCAGCCCGTAGAGCGAGTCACCGGGGAGGGCGTCGGAGCTGGCAGCGGCCACGCCGCTGAACGCGCCCGCGGCCACACCGATGCTGAGGCCGCCCGCGGCGATGCCCTTCGACCAGCGGGAGCGGGGGCGCAATTTCCGGAGCGGGGCCGCCCGGTGGGCGCCCCGGCCGGCCCGCTGCTCGGGCACCTGAGGGTCGGCGGCGCCGCCGGAAGCGAACATCTGCTCCATGGCGGCCACGAGCAGCGCCCGCTGCTCCACCTTCACCTGCGGGTCCAGTTCCGGTTTCGGCAGTTCGCCGAGGACGGTCGCCAGGGTCAACAGGTCGGCTTCCGCCGCCTGTTCGGCCTGGGCGGCCGGGGTGGCGGGTGGCTGCTGGGCCGCCGAGGCTTCTTCCAGGGCCTGGGCGAAGGCGTTCGCCCGCCGGTGCGCCGATACGTTCGCGATCACTGGCGGCACCTCCTCTCGTCATCACGGTCGACTCCCCAAGGGGCCTGGAAGGTTGCACGTCTTGAGCACATCCACACGATCGAGTGAGCGGCAGTGAACATGACGTGACCACAGGGAGCCTGCATCCGGCACAACGAGGGACGCGGCACTTGGGTTACGGACGAAGGATGATCGGACCACACTGTGACCGTGCAGCACTGAGCGCTCACCGACGGTGAGTTGAAGGGGCGCCCTGGAGCTGCGGTCCGGGGGTACCGGAGGCGCCGCTGCCCCGTGGGGACGGGGAGCGGCCCGGCGGGGCGGCGGGGGTGCGTCAGCGGGCGTCTTCGGGGAGGAGCCGGGCGAGAGTACGCACGGCGCGGTACTGGAGGGTCTTGATGGCGCCCTCGTTCTTGCCCATGACGCGGGCGGTCTCGGCGACCGAGAGGCCCTGGAGGAAGCGCAGGGTGACGCACTCCTGCTGCTGCGGGTTCAGTTTGCGCACGGCTTCGAGGAGCGCGGCGTTGGAGAGCGACTCCAGGACGGAGTCCTCGGGTGAGCGCTCCACTTCGTTGGCATCGAGCATTTCGCCTGTGGTCACTTCCAGGCGGAAACGGCTCGACTTGAAGTGGTCCGCGACCAGGTTGCGCGCGATCGTGACCAGCCACGCGCCGAAATCGCGCCCCTGCCAGGTGAAGGTGGAGATCCTGCGGAGCGCGCGCAGGAAGGTCTCGCTGGTGAGGTCCTCGGCGGTGGCCTTGCCGCCGACGCGGTAGTAGATGTACCGGTACACCGTGTCGCTGTACTGGTCGTACAGCCGGCCGAAGGCGTCGGCCTCGCCGGCCTGGGCGCGCTCGACGAGATCCATCATGCGGGCGCTGTCGCTGTCCGCGCTGGGGCGGCGGGCGGTCGGCGTCGCGGACGTGCCCGTGCTGCGGCCGCCGCTCCGTCTTCCGACCGCGGCACCGCCCTCGGCCAGCGCGTAGCAGGCACCGAGGGGTGAGGCGGTGGCGGTGGCGAAGGCGGGGGCGGTGGCGTACGCGGTGGGGACGAAGCCGCGCAGACGGTCGACGACCGCTGCGCGCAGCGTAGCCAGGCCCGAGGCGTCAACCCCGACGTGTGGGTACACGGGACTCCCAGAGGCAGAGCTTCCATCACGTGCAGTGCGGGACCGTTCACCCGCCGTGGCGATGTGTGGGTTCCGGTATGCGTCTGAGGAGAATAACGCTTCGTGCAGGGAGCGCTACACCCAGTTGCTCAAATCGTCGATTCCGTCGCTTCTGTTACCTCTATGGGGCGGAATGGGTAGCGGAGTGTGAGCGGGTGGGGGCGCGGTTGTGATCGATGTTGATCGGTTGGGGGGTGGGATGTGGCCGAGTGGGGGGTGGGGGACTGGTGGGGGGTGGGGGCGGGTATGTGGTCCCGGATCGGGGCCCCCGCCCCGCCCGATCCCTGAACCCTCCGGGGGTGGGGGCGCGGTTCACCCAGGGGGCTCCGCCCCCTGCACCCCTGGGCGGGGCTGCGTCCCGGGCCTGTTGGCTGCGGGTTGTCTGTGGCTGGTCGCGCAGTTCCCCGCGCCCCTGGGCAACTCCCCTTCCACGGGAAGGCGCACTGAACCCCGGCAGGCAAACGACGACAGGTACGACTGCCCGGCCCGGGACCCCCTGAAGGGCCCACCCAGAGGAAAGCCGGCCGCTACTCAAGTTCCGGGGCATACCCACCCCCCCCCAGGGGCGCGGGGAACTGCGCGACCAGCCACCCACCACCCGCAGACGAGCAAACCGCAGGCGGCCGCTACTCACGCCCTGGGCGCACCCGACCCCCCGGGGGCGCGGGGAACTGCGCGCTCAGCCACCCACCACCCGCAGACAGGCAACCCGCGGACAGGCAAAAACCAACCTCGGCCCGGCCTCGGCCCGGTGCGTTCTCAGCGCCTTCGGCGGTGGAGGGCGATCGCCGCCGCCGTGCCGCCCGCCAGGGCACCCACGCCGGCCGCCGCCGGGATCCCCACCTTCGCCGCCTTGCGGCCCGTGCGGTAGTCGCGCAGGCGCCACTCCCGCGCCCTCGCGTGCTTGCGCAGCTTCGCGTCGGGGTTGATCGCGTAGGGGTGGCCCACCAGGGACAGCATGGGGATGTCGTTGTGGGAGTCGCTGTACGCCGCGCAGCGCGAGAGGTCCAGGCCCTCCGCCGCCGCCAGCGCGCGTACCGCCTCCGCCTTGGCGGGGCCGTGCAGCGGCTCGCCCACCAGGCGGCCGGTGTACACGCCGTTCACCGACTCCGCGACCGTGCCCAGCGCGCCCGTCAGCCCCAGCCGGCGCGCGATGATCGTCGCGGTCTCCACCGGCGCCGCCGTCACCAGCCACACCTTCTGGCCCGCGTCCAGGTGCGCCTGGGCCAGCGCGCGCGTGCCGGGCCAGATGCGGTCCGCCATGTACTCGTCGTAGATCTCCTCGCCGATGGTCATCAGCTCGGAGACCCGGTGGCCCTTGACGATCGACAGGGCGCTCTCGCGGGCGTCCTGCATGTGCTCCGGGTCCTCGACCCCGGCCAGCCGGAACCATGCCTGCTGCCAGGCGAAGCGCACCAGGTCGCGGCGCTGGAAGAACTTCCGCTTGTACAGGCCCCGCCCGAAGTGGAAGATCGCCGCGCCCTGCATGACCGTGTTGTCGAGGTCGAAGAAGGCCGCCGCCAGGTCGTCCCCGACCACGGGGAAGTCCGGTTCGGCGGGGGAGGAGGGAGAAGAAGGGGAAGCGGAGGATGTCGGCTTCGCCTTCTCCCTGGCTTCCGCTTCCGCCAGTTCCGCCAGCTCCTGCTCGGACTTGCGGGCTGCCTCGGCTGCGGCCTCGCCGGCCAGCACGCTGCGTGCTGTCGCCGAGCGCCTGCGCGGGGTGAGCCATCCCAGTACGGCCATGCCGTGAGCATAGCCAGTCTGTTCGGTCCCGCCCGACACGCCGGGATGCCGGGGCGTGAACTCTGGGATACGGGGGCGGACAGCCGCCTTCACGTGGGCGGAGAATGGATGCATGAGTCCTCTCTTCCGGCGCGGGAAGTCCCCGCGCAGCGCCGACCCCTCCTCCCCGCCGCTCGTCACGCTCATCGGCAAGCCGGGCTGCCACCTCTGCGACGACGCCCGTGCGGTGATCGAGAGCGTCTGCGCCGAGACCGGTGCCGTGTGGGAGGAGAAGGACATCACTCAGGACGAGGCGCTGCACCGCGCGTACTGGGAGCAGATTCCGGTTGTGCTCGTCGACGGCGCGCAGCACACCTTCTGGCGGGTGGACCCCGCGCGGCTCAGGAGTGCCCTGGGCGCCTGAGGGGGGTGGGGCGCGCGTGCCCCGTCCCGTGGTCCCGGGGGCCGGTGATCGAGTGGGTGATCAGCGGTAGTTGTGGTTACCATCGAGGTCGTTTTGTCGCGTTCGGGGGTGACATCGTGGAGAGGTGTGTACGGTTTTGCCCCCTTCGGGTCTTCAACGGGTCGACTTCGCTGTCGGTTCCCGGAAATCGGCACCGGTTCGCGTGAGCCCGGTCACTTTGCTCGGACAAAGCGGACACCATCTTTGTGCACGCGTTCACAAAGACATAGCCTGCATTCGACGGGGCGGTCCTGGGACACATGGCCGCCTGCCTCGCTCATCCCGCAGGAGCACCGTGGCAACTGGCCGAACTCACCGACCGGCGACCCGTAGCCGAGGAATCCCCGAGGCCACCGTCGCCAGGCTTCCGCTGTATCTGCGTGCGCTGACCGGACTGTCGGAGCGCTCCGTACCCACGGTCTCCTCCGAGGAGCTGGCCGCGGCCGCGGGGGTCAACTCCGCCAAGCTGCGCAAGGACTTCTCGTACCTCGGCTCCTACGGGACCAGGGGTGTGGGCTACGACGTCGAGTACCTCGTCTACCAGATCTCCCGCGAGCTGGGCCTCACCCAGGACTGGCCCGTCGTCATCGTCGGCATCGGCAACCTCGGCGCGGCCCTCGCCAACTACGGCGGCTTCGCCTCCCGCGGCTTCCGGGTCGCCGCGCTGATCGACGCGGACCCCGCGATGGCGGGCAAGCCCGTCGCCGGGATCCCGGTGCAGCACTCCGACGACCTGGAGAAGATCATCAGCGACAACGGTGTCTCCATCGGCGTCATCGCGACGCCGGCGGGCGCCGCGCAGCCGGTCTGCGACCGCCTGGTCGCCGCCGGGGTCACCTCCATCCTGAACTTCGCGCCGACGGTCCTGTCGGTGCCCGAGGGCGTCGACGTACGCAAGGTCGACCTCTCCATCGAGCTCCAGATCCTCGCCTTCCACGAGCAGCGCAAGGCCGGTGAGGACGCCGCCGCCGCGGAGGCCGCGGACATGGTGGCGCCCGTGGCGCCCGTGGTGCGCGGCGGCGCGGCCGTGGACCGGAAGGGACCCGACGGGGACATGCCCGCCGTGATGCCGGCATGAGCCTCCTGGTCGTCGGCCTCAGCCACCGCAGCGCACCCGTCAGCATCCTGGAGCGGGCCTCGCTCCCCACGGACACGCAGGTCAAGCTCCTCCAGGACACCCTCGCCGCGGAGCCCGCGGCCGAGGCCGCGGTGCTCGCCACCTGCAACCGCATCGAGCTGTACGCGGACGTGGACAAGTTCCACGCGGGCGTCGCCGAGCTCTCCACGCTGCTCGCCCAGCACAGCGGCGTCGGTCTGGAGGAGCTCACTCCGTATCTCTATGTGCACTACGAGGACCGGGCCGTCCACCACCTCTTCTCGGTGGCGTGCGGGCTGGACTCGATGGTCGTGGGCGAGGGCCAGATCCTCGGCCAGATCAAGGACACCCTGGCGCAGGGGCAGGAGCTCCACACCGCCGGGCGCCTCCTCAACGACCTCTTCCAGCAGGCCCTGCGCGTCGGCAAGCGCGCCCACAGCGAGACCGGGATCGACCGGGCCGGGCAGTCCCTGGTCACCTTCGGCCTGGAGCAGCTCGCCCAGGGCACGCCGGTGGAGACCTGGGCCAAGGACAAGCGCGCCCTGGTGATCGGCGCCGGCTCGATGTCCTCGCTGGCCGCGGCCACCCTGGCGCGCGCCGGCGTGCGCGAGGTCGTCGTCGCCAACCGCACGTCCGCCCGCGCCGAGCGCCTGGTGGAGATCCTCACGGAGTCCGGCACGCCCGCCCGCGCGGTCGCGATGGCCGACGTGGCGCGCGAGCTGGCACGCGTCGACGTGGCCGTGTCCTGCACCGGCGCGACCGGTCTGGTCCTGGACGCCCAGACCGTCGGCGAGGCCGTCGGCGCCCAGGCCGCCCCCGCGAGCCAGGCGCCCGCCGTCTCCGGCGGCTGCCCCGCCGACTTCGCCGCGACGGCCGCCGCGGGTGCCTCGCTCGCCGCGTACAGCGCGGTCGCCGAGGCCGACGCCGCGACCGGACACGGCGATTCCGTCGACGCCGACTCCCTGGAGCTGCACGGCAGCTGGGCCGAGAACGCCACCGGCGCCCGGCCCGCCGCCCGCACCCGCATCCCCGCGCAGACCGGCCCCGTCCGGCTCGCGCTGCTCGACCTCGCCATGCCGCGCGACATCGACGCCGCCGTCCACCGCATCCCCGGGGTGCGGCTGGTCGACATCGAGTCGCTCGCCGAGGCCTCGGCCGACGCGCCGATGGCCGCCGACGTCGACCAGGTGCGGTCGATCGTCTCCGACGAGGTCGCCGCCTTCGGCGCCGCCCAGCGCGCCGCCCACATCACGCCGACCGTCGTCGCGCTGCGCGCGATGGCCGCCGACGTGGTGGCCGGCGAGGTGGCCCGGCTCGAGGGACGGCTGCCCGACCTGGACGAGCGCCAGCGCGCGGAGGTCACCCAGACCGTGCGCCGGGTCGTCGACAAGCTCCTGCACGCGCCGACCGTGCGGATCAAGCAGCTCGCGGCCGAGCCCGGCGGCGCCGGATACGCGGACGCGCTGCGCACTCTCTTCGACCTCGACCCGGAGACGGTCGCCGCCGTGTCACGGGCCGACCTGAACGACGTCGACGTCAAGAACCGAGACGCGAAGAACCGAGGGCGGTCATGACCCAGAAAGCACTGAGGCTGGGGACCAGGCGGAGCATGCTCGCCATGGCCCAGTCCGGCCAGGTGGCCGACGCCGTACGGAGGTTGACCGGGCGTCCGGTCGAGCTGGTGGAGATCACCACGTACGGCGACACCTCGCGCGAGCACCTGGCGCAGATCGGCGGTACGGGCGTCTTCGTGACCGCGCTGCGCGACGCGCTGCTGCGCGGCGACGTCGACTTCGCCGTCCACTCGCTCAAGGACCTGCCCACCGCGCAGCCCGACGACCTCGTCCTGGCCGCCGTACCGGTCCGCGAGGACCCGCGCGACGTGCTGGTGGCGCGCGACGGGCTCACCCTGACCGAGCTGGCCGCCGCCTGCGAGGGCCGTCCGGCCCGCATAGGCACCGGCTCGCCCCGGCGCATGGCCCAGCTGAACGCCTACGCGCGCAGCCACGGCCTCGCCGTCGAAACCGTGCCGATCCGGGGGAACATCGACACCCGGATCGGATTCGCGCACAGCGGGGAGCTCGACGCGGTGGTACTCGCCGCCGCCGGGCTCAGCCGCATCGGCAGGACCGGTGAGGTGACCGACTTCCTTCCGGTCGACACCATGCTGCCCGCCCCCGGCCAGGGGGCACTGGCGATCGAGTGCACGGCAGCCGATGCCGAGCTCGCCGCCGCGCTCGCCGAGCTCGACGACCCGTACACCCGGGTCGCCGTGACCGCCGAGCGGTCCCTGCTCGCCGCCCTGGAGGCCGGCTGTTCCGCACCCGTGGGTGCCTACGCCGACCTTCTGGCCGACGGACAGATTGTTCATGAGATGCGCCTGCGCGGCGTCGTCGGTACCACCGACGGCTCGACGCTGGTGCAGTTGTCCATCACCGGTCCCGTACCTGCGTCGCACGACGAAGCCGTGGCGCTCGGTCGCGAACTCGCGGTCGAGATGCTTGCCAAGGGTGCGGCCGGTCTTATGGGGGAGCGAGCACTTTGAACCCCACCACGTCCTCTAACCTTCCCGCCGTCTCCGCGCACGGGTGCGTCACCTTCCTCGGTGCCGGCCCCGGGGACCCGGGGCTGCTGACGCTGCGCGCCGTGGAAGCGCTGGCGTCGGCCGATGTCCTGATCGCCGAGCCGGCTGTGCTCGACGTGGTTCGCGCGCATGCGCGGGCAGGTGTGGACACGCCTCAGCTGACGGTTGTTGACGACACGTCAGCGACCGGCAGCACGTTCGATGTCCCCGTGTTGCGGGACGCGGCCAATCTTGTCATGGAGGCCGCGCGCTCCGGCAGGCGGGTCGTCCGTGCCGTCTCCGGTGACCCCGGGCTCGACGGCAGCGCGGGCGAGGAGATGCTCGCCTGCGCGGCGGCGGGCATCCCCTTCGAGGTCGTGCCCGGTGTGGCGACGGCGGTGGGCGTACCCGCGTACGCCGGTGTCCCGCTCAGCGACTCCGGCGGCGCCGACGTCCGCTTCGTCGACGCGCGCAGCGCGGGCGAGCGCTGCTGGACCGAGGTCGGCGCGAGCGACGGCACGGTCGTCGTCTCCGCGACCCTGGAGACGGTGGCGGCGGCGGCCGGTGAACTCGTCGCGGCGGGCCGCAAGCCCGACACCCCGATGACGGTCACCGTCGCCGGCACCACCACGCGCCAGCGCACCTGGAACGCCACCCTCGGCTCCCTCGCGCAGGTCCTCAAGCAGGCGAAGGTGCTGCCGTCCCCGGACGGGCACCAGCCCGTCATAGCCGTGGTCGGGGAGCGCACCGCCGCGGCCCAGCGCGACCGGCTGTCGTGGTTCGAGTCCAAGCCGCTGTTCGGCTGGCGGGTGCTCGTACCGCGGACGAAGGAGCAGGCCGCGTCCCTCTCCGACCAGCTGCGCTCCTACGGCGCGGTGCCGCACGAGGTGCCGACGATCGCCGTCGAACCGCCGCGCACCCCGCAGCAGATGGAGCGGGCGGTCAAGGGCCTGGTGACGGGCCGCTACGAGTGGATCGCCTTCACCTCGGTCAACGCCGTGAAGGCGGTGCGCGAGAAGTTCGAGGAGTACGGGCTCGACGCGCGGGCGTTCGCGGGGATCAAGGTCGCGGCGGTCGGTGAGCAGACCGCGGCGTCGCTGGTGGAGTTCGGCGTGAAGCCGGACCTCGTCCCGAGCGGCGAGCAGTCGGCGGCCGGCCTCCTGGAGGACTGGCCCCCCTACGACCCGGTCTTCGACCCGATCGACCGCGTCTTCCTGCCGCGCGCCGACATCGCCACCGAGACGCTGGTGGCGGGGCTGATCGAGCTGGGCTGGGAGGTGGACGACGTCACGGCGTACCGGACGGTACGGGCGTCGCCGCCGCCGGCGGACACGCGCGAGGCGATCAAGGGCGGCGGTTTCGACGCGGTGCTCTTCACCTCCTCGTCCACGGTCCGCAACCTGGTCGGGATCGCGGGCAAGCCGCACAACGTGACGGTGATCGCGTGCATCGGCCCGGCCACGGCGAAGACGGCCGAGGAGCACGGTCTGCGGGTGGACGTCATGGCTCCCGAGCCGTCGGTGCTGAAGCTGGCGGAGGCGCTGGCGCAGTTCGGGGCGGCGCGCCGCGATGCGGCGGTGGAGGCGGGGGAGCATGTGACCCGCCCGAGCGAGCGCCGCCCCGGGGCGCGCCGCCGCCGCACGACGTGAGGTCCCCCGCCCCGCCCCTTCCCTAAACCCTCCGGGGGGGTGGACTCTCCGGAGGCCGGGAGGGGGCGGAGGCGCCTTCCCCGGGGGATGTGCCCCCGGGCCCCCGTGCGGGGCTGGGCCCCGGGCCCCCGTGCGGGGATGTGCCCCCGGGCCCCCGTGCGGGGCTGAGCCCCCGGCCCCCGTGCGGGGCTGAGGCCCCGGGCCCGGTGCGGGCTGCGCCCCGCCCCCCTGCGGGGCTGCGCCCCCCGGCTCCGTTTTTGTCTGCGGATCGTGCCTGGCTGGTCGCGCAGTTCCCCGCGCCCCTTCGGGTACTTCGGAGTCAGCCGGATGGCCGTGCTCGGCCACTGCCCCTTTTCTTCGTCTGCGGACCGTGCTGGGTTGCTCGCGCAGTTCCCCGCGCCCCCAACTGCCTAGGGGCGCGGGGAACTGCGCGACCAGCCCTCCACCGGTCCGCAGGCGAAGTCCGGGCGGAAAAGGGGCGCGGGGAACTGCGCGATCAGCCCTCCACCGGTCCGCAGGCGAATCCCCGGTCGAACAGGGGCGCGGGGAACTGCGCGAGTGGCCCTCCTCCGGCTGCGGCCATCGGGCAGGTGCCCGTCGCAGGGGTTTCGGGGAGGGGCGGGGTGGGGCGAAAACAACCCCGTCCGGCGGCGTAGCGTGGGGGCATGAGCTACGGATCCTTCCCCGGCACCCGCCCCCGCCGGCTCCGCACCACGCCCGCCATGCGCCGCATGGTCGCCGAGTACCGGCTCCACCCGTCCGACCTGATCCTCCCCGCCTTCGTGCGCGAGGGCGTCGACCGGCCCGTACCCATCCAGGCCATGCCCGGTGTCGTCCAGCACACGCTCGACACCCTGCGCAAGGCCGCCGTGGAGGCCGTCGAGACCGGCGTCGCCGGGATCATGCTCTTCGGGGTGCCGGAGGACGAGAAGAAGGACGCCCTCGGGACCGCCGGGACGGACCCGGACGGGATCCTCCAGGTCGCCATCCGGGCCGTGAAGGAGGAGGTGGGCGACGACCTCGTCATCATGTCCGACCTCTGCCTCGACGAGTACACCGACCACGGCCACTGCGGCGTCCTCGACGACGAGGGCCGCGTCGACAACGACGCCACCCTGGAGCGGTACGCCGAGATGGCCCAGGTCCAGGCCGACGCCGGCGTCCACGTCGTCGGCCCCAGCGGCATGATGGACGGTCAGGTCGGCGTGGTCCGCGACGCGTTGGACCAGACCGGCCACGAGGACGTCTCCATCCTCGCCTACACCGCCAAGTACTCCTCCGCCTTCTACGGCCCGTTCCGGGAAGCCGTGGGCTCCTCCCTGCGCGGGGACCGCAAGACCTATCAGCAGGACCCCGCCAACGCCCGCGAGTCCCTGCGCGAGCTCGCCCTCGACCTGGAGGAGGGCGCCGACATGGTCATGGTGAAGCCGGCCGGACCGTACCTCGACATCCTCGCCAAGGTCGCCGAGTCCGTGGACGTGCCCGTCGCCGCCTACCAGATCAGCGGGGAGTACGCGATGGTCGAGGCCGCCGCCGAGAAGGGCTGGATCGACCGCGACCGGGCGATCCTCGAAACTCTGACGGGAATCAAGCGGGCCGGTGCGAACATGATCCTGACGTACTGGGCGACGGAGGTCGCCCGCGGGCTGTAGACGGCGACGACGGGGGCGGGCGATGGGTGAACAGGCTTTGGACGTACGGGACTTCGCCGATGTCACGGACTATCTCACCCCCGTCGACCACGTCTTCGTCCGCGCCCATCTCGGCGTGCCCGACGTGGACGCCGACTCCTGGAGCCTGTCCGTGGAAGGACTCGTCGAGCGGCCGCTGCGGCTGACCCTCGACGACGTCCTCGCGCTGCCCGCGCGCCGCTTCACCGCGTTCCACGAGTGCTTCGGCAACCCCTTCCGGCCGGACGTCCCGACCCGGGCGGTGGCCAACCTCCGCTGGACCGGGTTCGATCTGTCCGCCCTCCTCGACCGGGCCGTGCCGCTCGCCTCCGCGCGGCACGTCTGGTTCGAGGGCGTGGACACCGGCTCGTTCGCCGGTGAGGACGGGCTGTCGTACGTGAAGGACCTGCCTCTGGAGACCGCCCGGCGGGACGTCTTCCTCGCGTACGAGATGAACGGCGAGCCGCTCACCGCCCGGCACGGGCACCCGCTGCGGACCGTCGTGCCCCGGATGTTCGGCACCAACTCGGTGAAGTGGCTGACCCGGATCGTCCTGGCCGAGGAGCGGCCGGACCACATGTTCACCACGCGCTTCTACACCCGTGTCCACCCGGGCGAGTCCACGGCCCGTCCCGTACGCGCGGTGGACGTCGGCAGCAAGATCCTCAGCCCGGGGGACGGGGAACGGCTGCCCGGGGAGTACGTGGAGGTGGTGGGGCGGGCGTGGAGCGTCGGGGAGGTCGTCTCGCTCGACGTGAGCGTGGACGACGGGCCCTGGCGGCCCGCCGCGCTCGAACCCCTCGGGCCCGAACCCGCCTGGCAGCCCTTCACCCTCACCCTGCGGCTGCCGCCCGGCCCGCACCGGATCCGCGCCCGTGCCACCGACCGCGACGGGCGCGTCCAGCCGCCGCCCGGGGTGCGCAACTCGGTGCACGAGATCACCGTCACGGTCGGTGGCGCGGCAGCGGAAGCGTGACCGGGCGCCCCGCCGGACGGCCCGTGCGCGGGTCCAGCGCCGTCACGGCGAGCGTGACCGTGGCGGAGGCGTAGAGGTACGTGCCCCGGGGGTGCACCGCGACGCCCGTGCAGTGCGGGGCCGTGAGGCCCGGCAGCCGCTCGGGGCCGGCGTCCGGGTCGGGCAGGCCGTCGGGGGCGAGGGCGGCGCGGTGCAGCGCGCCCGTCTCGCGGTCCGCGAAGTAGAGGCAGGCCGCCGCCGGGTGGACCGCGAGCGGGCCCGGGGCGGACGGCACCTGGAGGGTGAGGGTGCGGGCCGGGCCGTCGGAGTCGGCTCGGCCGTCCGGGCGGAGCGCGACGACGTTCAGGGCGCGTTCATCCGGGTCGCTCACGTAGAGGCGGGTGCCGGCCGGGTGGACGGCGAGGCCTTGGTGGAGCGGGGCGGTGCCGCGTACCCGGAGGGCCGCCGTGCCCTCGTCGTCGGGTCGGCCGCCGTGGCCCAGGGGCAGGAGGGTGGCGGCCGACGTCCCCTCGCGGTCGGCGACGTAGAGGAGGGGGAGGAAGGGGTGGGCGGCGACCGCGGCGGCGGGGTCCGGGCCGGCGGGGGTGTACACCTGCCAGCCGACGCCGCGTACGGGGCGTCCTGCGGGGTCGAGGGCGTGCCACAGCAGGCGTCTGCCGGGCGGGTCGGTGACGTACAGGCAGGCGCCGGTCGCGTCCACGGCGAGCCCGTACGGGCGGATGCCGGGGGTCCACTCGGCGGGGGCCTCCGGGCGGCCGTCCGCGCCGAGGGGGATGCGGAGGATGCCGTGCGGTTCGCCGACGTACAGCCAGGTGGCGGCGGGGTGCACGGCCAACTCCGCCCGCACGGCTCCCTCGCCGTCCCCCCACGGATCCTCGTCCCGGTGCACAGCAACTCCTACGGTTGATCTTTTCCGGGATAACGAGGGGGGAGGGGGGTTGGGGGTGCGGCCTTTTGGGTCCGGTCTTTGTCCGCGGGCCGGTGGTGGGTCGCTCGCGCAGTTCCCCGCGCCCCTTCAGGGCCCGGTCTTTGTCTGCGGGTCGGCTTCGGTTGCTCGCGCAGTTCCCCGCGCCCCTAGGGGGGTTGCCCGCAGCCGGAACAGTTGGCTCAGCCACAGGCTTTCAGGGGCGCGGGGAACTGCGCGAGCAACCCGGCACGGTCCGCAGACGAAAGCGGGGTTGGGGGCGCGGGGAACTGCGCGAGTGAGCCTCCACGGTCCCGCAGACGAAGCGGGGTGGGGCGCATGGCCGTAAGGGGGTTACCAGGCGCTGATCGCGCTCAGGTCCGTCTGCCAGTACGTGGCCATCGCCTGCGCATCCACCACCCCCACCGGCTTCGGCAGCGACGCGTACGCCGAGCGGCCCACGGACTCCATGCCCGTCGCGCCCCGGAAGTACACGACGACCTGGCTCGTCATGTACGGGTCGGTGCCGTCGGGCTCCCCCTGCGTACGCACCATCGCGTACGCCGACCGGCCCGGCGCCAGCGAGACCACCGCCTGCGGGATGGTGTCCTTGTCGACCGCGATCGGCGACTGGGCGTTGGAGAACTTCACCGCCGGAGCGTCGTACGCGTCGCAGACCGTCTTGCCGATGTTGGTGGCCGTCAGCAGGACGTGGTTGATCGGGCGGGAGACCGGCGTCGCCGTCAGCTTCACGTTGGAGCCGGTGCAGGTGACGCGCTTGGACGAACCGGAACCGGAACCGGAGCCGGACGTACCGGACGTGGACTGGCCGCCCGTGTGCTTGCCGGTGGACTTGGCCGGCTTGGCCGTCCCCTGGCCGCCGCCCGTGGAGCCGGACCCGCCGGCCGAACCCGTACCACCGGTCCCGGCCGTCCCGGCCGACCCGGCCGCGTCCCCGCCGGTCGAAGAAGCCGGCGTGGAGGCGGGCGCCGAGGCCGTCGGCGTGGACGCCTTGTCCGCCGCCTTGGGCCCGGAGTCGCTGCCGCAGGCGGTGAGGGACAGTGCGGCGATCAGCGCGGTGGTCGCGGCGGCGGTGATGCGGAGGTTGGTGCGCATGGTGGATCGGCTCCCCGTTGCTAGGTGCGTGAGTCGTACGTGAGTGGTGCGTGGTGACGAGCGGTGTGTGGCCGCGGTCAGTTCTGGAGACTGAGGACCAGCGCGATCACCGTGGCCACCGAGGCGGCCAGCATCGCGGCGGCCATCGAGTCCGCCAGGTTGACCCGGATACGGAATCGCATTGCCTGCTCCCCCCGGTGGGCCGGTTTGGCTGGTTGCTGCACTCACCTTGCGGGCCGGTCGGCGCCGACCGCAATCAGCAAGGGACAATGGGGGAAGCTGGAACGCGGGAACACGCTCTGACCTGGGGAAACTGCCTTCCCCTGGAACGCGTTCCCGGGACGGACAGGGGAGGGAAACGGCTCGTGGCTACGGCTGAGTCCGAGGATTTCGCGGCATTGCTCAGGGAGTTGAAGGACCGTTCGGGACGGAGTTACGGCGTCCTCGCGGGCAAGCTCCACGTGAGCACGTCGACGCTCCACCGGTACTGCAACGGTGACGCCGTGCCCAACGAGTACGCCCCCGTCGACCGGCTCGCCCGGCTCTGCGGGGCCACCCGGGAGGAGTCGGTCGAGCTTCACCGCCGCTGGATCCTGGCCGACGAGGCCCGGCGCAAAGCACGCGGCGCGGCAGCGGCGGAGGCGGCTCGTCCGCCCGCGCCGGTGCCGGCGACCACACCCGAACCGGAATCGAAAACGGAACCGGAGGTAGAGGTTCCGGTCAAGCCCGCCGGGGCCGGCCCCGCCCTCGTGCCCGCCCCCGCGCCCGTCTCCGGGGCGGGCGGATCCGAGGCGGCCGAATCCGAGGTCCGTTCCTCCGAGTCCCCCCTCGTCCGCACGGTCACCGGCGCGTCCACCGCCCCGCTCCGCAAGCGGCTCACCAAGCGCACCCGGCTCGCGCTCATCGGGGCCGCCGCCGTCACGGCCCTCGCCGTCCCGGCCGTGGCCGTGGCGAACCTGTCCGGCGGCTCCGGGGACGACGACAAGGACACCAAGAGCGCGGCCGTCGCCGACGCACGGGAGACCAAAAGGCGCACCACGCCGAGCGTCACACCCCCCACGTCCGGTTCCCCGAGCCCGAAGGCCTCCTCGCCGAGCCCGTCGGGCCGCGCCACCCGCTCCGGCAGCCCCACCCCGTCGGCGCCGGCCGTCCGCAAGCCCGTTCCGGCGGCCCAGGCCCCGGTCGGCGTCGGCATCAGCTCGTACCAGTGGGACGGGCCGTGCGGGAAGTTCTATCTGATGGACCAGAAGCCGAACGCGGTGCCGAAGCCGCCCGATCCGTACGAGAGCCGTCCCTGGGCCTCGGTGCTCGGCGGGGTCGACGGCGGGCATCTCACCCTCCAGCTCACCGCGACCGGCAAGACCCGTGAGTCGGTCGTCATCAACGCCGTGAACGTGAAGGTCGTCGAGCGCGACGCGCCGCTCGACTGGACCGCGTACTCGATGGGTTCGGGGTGCGGCGGCGCGGTTACCCCGGGCTTCTTCGACATCGACCTGGACAAGGCGCAGCCGCGCACCAGGCCGGTCGGCGGCACGCAGGGCGAGAACCACGTGCCCGCCACGGACTTCCCGTACAAGGTGTCCACGACGGACCCGCAGGTGCTCAACCTCGATGTGCACACCGACGCGCACGAGGTGACCTGGTACCTGGAGGTGGAGTGGAGCAGCGGCGACCGCTTCGGGAAGATCCCGGTCTACGACGAGAGCGGCAGGCCGTTCCACAGCAGTGCCGTCAAGGGCCGTCCGGCGTACGAGTACCGGGGGGACACCAACGTGTGGGAGCGGCTCACCACGTGAGCCGCTCCCCGCACGGGGCCGGTCAGAGGCGCTCGGGCGTCCGGATGCCGAGCAGGGCCATGCCCTGGTGGAGCGTCCGGGCGGTCAGGTCGCACAGGAACAGGCGGTTCTCCACCAGCTCGGGCGACTCGGCCTTGAGGACCGGGCACTGGTCGTAGAACGTCGTGTACAGCGACGCCAGCTGGTACAGGTACGCGGCCAGCTTGTGCGGCGCGTAGTCCGCCGTCGCCTCCGCCAGCAGCTCCCCGAACGCGTCCAGGTGCAGACCGAGGGCCCGCTCCGCCGGGGCGAGTTCCAGCTCCGGGTGGGCGGCGGGCTTCTTGTCGTCGGCCTTGCGCAGGATCGACCTGATCCGGGCGTAGGCGTACTGGAGGTAGACGGACGTGTCGCCGTTGAGCGACACCATCTGGTCCAGGTCGAACTTGTAGTCACGGTTGGCCGAGGTCGACAGGTCCGCGTACTTCACGGCGCCGATGCCGACGTACCGGCCGTTCTCGACGATCTCCTCCTCGGTCAGGCCCACCTTCTCGGCCTTCTCGCGCACGACCGCGGTGGCCCGCTCGACGGCCTCGTCGAGGAGGTCCTCCAGCTTGACCGTCTCGCCCTCACGGGTCTTGAACGGCTTGCCGTCCGCGCCGAGCACCGTGCCGTAGCCCATGTTGTGCGCGGTGACGTCGTCGGTCAGCCAGCCCGCGCGCCGCGCGGCCTCGAAGACCATCTTGAAGTGCAGCGACTGGCGTACGTCCACGACGTAGATCAGTGAGGTCGCGTGCAGGTCCGCGACGCGGTTGCGGATCGCGGTCAGGTCGGAGGCCGCGTAGCCGAAGCCGCCGTCGGCCTTCTGGACGATCAGCGGGACGGGCTGGTCGTCCTTGCCGCGGATCTCGTCGAAGAACACCACGAGCGCGCCCTCGGAGCGCACCGCGACGCCCATCTCCTCCAGGAGGCGGGCGGTCTCGGGCATGCCCTCGTTGTACGCGGACTCGCCGACGATCTCGTCGTCGCGGATCTCCATGTCGAGCTTCTCGAAGACCGAGTAGAAGTAGACCTTCGACTCGTCGACGAACCGCTGCCACAGCTCCAGCGTCTCCTTGTCACCGGACTGGAGGTCCACGACCCGCCGGCGGGCGCGCTCCTTGAACTCCTCGTCGGTGTCGAAGACCGCGCGGGAGGCCTTGTAGACCCGGTTCAGGTTGGACATGGCCTGCTCGCCGTCGACCTCGTCCGCGGGGGCGAGCGCGTCCGGGTGCTCGATCAGGTACTGGATGAGCATGCCGAACTGGGTGCCCCAGTCGCCGATGTGGTGGCGGCCGATCGTCTTCTCGCCGGTGAAGTCGAGCATGCCGCGCAGCGCGTCGCCGATGACCGCCGAGCGCAGATGGCCGACGTGCATCTCCTTCGCCACGTTCGGCTGGGCGTAGTCGACGACCGTGATGCCCGGGTTCTCCTTCAGCGGCACGCCGAGCCGGTCGTCGCCGGCGCGCGCGGCCAGCGTCCTCGTGATCGCCGCGTCGGTGAGCGTGATGTTGAGGAAGCCGGGGCCCGAGACCTCGACGTCCTTCAGGAGGTCGCCGGAGTCCAGCGCGCCGGTGACCTTCGCCGCCAGCTCACGCGGGTTGCCCTTGAGCTTCTTGGCGAGCGCCAGGATGCCGTTGGCCTGGAAGTCGGCCCGGTCGCTTCGTCGCAGCAGCGGGTCGGTGGAGCCGGCCTCCGGCAGGGCTGCCGAGAGGGCGTCCGCCAGGCGCTGCTGGACAGTGGAAGCGAGGGAAGGGACCGAAGCCATGGGTTCCGTTTCCTGTCGGTCGGCCGCCCGCGAAAGGGTTTGCGGACGGGATGTGTACAGGGGGATTCTCCCATGGGAGCGTCTCCCGCTTCTCCGGGAATACGCGCAACCCCGGAGGGGGTGGTTCCGTCTGGGACAATGGGCGGGCCAAGCCCTTCAAGGCGTACGAGAAAGAAGGACGTGCCGACCGTGGCTCAGAGCAGCACCGAGACCGACTGGGTCTCCCGTTTCGCGGACGAGGTCATTGCCGACTCGGAGCGTCGTGCGCCTGGCAAACCGGTCGTCGTCGCGTCCGGCCTGTCCCCGTCCGGCCCCATCCACCTGGGCAACCTCCGCGAGGTCATGACCCCGCACCTGGTCGCGGACGAGATCCGCCGGCGCGGGTACGAGGTGCGCCACCTGATCTCCTGGGACGACTACGACCGGTACCGCAAGGTGCCGGGCGGCGTCCCCGGGGTCGACGAGTCGTGGGCCGAGCACATCGGCCGCCCGCTCACCTCGGTCCCGGCCCCGGCCGGCTCGGCGTACCCGAACTGGGCCGAGCACTTCAAGGCCGCGATGACCGAGGCCCTGGCCGACCTCGGCGTCGAGTACGACGGGATCAGCCAGACCGAGCAGTACACCTCGGGCGCCTACCGCGAGCAGGTCCTGCACGCGATGCGCCACCGCGGCGACATCGACGCCATCCTGGAGCAGTACCGCACCAAGAAGGCGCCCGCCAAGAAGCAGCAGGGCCAGAAGCCGGTGGACGAGGCCGAGCTGGAGGCCGCCGAGGGCTCCGGCGCCGCCGCCGAGGACGACGGCACCGGCTCCGCCGGCTACTTCCCGTACAAGCCCTACTGCGGCGGCTGCAACAAGGACCTCACGGTCGTCTCGGCCTACGACGACGACACCACCGAGCTCACCTACACCTGCTCGGCGTGCGGCTTCTCCGAGACGGTCCGGCTGAGCGAGTTCAACCGCGGCAAGCTGGTCTGGAAGGTCGACTGGCCGATGCGCTGGGCGTACGAGGGCGTGATCTTCGAGCCGTCCGGCGTCGACCACTCGTCCCCGGGCTCCTCGTTCCAGGTCGGCGGCCAGATCGTGTCGATCTTCGGCGGCGAGCAGCCGATCGGCCCGATGTACGCGTTCGTCGGCATCAGCGGCATGGCCAAGATGTCCTCGTCCAAGGGCGGCGTGCCGACCCCCGGTGACGCGCTGAAGATCATGGAGCCGCAACTGCTGCGCTGGCTGTACGCGCGCCGCAGGCCCAACCAGTCCTTCAAGATCGCCTTCGACCAGGAGATCCAGCGGCTCTACGACGAGTGGGACAAGCTGGAGGCCAAGGTCGCCGACGGCAGCGCGCTGCCCGCCGACGCCGCGGCCCACGCGCGCGCCGCCCGCACCGCCGCCGGTGAACTGCCGCGCACCCCGCGCCCCATGGCGTACCGCACGCTCGCCTCGGTCGCCGACATCACCGCCGGCCACGACGAGCAGACCCTGCGCATCCTGAGCGACCTGGACCCGGCGAACCCGCTGTCCTCCCTGGACGAGGTGCGCCCCCGGCTCGACCGGGCCGAGGCCTGGATCAACACCCAGGTCCCCGCCGACCAGCGGACCGTGGTGCGCGAGGAGCCCGACACCGAGCTGCTCGCCACGCTCGACGACCAGGCCCGCGAGTCGCTGCGCCTGCTCGTGGACGGCCTCGACGACCACTGGTCGCTCGACGGTCTGACCCACCTGGTCTACGGCGTGCCGAAGGTCCAGGCCGGGTTCTCGGCGGACGCCACGCCCAAGGAGCTGCCGCCGGAGATCAAGACGGCTCAGCGGACGTTCTTCGCGCTCCTGTACCACCTGCTGGTGGGGCGTGACACGGGCCCGCGTCTGCCCACGCTGCTGCTCGCCGTGGGCGCGGACCGAGTCCGCAAACTCCTGGCGGCGTAGCCGCCACGCCGAGGGGGCCCGGGGCTTTCGCCCTGGGCCCCTTTTGGCGTGGCGTGGGGCCCCCCTTATTGGCCCGGTCTTTGTCTGCGGGCCGGTGGTGGGCCGGCTGCGCAGTTCCCCGCGCCCCTTATCGGGCCGGTTTTTGTCTGCGGGTGGGTGGTGGGCTGGTCGCGCAGTTCCCCGCGCCCCTAAAAGCTTCGTGGCTGAGCTGATTCTCTGGCTGCGGCGCAGTACCTAGGGGCGCGGGGAACTGCGCGATCAGCCCCCACCGGCCCGCAGGTGAGGTCAGGCCCGATAAGGGGCGCGGGGAACTGCGCGGCGAGCCCGCCACCGGCCCGCAGGTGAGGTCAGGCCCGATAAGGGGCGCGGGGAACTGCGCGAGCAACCCGCCACCGGCCCGCAGGTGAAGTCAGGCCCTCCAGGGGCGCGGGGAACTGCGCGGCCAGTCCGCCACCGGCCCACGCGAAACAACCGCCCCCGGCGGAGCCCTACGCGATGTGGTCCGCCTCCAGCTCCGCGTGGTAGCGCTGCTTGAACTCCGGCATCAGCCGCCGCAGCAGCCCCGCCCCGCGCGGGTGCGACACGCCCTGCCCGTCCGCGAGGTGTATCTCCAGCGCCTCGACCGTCGGATAGTCGCTGCGCTCGTTCACGTACTCGACGAAGACCTTGTACGCCATGTCCGCGAACGCCACGTCCTCCGGCGTCGCCTCCTCCGCGTACACCGGCGCCTGCTGCTCCGGCGCGCTGCCCAGCGGCCGGGTACGGCCCGGACCCGCCGGGACCATCACCGGGGTGGGCTCCAGACCCTCGACGTACTGGGGGTCGTACGTGCCCTCGTACGCCTCCTGGGACAGCTGCTGCGCCGCGAACCAGGGGCTCTCCACCGGAACGACCTCTTCCGGAACGACCTCTTCCGGAGCCGGAGCCGGAGCCGCACCCGAAGCGGGCTGGGCCTGCTGCTCCGGGGCGTACCCCTGCTGCGGCCCGGGCGCGGGCCCGCCCTGGGCCTGGGCCTGGGCCCGTGCCTGAGCCGGTACCTGGCTCTGGGCCGGGGCCGGGGCCGGGCCCTGCGGGCCCGCAGGCAGCTCGACCGGCTGCGGCGTCGCGCTCACCACCGGCGTCACCGGCGGCGCCGTCGGCAGCAGCGTCGGCTCGATCCCGGCGGCGGCGAGCCCCGCAGGTCCCGTCTCGGCCAGCGGGACGCCGAAGCGGGCGAGCCGCAGCGGCATCAGCGACTCCACGGGCGCCTTGCGGCGCCACCCGCGGCCGTACCGTGCCTGGAGCCGGGCACGGTAGACGAGCCGGTCCTGCTCCAGCTTGATGACCTGCTCGTACGAGCGCAGCTCCCACAGCTTCATCCGGCGCCACAGACGGAACGTCGGTACGGGCGAGAGCAGCCAGCGCGTGAGGCGCACGCCCTCCATGTGCTTGTCGGCGGTGATGTCCGCGATCCGCCCGACCGCGTGGCGGGCCGCCTCGACGGCGACGACGAACAGCACCGGGATCACCGCGTGCATCCCGACGCCGAGCGGGTCGGGCCAGGCGGCGGCGCCGTTGAAGGCGATCGTGGCGGCGGTGAGCAGCCACGCCGTCTGCCGCAGCAGCGGGAACGGGATGCGGATCCAGGTCAGCAGCAGGTCGAGCGCGAGGAGTACACAGATCCCCGCGTCGATGCCGATCGGGAAGACGAGGGAGAAGTTCCCGAAACCTTTCTTCTCCGCGAGGGCGCGCACCGCCGCGTAAGAACCCGCGAACCCGATCCCGGCAATGACCACCGCACCCGCGACCACCACCCCGATGAGTATGCGATGCGTGCGCGTCAGCTCCGTCGCGGCCACCCGCGATCCCCCTCCGTTGTCGACAACCGGCGCGCAAAGCCTGGCACATGGATACGGAGTCCCACCCACAGGGGAGGGCAGGACTCCGTATCGAGCCCGGCTCGTTACCGGCCGCTTCCGCTCTGGCGGTCGCTCCTGGCAGTCCCTACCAACGGTTGTTACCGGCGGTTTCCGCCAGCAGTTTCACCGGCGGTTGCCATCGGCAGTTTCCACCGGCGGTCGTTACCGGCCCGCGCCGTTGGCGGTGGCGACCGACGCCACCGCCTCCTTGGCCGCGCTCTGCGCGTCCTTCATCAGATCATCGGCGTCCGGCGCGTCCGCGCCCTGGTAGCCCGCGCCGTTGTAGTCGAGCACGACCGCCACGTTCGCCGTCCGCACCACGACCACCGCGTACTTGAAGTCCTCGTCGGTCTTGTGCAGGTCGTAGCTGACGGCCGTCGCCTCGTCGCCGATACCGCTGACCGGCGCGGCCTTCACGTTCTTGGCGCCGTCCGTCGCCTTCGTCGAGGCCAGCAGCCGGGCGTACTCCTTCGCCGCGCGCTGGTCGCCGCTGCCGATCGCCGCGTCCGAGCCGTACCGCTTGAAGGAGACGTCCAGCCAGCGGTACTGCGAGCCCTTCACGCCCTTGTCGTCCAGGCCGTTCCACGAGCAGGTGCCCTGCGAGGTCGCATCCGTCGACTTGCCCGCCGTGCCCGACTTCGACTTCGCCTTCGGCACCAGGTTGTCGATGGTCTTTTCCGACAGTGCCTTGCACGGGTCGGGCAGCTTGGCGTACTTGGCCGGGGCCACCGACGGCGACGCGGACTGCTTGCCGCTCGGCGTCGCCGCCGAGGACGAGGCCCCCGCGTCCTTCTTCTTCCCGTCGCCGGAGTCCGAGGAGCAGCCGACGGCGACGAGCATCACGGGGACGGCGGCGCAGGCGAGCACACGGGCGAGCCGCGTGCGCGGGGCGGTGGCGGGGGCGGGTCGGTGCATGGTTCTACGCGTTCCTTCGCTGGTCGCTGCTGGCTGGTCGCTGCTGGCTGTTCGCATGTCGGGGCCGCTCGGGCGGCCCTGCGGCTCACTCGCCGAAGAGCTCGGCGAGCTTGGCGGCCAGGGCCTGGGTCTTCTCCTGGAGTTCCTGGCTGTCGGGGAGGTCGGCGTTCGAGCCGGTGGGCTGTTCCGTGTACTCGACAGTCACGATCACATTGGACGTACGGAAGACGACGGTGACGGTACGGCGCTGGACGGCCGACCCGCTCGCCGTCAGCGCGTCGTCCAGATACGCGGCGTCGCCGAGCCCGGTGAGGATACGCGGCTGGAGCCCGGCGGGGGTGGAGGCGGGCGGGGTGGCGGAGGCCGACGGGCCGGACGAGGCCGGCGGGGTGGCGGGGGAGGCGGCCTGGTTCTGGACGCGCAGCCCGGCGGAGGGCTGGGTGGAGGGCTTGGCCGAAGGGCTCCCCGGCGCGGTTCCTCCCGGTGTGTTCCCTCCCGGCGTCGCCCCCGGCTTGGTCTGCGGCTTGCCGGCACCGGAACCGGAACCGGAACCGGAACTGGAACCGGACCCGGGGCTCGTGCTGCCGCCGGCGCCGCCGGGACGGCCGGCGTCCCTGCCGCCGTCCCTCGGGCCGGTGAGCTTGGCGGCCGACTCCTTCTTCCCGTAGACGGCCTTCGCGCGGTCGTCGTCGCTGACGGCCGGGTCGTACGACACGACCCGCTCGAAGTCGACGTACAGCCGGTGCACCCCTTCGGACGCCTCGTCCTTCCAGCGGCAGCCCACCCGCCGGTCCGTGTCGTACGTGAGCTCCGCCGCCCCGGCGTACGCCTTCGCCCGCAGATCGTCCGGCAGCTCGGCGGCGCCCGGCAGCATGTCCTTCAGGAGGCTCTTGTTCACGGCCCGGCACGGTTCGGGCAGCGTGCGGTAGCGCCCCGGCGGCGCGGCGGCCGCCTTGGGCACGCCCGCCTTGGAGTCCGTGGTGGTGCCGTCGGTGCCGGAGCCCGAGGAGCAGCCCGCGACCAGCGCCACGAGGAGCGCCACACCGGGCACGTACGCCTTTCGCTGCACGGTTCCCAGGCTCCTTTCGGGAGAAAAGCGTTTGCCGCCGCAGTGCGGCGGCTGGACACAATGTCTATCGCACGCGCTGCCGTGAACGCCGGTCCACTGTCCTGTTTGTGGTCTTTGGCGACGGTTTTTGCGCACCAGGCGCATGATGGCGCAAAGAGATGTTTCGGGGAAACCGGTCAAATCGCTCAACGTGGGTGCCTGTGGAGACACGGGAGTCACGCGAGACACGGGAGATACGGGAGACTCGGGGGAACGAGGAATCATGTCGTACGTAGAGGTACCGGGCGCGCAGGTCCCGATCCGGATGTGGGCGGACCCGGCGGCGGTCGACCAGGGCGCGATGCAGCAGCTGCGCAACACCGCCACGCTGCCCTGGATCAAGGGTCTGGCCGTGATGCCGGACGTCCACTACGGCAAGGGTGCGACGGTCGGCTCGGTCATCGCGATGCACGGGGCGGTCTGCCCGGCCGCGGTCGGCGTCGACATCGGCTGCGGGATGTCCGCGGTCAAGACGTCCCTGACCGCGAACGACCTCCCGGGCGACCTCTCCCGCCTGCGCTCCAAGGTCGAGGCGGCGATCCCGGTCGGCCGCGCGATGCACGACGACGCGGTGGACCCCACCCGCCTCCATGGCTTCGCCACGGCGGGCTGGGACGACTTCTGGCGCCGGTTCGGAGGCGTGGCGGACGCGGTGAAGTTCCGGGAGGAGCGGGCGGTCAAGCAGATGGGAACGCTTGGCTCGGGCAACCACTATGTCGAAATCCTGCTCGATTCAGAGGGGTCGGTGTGGCTCACGCTGCACTCCGGATCGCGGAACATCGGCAAGGAGCTGGCGGAGCACCACATCGGTGTGGCGCAGACGCTCGCGCACAACCAGGGCCTGGTCGATCGCGACCTCGCGGTCTTCGTGAGCCAGACCCCGCAGATGGCGGCCTACCGCAACGATCTCTTCTGGGCCCAGGAGTACGCGAAGTACAACCGCGCGATCATGATGGCGCTCCTGATGGATGTGGTGCGCAAGGAATTCAGGAAGGCCAAGCCGACCTTCGAGCCGGAGATCTCCTGCCACCACAACTACGTGGCGGAGGAGCGGTACGAGGGCATGGACCTACTGGTCACCCGCAAGGGCGCGATCCGCGCGGGCGCCGGCGAGTACGGGATCATTCCTGGCTCCATGGGGACGAGTTCCTACATCGTGAAGGGGCTGGGCAACGAGCTGGCCTTCAATTCGGCTTCGCACGGAGCGGGTCGGCGCATGAGCCGTAACGCGGCGAAGCGCCGTTTCACCGCCAAGGACCTGGAAGAGCAGACACGGGGCGTGGAGTGCCGCAAGGACTCCGGCGTCGTGGACGAGATCCCGGCCGCCTACAAGCCGATCGAACAGGTCATCGACCAGCAGCGGGACCTCGTGGAGGTCGTGGCGAAGCTGAAGCAGGTCGTCTGCGTGAAGGGCTGAAGGGTGCCCGGGGGCAGGGCAGGGCAGGGGCAGCGGCGGGTCGGGCGGCGCCCACCTCTCGACCCGCCTGACCCGCCTGACCCGCCTGACCGTCCCTCGGCCCCTGGCCCCTCGGCCCTGACCTCGCGGGCTACAGCTCGCGGTGGACCTTCGTGTTGGAGGCCTGGGCGCGGGGGCGGACCACCAGGAGGTCGATGTTGACGTGCGGCGGGCGGGTGACCGCCCAGGTGATCGTCTCCGCCACGTCGTCGGCCGTCAGGGGCTCGGCCACGCCCGCGTAGACCTTCGCCGCCTTCTCGGTGTCACCGCCGAAGCGGGTCGTGGCGAACTCCTCCGTCTTCACCATCCCGGGCGCGATCTCGATCACCCGGACCGGGCGGCCCACGATCTCCAGGCGCAGGGTCTCGGCGATGACCCGGGCGCCGTTCTTCGCGGCGACATAGCCCGCGCCGCCCTCGTACGTGCCGTGGCCGGCGGTGGAGGACAGGACGACCACCGTGCCGTCGCCGGACGCGTCGAGGGCGGGGAGCAGGGCCTGGGTGACGTTGAGCGTGCCGATGACGTTCGTCTCGTACATCTGGCGCCAGTCGGCCGGGTCGCCGGTGGCGACGGGGTCGGCGCCGAGTGCGCCGCCCGCGTTGTTGACGAGGACGCCGATGGTGCGGAAGGCGCCCGCGAAGGCGTCGACGGCCGCGCGGTCGGTGACGTCGAGGGCGTACGCCGTGGCCTGGTGGCCGGCCTCGTTGATCTCGGCGGCCAGCGCCTCGATGCGGTCCTTGCGGCGCGCGGTGAGCACCACGCGGTAGCCGGCGGCGGCGAGCTGCCGCGCGGTGGCGGCGCCGATACCGCTGCTCGCGCCCGTGACGACGGCGATGGGGGTCCCGGTGGCGGTCATGGCGTACTCCTCGCGCGAATGATCGGAATGCGGTCAGGATAGGCGGGACGGGGTGCGGGGCCGGGTGCCGGGGCCCGGGCGGCGGACGGCCGGGCGTGCTGCCGCGTCGGCCGTGGCGGTGGCCGTGGCGCGGGCCGTGGCGCGGGTGTCGCGTGGGTCGCGTGGGTTGTCCGGCAGGTCGTCCTGGTGGCCGTTCGCTCGGTCTCAGCGGCCGCGCGGGGCGTACATGATGACCGCCATCCCGGCCAGGCAGACCAGCGCGCCGATGATGTCCCAGCGGTCCGGCCGGTAGCCGTCGGCGACCGCGCCCCAGGCCAGGGAGCCCGCGACGAACACCCCGCCGTACGCGGCCAGCACCCGTCCGAACTCGGCGTCCGGCTGGAGCGTCGCCACGAAGCCGTACACGCCGAGCGCGAGGACCCCCGCGCCGATCCAGAGCCAGCCCCGGTGTTCCTTGACGCCTTGCCAGACGAGCCAGGCTCCGCCGATCTCAAGGAGGGCGGCGAGGAGGAACAGGAGTACGGAGCGGGCGACGAGCATGCGGACAGCGTCGCACGCCTCGGGGTGGCAACCCGGGAACATAAGCCGCTAAAGGTATCTTCCGGTCATGGCTGCGATGCGTAGGGGGTTCAAGCGGTTCGGCGGGTTCGGTATGCCCCGCGGGTTCGGTGGGGTGTCGGCGGGGGGCGGCGCCTTGCTGGTGGCGGCCGTGTGCGGGCTGTCGCTGTCGGCGGGAGTGGCGCATGGCGGGGTGGCCCAGGGAGGCGTGGGCGATCCCGTGGCCCGCCCGGGCGCCGGGGTCGCGCCCACCGGCCCGAGGGTTGCGGCGGGTTCGGGGGTGGCCACGGGGTCGGTGGCCGCGCGGGCCACTCCCGGCTCCTCGGCTCCAGGCGGGGCGGCGGGATCGACGAGTTCACCGGGCTCGCCGGGATCTCCGGGCTCGGCGGGATCGGCGGCTCCGGCCGCTCTGGACCCGGGCGCCGTCGCCCCGGCCGCGTCCGGTGCCGAGGCCGATATCTCGTACCACGGGCACATCTCCCTCTGGTCCGGGCGCGTCGGCGTCTGGGTCGAGCCGTCGAACCACGGGCCGACCGCCGTCCCGGACGCCACGCTCCGGCTGCGGTTCTCCTCGCCGCTCGCCGGCGCCGAGCCGCTGCCGCCGGGGTGTCTGCGCGGCAGTACGGAGACGGTGCTGTGCTCCACGGGTGCGATGCGGGCGGCCGGGGCGGGGCGGCCGATCGCGCTGGACCTGCGGATCGCGGGCAGTCCGGCCGAGGTCGTGGTGAACATCAACACCTCCTGGAGCGGCGGGGTGGGCGACCGCAACCCGGGCAACAACACCCACCGGGTCCTGGCACCCGCCACCGGGGACAAGTACGCGTACTGAACAGGGCTCCGCGTCCGCCTCACGGGCGGGCGCCGCGTCCGCCTCACGGGCGGGGCTCCGCGTTCGACTCATGGCGTGCCGTGGCGCGGGCGGGACGTGGCTCGGGCGGGCCGTCGCGTCGGCGTACTGGTTACGCCCGGCGCGCCGTCAGCGGCCCCGCGGCGTGCCCTCGCGCCCGGCGCACCGGTTACGCCTGGCGTGCCCCCACCGGCTCCCGCTCGCCCGTCCAGCGGTACAGCGCCTCGGCGAGCGCGGCCGGGGACGGGTTCTCGTCCGCCCAGGCCACGTAGCCGTCGGGGCGGACCAGGAGCGTGGTGCGGCGGTCGCCGCGCCAGTGCGCCCGTATGAGCCGTCGCGCGGGCGCCGGATCCGCCGCGAGCGTCTTCGCTCCCCGCGCGTCCGCGAACGTCTTCGCTCCCCGCGCGTCCTCGGGCGTCACCAGCACGAACTCGCCCTCGCGCAGCAGCTCGTACAGTCGGGCCTCCGTCAGCGCCAGGTCCGGGACGCGCGTCCCCGTGAGGCGGTGGGCGCCGGGCCCCGCCGGGTAGGCGATCCCGATGCCGCTGATCCGCCCCATGGCCTTGTCCCGTGCGGGGCGGACCGCGTTCAGGAGGCGGGTCACGAGGGAACGGGCCGCGTGCTGGACGGGGGTGTGGGCCATGGCGAGGCGGACGATCGCGCCGCTGGTGCGCAGCACCGCCGCGCCGACCGGGTGCCGCTCCTCGTGGTAGCTGTCGAGCACCGCCTCGGGGTCGGGGGCGTCGCCGCGCAATACGCGGGCGAGCTTCCAGGAGAGGTTGGCGGCGTCCTGGATGCCGGTGTTGAGGCCCTGTCCGCCCGCGGGCGAGTGGACGTGTGCGGCGTCGCCCGCGAGGAAGACGCGGCCCGTCCGGTACCGGGGGACCTGGCGTTCGTCGCTGTGGAAGCGGGAGAGCCATCGGGCGTCGTGCATGCCCAGATCCGTACCGAGGGCCTGGCGGGTGATCTCGCGGACGTCCTCGAGGCCTATCGGGGCGCTGTCGGGGACCTGGTGCTTCCGGTTCCACCCCATCACCCGGTAATAGCCGTCGCCGAAGGGGACGACGAAGGCGAACGCCTCGTCCGAGCCCGCCACGCTGAGCGATCCGCTCGGCTTCTCGGCGAGCTTCACATCGGCCAGCACGATGGAGCGGATGACCGAGGTGCCGGGGAAGGGCAGGCCGAGGGCGTGGCGCACCGCGCTGCGGACGCCGTCGGCGCCGACGAGGTAGCGGGCGCGCAGGGTGAGGTCCGGCCCGGTGCCGCCCGCTCCCTCCTCGGCCCCCGCTCCCGCTCCCGCCCCGGCCCCCGTCCCCGTTTCGTCCCCCGTGCCGACCGGCCCGACGTGGGCGGTGACCCCGTGCTCGTCCTGTCGCAGGCCGCGCAGCTCCGTCCCGTGGCGGAAGTCCACCCCGGCCTCGCGCGCCCGGCGTTCGAGGAGGCGCTCCACCTCGTACTGCGGGGTTACCAGGAGGTACGGGAAGCGTGAGCGCAGCCGGTTCAGGTCCAGGGAGAGGCGGCGGAACAGGCTCATCGTCCCGACCGTCGTGCCGGTGGCGACCAGTTCGTCCGCCAGGCCGCGGGCGTCGAGCAGCTCCAGGGTGCGGGCGTGGACGCCGAAGGCGCGCGTCATCGTGCTCGTACCTCGCGGGCGGCGGTCCACGACAGTCACGCGCAGGCCCGCCGCCGCGAGGTCCCCCGAGAGCAGCAGCCCGGTCGGGCCCGCGCCCACGACGAGGACATCGGCGGTGCGGGTGATCTCGGCGGAGCCGGAGCCGGAGCCGGAGCCGGAGCCGGAGCCGGTGTCGGTGGTGCTGTTCATGGCGACCTCCTCGATGCCAACGCTTGTTGGTCAACGCTTGTTGGCAAATGTAGGGCCGCCGGGTCTGGCGTGTCAACACCTGTTGGCCTACAGTTGTTGGCATGACGACCGACGCCCCCGCCGCCGGACCCCGCCGCTCCGACGCCACCAAGGCCGCGATCCTCGAAGCCGCCCGCGAGCGCTTCGCGGCGGACGGCTACGAGCGCGCCACCATCCGCGCCATAGCCCGTGACGCGGGCATCGACCCGTCGATGGTGATGCGCTACTACGGGAACAAGGAGGGCCTGTTCGCCGCCGCCTCCGAACTCGACCTGCGCTTCCCGGACCTGGGCGCACTGCCCGGCAAGCACATCGGCGCCGTGCTCGTCACCCACTTCCTCGACCGGTGGGAGGGCGACGACGTGCTGACCGCCATGCTGCGCGTCGGCGTCACCAACGCCGCCGGGGCCGAGCGGCTGCGGTCCGTCCTCGCCGAGCAGCTGGGACCGATCGCGGTCGGCCTCTGCCCCGACCCCGCCGCCGCGCCCCGCCGCGCCGCGCTGGTCGCCTCGCAGATTCTCGGAATGGCGCTCGCGCGGTACGTGCTGAAGTTCCCGCCCGCCGTGGAGATGACCCGGGAGGAGGTGATCGCCTGGCTGGCGCCCACCGTGCAGCGCTACCTCACGGCCGAGACGCCCTGACGCCGCGCCGCGGCCCGCGCCCCCGCGCGCGAGCCATCCCGTGAACCCGGCGCCTACAGGCCCTCCGGGGCGACGCCTCTGCGTCGTACAATTGCTGCATGCCGCAGAAGAACGAGGACCGGGCCCGCCTCATGGCCGAGCTCGGTGTCGCGTCACGCCGATACATGGCCTCGTACGCCCTGTTCAACCAGGCTCTCGCGGACCATCTGGGCCTGCACCCCACCGATCTCCAGTGCCTCAACCTGCTGGGTCTGGAGCCCGGGCCCGTCACCACGGGGCGGATCGCGGAGCTGACCGGGCTGACCACCGGTTCGGCCACCCGGCTCGTCGACCGGCTGGAGCGGGCCGGATACGTCACGCGGCGCCGCGACACCGAGGACCGGCGCAAGGTGCTGGTCGAGGCGGTGCCCGAGCGGATGGCGGAGTTCGGGGCGGTGTGGGGCAAGCTGAACGGCGCGTGGTTCGAGATGTTCGACGCGTACCAGGACAGCGAGATCCGGCTGCTCATCGCCCATATGCGGCGGACGGTCGAGCTCTCCGGGGCGCAGATCGAGCGGCTCCGGGGCGGCCGTCTCTGAACGGCCGTACGCCACAAGCTCTCTGACGGAACGAACGGGACGGGACTGGACGGGACTGGACGGGACTGGACTGGACTCGACGTCCGGCCGGGCGCCTGACCGGACGTCCGGCGGGTGTCAGGGGCCGGGGGTCGTCGCCGCCCCGCCGAACTCCGCCATCGCCTCCTCGACGATCGCCTCCAGCCGGGCGTGGTGGGCGCCGCGCCAGTACACGCGCTCGCACGCCGTGCACTGCGCGAAGGCGTCGTACGCGCTGCGCGTGCCGTGCTCCAGGAGTTCGCGCACGGAGTCCTTGTCCGCTTCCCGCAGGGGCGCGTTGCAGGCGGTGCAGCGGGTCCACGGGGCGAGTACGGGAGCGAACCGCTCCAGTACGTCGCGGAGTTGGTCCTCGGGGCGGTGGCTGTAGACGTACGCGCCGGCCCACAGTTCGCGGCGCCGCAGCAGCCCCCGGTCCCGGGAGAGCAGCACCCGCTGTTCGGTCGCGGAGAGCGTGGCGAGCGCGGGGTCGCCGATGTCCTCGCTCTCGTACGCCGCGTCGACGCCGAGGAGCCGCAACCGGCGGGCCAGCGTGCCGAGATGGACGTCGAGGAGGAAGCGGAGCGGGGCGCCGGACACCTGCTGGGGGCGGTCGACGGCGCACACCTCGACGCTCTCGCCCGCGCGCGGGACGTGGGAGACCGGCGCCTCGTGGCCGTCCACGAGCAGCCGTCCGACCTCGGTCAGCGGGACGCCGAGCGACTCCACGACGTGGCCGAGCGTGGAGGAGCCGTCCGTGACCACGGCCGTACGCCCGGCGCGGCGCGGCGCCGGGACGAAGAGGTGCAGCTCGGCGGCGAATCGACAGTGGATCTCCGGTCCGTTCACGAGGTCAGGATGCCATCGGGGGGAGGGCCGGAGCCACGTATTTGGCCGGGCCGGGCGGGGCCGGGCTGCCCGAGCCTCTTGGTCCCGGGTTCAGCCCCACATGTCCCTCGGCGTGGCCCCCCGCTCTACGGCCGGAACGCCTCGGCGTTCTCCTCCGCCCAGCTCGCGAACGTACGGGCCGGGCGGGCCGTCAGCTCCTCGACGCCGCGCGTGACGGTGTCGGGGCGCCCGTCGTGGGCGGCGAAGTAGGCGAGCAGCGCGTCGGCGACGGCGCCGTCCATGTATGCGGCCATCGACTCCTTCCACGCCTCGGGACTCACCGTCCCGACGGTGATCTCGCGGCCGGTCGCGGTGGAGATCAGGGCGATCTGTTCGGCGGCGCTGAGGGAGTCCGGGCCGGTCAGGTGGTACGCGGCGCCGCGCAGCCGGGGCTCGGCGAGCACCGCGTGGGCGGCGTCGGCCACGTCCGCCTCGTGGATGGGGCTGGCCTGGGTGCCGGGGTAGGGGAGGGCGACGGTGCCGGTGGCCTTGACCGACCAGGCCCAGCCCATCGCGTTCCCCGCGAAGGCGCCCGGCCGCAGCAGCGTGGCGTCGATGCCCGAGGCCTTCAGCGCCTGTTCGACGGCGAGGTGGCGGAGCGCGATCGGGTTGTCCCGCGCGCCCGCGTACAGCACGGAGCTGGAGGAGAGCAGCACGATGTGCTCGACTCCGGCGGCCCTGGCCTCCTCCAGGAAGGCGTCGATGTGGGCGGGGTTGGCGTAGAGGAAGACCTGGGTGGCCCCGGCGAGTGCGGCCCGGAAGGTGGCGGGGTCGTCGAGATCGAGTCGTACGGTCGCGATGTCCGGGGGCAGATCGAGCTTTTCGGGGGCGGCGGAGGCGGCGCGCACGGGGGTGCCGGCGGCGTGGAGGAGGGAGACGAGGGCGGAGCCGACGGTGCCGCGGCTGCCGGTGACGAGGACGGTCATGGGGTTCTCCTTCGAGGGCGCTGGTGGGGAGGCCGTGTGGTGAGGGGTGGGGAGGCCTTGCGGGGTGGGGTGGGGTGGGGAGGCCCTGCGGGGCGGGGTGGTCCGTGACGGCGGAGGGCGGACGCCATGGGATGAGCTGCGTCCCGCAATCTCTGCGCTACGCAGATAAATATCCGTGAAGAAGGCCCACCGGTCAAGTGCGTTCCGGTGGGCCCTTCGTGGCCGTCTACGCGGTGTGGTGGTCGTCCGGGTGCTCCACGACCCGGAAGTGCGTCATGATCCGTCGGTCCTCGTCGAGGAAGTGGAAGGCGACGCCGGGCGGCGAGACGATGTTGACCAGCCCTTCGCCGGCCTCCCACGGCATCCGCAGGGTCGACGTCACACCCGGCGCGATGAGCAGGGGCAGCCCGGCGAAGGTGGTCGCGCCGGAGGTGTGGGCGTGGCCGACGAGGAGGGCGGGGACGGGGGGCGCGGCAGGTGTGGCGGGCGCGTCGTCGTGGGCTCGGGTGTGCCCCGCCAGGAGCTCGGCCAGCCGGTCCGCGTTGCCGAGGTTGATCGAGTCCAGGTACTCGTGGTGGATCACGGTCGGCGGGTGGTGGAAGGCGATCAGCGCCGGGGTGTCGCCGAGCCCGTCGAGCGTCCGGGCGATCCACTCCAGGGTGGTGTCCTCCAGGACGCCCCCGTCCTCGCCGGGGATCGTCGAGTCGCACATCAGGATCGCGTAACCGCCCACCCGGTGCAGACGGTTGACCGGCGCGTACGGGTCCTGGGTCGTGCCGCCCGGTCCGCCCGGCAGGTCGAGCAGGCCCTTGCGGTACGCGGCGCGGTCGTCGTGGTTGCCGGGGCAGGTCAGGACCGGCGCTTCGATACGGGCGAGCAGCTCGGCCGCCTCGGCGTACTCGGCCGCGGTGCCGTGGTCCGCGATGTCGCCGGTGACGAGGACGGCGTCCGGACGGCGTGCCATCGCGTTGATGTACGTGACGACCCGCGCGGCGCGCTCCGCGGCTCGCGCGCCCCCGTCGAGATGCAGATCGCTGATCTGGGCAAGCAGCACGGAATCCCCCTGGACTGGCCGGTGTTCGACTCTTGGCTGTGCGTACGGATCCCCTGAGGCCGCTAGGACTCTAGGACGTGCCGGGCGGCGGGGACAAGAGCCGATCATGGGTGCGTGGCCCGGTCGCCGACGACTCCGTGCGGGCGCCCCGGGCGGCGTCGGCCGCCCGGGCAGCCGGGGTGCCTACAGTGCCCTGATGGAGATCATCGACCTTGAGCCCGGCGATCCGCGCCTGACGGACGACCTGCTGCCGGTCCTGCGTGAACTGCGCCCGCACCTCACGGAGGACCTGTTCCGCGAGATCTACGCCGAGGGGTACGGGCAGGGGCTGCGCTTCTCCGCCGCGTACTCCCCGGCGAACGGCGAGGACAAGGGCAGGAGCGAGGGCGGGGTGTGCGTGGGCGCGGCCGGATGGCGGATCGTCGCCACCACGGTCGCGGTGCGCAAGCTGTACGTGGACGACCTCGTGACGGCCGAGGCGGCGCGCTCACAGGGGGTCGGCCACGCGCTCCTCGCCCATCTGGAGGCGATCGCGCGCGCCGCCGGCTGCACGTCCCTGAACCTGGACTCCGGGACGCACCGGACGGACGCGCACCGCTTCTACTTCCGGGAGCGGATGGCGGTCACGGCGTTCAACTTCGACAAGAAGCTGGGCTGAGGGACGCGCGGCGCTGCTCCGTGCGCGCGGCGCTGCTCCGTGCACGGGGCGCCGCTTCACGCGCGCGGAGTGGCTTACGCGCGCGGCGTCGCTTTACGCGTTACGCGCGCGGTGTCGCAGTACGCCCGGGGCGTCGTTCTACGCGCGGGGCGCCGCCAGGTCCAGGCACCAGTCCTGGGACCTCATCAGGTGGCCCGGCGGGTACTCGAACTCGACCTCCCCCAGGAGATGGAAGCCCGCCCTGCGCAGGACGCCGTTCGAGGCGGCGTTGTCGACGGAGGGGTACGCGTGCAGCTCCCTCGGGCCGCCGGCCTCGCGGGCGGCCTGGGCCACGGCCACCAGGGCGGCCAGGGCGAGCCCGCGCCCCTGGAACTCGGGCAGGATCCCGTACCCCGTCTCGTAGACCTCCTTGCCCTGCCACGCGCGCGGCCAGTAGCCGATGGACCCGACCGCCTCGCCGCTCTCCTTGAGCGAGATCCGGAACATGCGGCCCTCGGTGGCGTCGCGCGCGCTGAGCGCGACGTACCGCTGCTGGCGGGCCGTCAGCTTCTCCTCGTCCTCCGGGCCGCCGGTGTGGGCGGTCATGGCGGGGGAGTTGGAGTGGTGGAGGAGGGGGAGGTCGTCGGGGGACCAGGGGGTGAGGGTGATGGGGGAGAGGGGGGTGTCCATGAAACGACTGTAGGTGGTGGGTCCGACAGGGGGTCGGGGGTGCCTTGTCCTGGGGCCCGGGGGCAGGCGGCCTGTCCAGGGGCGGCCACTGACACCGCCGCTGAGCCGGGCCGGGGCCCTGCCGTCCGCGGGCTAGAGCGGGACGAGGGTGACCTCGGTCGCCTTCACGCTCGACCAGACCGCCACGCCCTCCGCCAGCCGCAGCTCGGCCGCCGCCTGCGGGGTGATCTCCGCGACCAGGTCGGGGGCCTCCGGCGAGCCGATCAGGACGCGCAGCCGGCTGCCGGACGCGGTGATCTCGCGGACCGTGCCGGGCCAGGTGTTGCGGGGGCTGCCGCTCGGCCGGTCGCGGTGGACCGAGACCGACTCCGGAGCGATGATCGCCAACGCGCGGCTGCCGGCGGGCAGCTGCTCGGCCGCCACGATCCGGCCGCCGCCGGGCAGCGTGAGACCGTCCGCCCCGGCCTCGCCCGGCCAGGCGTTGCGGCCCAGCATCCGTGCCACCCACGGCGAGCGGGGATGGCGGGTCACCTCGGCGGGCGGCGCGTCCTGGAGGGCGCGGCCGGCCTCCAGGACGAGGACGCGGTCCGCCAACGACACCGCCTCGACCGGATCGTGGGTGACGATCAGACAGACCCCGCCGAAGCCGTCGAGATGGGTGCGCAGGGTGTGCCGGACGTGGGCGCGGGTCGTCTGGTCGAGGGCCGCGAGCGGCTCGTCGAGCAGGAGCAGGCGGGGCCGGGCCGCTAGTGCGCGGGCCAACGCGACCCGCTGGGCCTGGCCCCCGGAGAGCTGGCCCGGCCTGCGGTGGGCGAGGCGGCCCACACCGAGCCGGTCGAGCCACGCCTGCGCCTGCCGCCGGGCCTCGGCGCGCGCGACGCCCTGGGCGCGCAGCCCGTACGCCGTGTTGGCGAGGGCCGTCAGGTGCGGGAACAGCGCCCCGTCCTGCGGCACCCAGGCGACCCCGCGCCGGTGCGGGGGGAGGCCGGTGACGTCCTGGTCGCCCAGGCGCAGTGCGGCACGCGCGCGTGGCGTCAGGCCGAGCAGGGCGCGCAGGAGGGTGGTCTTGCCCGCGCCGTTCTCGCCGACGACGGCGATGGTGGTGCCGGGCGCGGCGTCCAGGGTCAGCGCGGTGAACCCGGTGATCTCGGCGTGCAGCGGCCACGTCGCCGAGGGGCCCGGGGACGCGGGGGCGGCGGCGGTCACGGGCTGCTCGGGCTCGTACGCGTAGGGGTCAGCATCCGCCCGGTCCCCGTCGCCACTCCGTACGGAGGCGGGAGGCACGGAAGCGGAGGGGACGCCGACGGAACGGACGGCCCCGGAACGGGTCCCCCCGCCCGTCCAGCGGCCCCGCAGCGCGACCAGTACCGCCATCGCGATCGCGAGGAGCAGCAGGGAGACGGAGGTCGCGGCCTCGGGGGAGTTCTGGAGCAGCAGATACACCTGGAGGGGCAGGGTCTGGGTGGTGCCGGGGAGGTTGCCCGCGAAGGTGATCGTGGCGCCGAACTCGCCCAGCGCGCGCGCCCACGTCAGCGCGGCTCCGGCCGCCAGACCGGGCGCGACCATCGGCAGGGTGACGGTGAGGAAGACCCGGAACGGGGAGGCGCCGAGCGAGGCCGCCGTCTCCTCGTAGCCGGGGCGGAGGCCGACGAGCGCGCCCTCCAGGCTGATGACGAGGAACGGCATGGCCACGAAGGTGGCGGCCACCACCGCGCCGGAGGTGTGGAAGGGCAGCGTGATGCCGAACGTGTCCTCCAGCCATGGCCCGAGCAGCCCGCGCCGCCCGAAGGAGAGCAGCAGCGCCACCCCGCCGACGGTCGGCGGCAGCACCATCGGCAGCAGCACCAGCGAGCGCACCAGCGACTTGCCGGGGAAGTCCACGCGCGCGAGGAGCCACGCGAGCGGCACCCCGAGCACGAGGGACAGGCCGAGCGCCCAGAACGAGACGAGCAGCGACAGCCGCAGCGCCTCGGTGACGCCCGGGCTGCCCAGATGCGTACCGAGGTCGCTCCAGGAGGTACGGGCCAGGACGCCGACGAGCGGCAGCAGCAGGAACGCCACGGCGAGCAGCGCGGGCACCAGGAGCGTCACGGGGGCGCGCAGCCCGCCGGGGCGGGCGCCTCTGCTCCAGCGGTGCGGCCGGCTGCTGCTCTTCATGGCGATGGCGGATTCCTGGGTTCGGGGGCGGGGCCGGGGGTGGTGCGGGGCCGCGCGTCGCGCCCCCCGCGCGCGACGGGCTGCCCCGGCGCGGGCGTCACGGCTTCTGGAAGCCCGCGTCCCCAAGGATCTTCCGCGCCTCCGGGCCGCTGAGCCACCGCACGAAGGCGTCTGCCGCGGTGGCGTTCCGGGTGGACTTCAAGGTGGCGGCCGGGTACTGGGCGACCGCGTTCTGGGCGTCCGGGATCTCCACGGCGTCGACCTTGCCGGAGGCCGAGGCGGAGACCGCGTCCGTGCGGTAGACGATGCCCGCGTCGGCCTCGCCGAGCTCGACCTTGGTCAGGACGGCCCGGACGTTCGGCTCCTGCGAGACCGGCCTGACCGTGATCCTCTGTGCCTTCAGGACCTTCTCGCTGTAGCGCCCGACCGGCACCTCGGGCGCCGCGAGCACGACCTTCAGCCCGGTGTCGGCCAGGTCTTTCAGCGCGCCGATCTTCTTCGGGTTGCCCTTGCCGGTCGCGATCACGAGCCGGTTCCTGGCGATGACGGTCGGGGCGCCGGTGTCCGCCTTGAGGCCGTCCATGGTCCTGGTGTCGGCGGTGACCAGGGCGTCGGCGGGGGCGCCCTGCCTGACCTGGGCGGCGAGCTCCTGCGACCCGGCGAAGGAGAAGGTCACGCGGGTGCCCGGGTGCTCCTTCTCGTACGCGGCGCCCGCCTGCTTGAACACGTCGGTGAGCGAGGCGGCGGTGAGGACGGTCAGCTTCACCGCGGACGTCTCGGCGGCGCCGGAATCACTCTTGCCGTCGTCCTTGCCGCAGGCGGCGAGGGGGACGAGCAGGGCGGCGGCGAGGACGGCGGCCGCGGCCCGGCGGCGGGTGCGGAAGGGGGCCATGGGACGAACTCCTTCGGTGTCGAGCCGCGCCGGTGACGGCGACGCCGCTGGGAGACGGACGTGCGGGGATTTCGGCGGATGTGCACGGACGCGCGGGCGCGTACGAGCGGGTGGCTAGACGCGGTCGATGTGCACGCTGGTCGACTTCACGCGGGCGGTGGCCTCCACGCCGACCTCCAGCCCCAGCTCCTCGACGGCCTCCCGGGTGAGCAGCGAGACCAGCCGGTGGGGCCCGGCCTGGATCTCGACCTGGGCGGCGACGTCGCCGAGCTTCACGGCGGTGACGATGCCGGGGAAGGCGTTGCGGGCGGAGGTGTACGGGGCGTCGTCCTCGTCGGTGCCGCTCTGGGCGACCTCGACGGAGAACGCGGCCAGGTCGCGGCCGTCGATGAGCCGGCGACCGCTCTCGTCGCGGTGGGTGGCGAGGCGCCCGGCGTCCGCCCAGCGCCGGGCGGTGTCGGGACTGACCCCGAGCAGACGGGCGGCCCGGCCGATCGTGTAGGACTGCATGTGCGACAAGATAGGCCAGTTCAGGCCGCGGATACAGGGGCTTTGGGGCTACCTACGGCGCAGATGCGGCCACGGGTGGAGGAAGCTCCAGGGGAGTCTCCGGGGCATGCGGAAGCGGTGCGCGCACGGCGCCCGGCGCCGTACGGCATGCGAAAGAGGGACTAGCGGGGGCCGGCGGTGCCGCTCACGGCCACACCAGGCAATAAGGCTGATGCCCCGCCTCATGGAGCCGTACCGAGAAGTCCTGCCACTCGTGGAGCAGCTGGTAGACGTTGAAGGCGTCGCGTGGGCCGCCGCGGTCGGGGACCGTGGACCAGATGAAGGCCGCCGCGCCCACCGTCTCCTCGCCGACGCCCCGCAGCGGGTCCACCACCGTCATCGGGAGCTTGACCACCGCGTAGTCGGGGTGGAGGACGACGAGTTCCAGCGGGGGGACCTTGTGCAGCGGTATGCCCTGGATGCCCGTGAGGACCATCGCCGCCACCGTCTCCGGCTTGATCTTGGTGAACATGCCGCCCATGCCGAGCTCGTCGCCGCCGAGCTCCTCGGGGCGCATCGAGATGGGCACCCGGGCCGCGGTGGCTCCGTCGGGCGCGCCGAAGTACTTGTAGGTCACCCCCACTCGGCCACTCCCGTTTCCCGGAACCGTGACGCGGTCGATGCGTTCGATCCGTTCGACCCGTTCCTCCGCGTCGCGCCGGTGCCGTCCCCGCCGACGGGCGCGGTCGGGACCCCGGTCATCGGTCCCCTCGCCCAGTCCGCCACCGCGATGCATATCTTTCACCCGATTGCTTGTAGCCCGACTGCTTTGTAGACGGCGCGACCCCCGCCGCGCAACCCGATCATCGTGTCAGTGACCTCCCCCACCGGGGTGCGGTGAAACACCTGTCCGCAAGAACGTCCGGGCCTCTGCCACCATGGCTGTGTGAGCTATCCGTACGAATACGACGCCCCAGTTTCGCAGACGCTATTCGACCGCGCGTCCCTTGTGACGCCCGGCGGCGTGAACTCCCCCGTCCGTGCCTTCCGCGCCGTGGGCGGTACGCCCCGGTTCATGGTGTCGGGTACGGGGCCCTATCTGACCGACGCCGACGGGCGCGAGTACGTCGACCTGGTGTGTTCGTGGGGTCCGATGATCCTCGGCCACGCGCACCCCGAGGTGGTCGGGGCCGTGCAGGCCGCGGTCGCGCGCGGCACCTCCTTCGGTACGCCGGGGGAGGGCGAGGTCGCGCTCGCCGAGGAGATCGTCGAGCGGATCGAGCCCGTCGAGCAGGTCCGCCTGGTGTCGTCCGGCACCGAGGCGACCATGTCCGCGATCCGGCTCGCCCGCGGCTTCACCGGCCGCGCCAAGGTGATCAAGTTCGCCGGTTGCTACCACGGTCATGTCGACGCGCTGCTGGCCGCCGCCGGTTCCGGTCTGGCCACGTTCGCCCTGCCGGACACCCCGGGCGTCACCGGCGCCCAGGCCGGCGACACGATCGTCCTGCCCTACAACGACCTGGACGCGGTGCACGCGGCCTTCCACGCCCACCCGGGCGAGATCGCCTGTGTGATCACCGAGGCATCGCCCGGCAACATGGGCGTCGTCCCGCCCGCCGAGGGCTTCAACGCGGGGCTCAAGGCAGCCTGTGCCAAGAACGGCGCGCTCTACATCTCCGACGAGGTGATGACCGGCTTCCGCACCAGCAGGGCGGGCTGGTACGGCGTCGACGGCGTGAAGCCGGACCTGATGACCTTCGGCAAGGTCATGGGCGGCGGCTTCCCGGCCGCGGCCTTCGGCGGGCGCGCGGACGTGATGGCCCACCTCGCCCCGGCCGGCCCCGTCTACCAGGCGGGCACCCTCTCCGGGAACCCGGTCGCCACCGCCGCGGGCCTCGCCCAGCTGCGGCTGCTCGACGACGCCGCGTACGAGAAGGTCGACGCGGTGTCGAAGGAGATCCAGGGACTGGTGACGGACGCGCTCACCAAGGAGGGCGTCGCCCACCGGCTCCAGACGGCGAGCAACATGTTCTCCGTCTTCTTCACCCCCGACGAGGTCCGCGACTACGAGGACGCGAAGAAGCAGGAAGCGTTCCGCTTCACCGCGTTCTTCCACGCGATGCTGGCGAACGGCGTCTACCTGCCGCCGTCCGCCTTCGAGTCCTGGTTCGTCTCGACCGCCCACGACGAGCGCGCGATCGAGCGCGTCGCGGCCGCGCTGCCCGCCGCCGCCCGTGCCGCCGCGGAGGCCACCGCATGAGTGACAGCACCCACGACAGCGAGTTCACCGTCGTCCACCTGATGCGCCACGGCGAGGTGCACAACCCCGACGGCGTGCTCTACGGCCGCCGCTCCGGTTTCCACCTCTCCGAGCTCGGCCGGCAGATGGCCGACCGGGTCGCGGAGCACCTGGCGGCGCGGGACATCACGCACGTCGCGGCGTCCCCGCTGGAGCGCGCCCAGGAGACGGCCACCCCGATCGCCAAGGCGCACGGGCTCGACCTCGGCACGGACGCGCGGCTGATCGAGGCGGGCAACGTCTTCGAGGGCAAGACGTTCGGCGTCGGCGACGGCGCCCTGCGCAAGCCCGCGAACTGGAAGCACCTCACCAACCCGTTCCGCCCGTCCTGGGGTGAGCCGTACGTCGAGCAGGTCGTGCGGATGATGGGCGCCCTGGACGCGGCCCGCGACGCGGCCCGCGGCCACGAGGCGGTGCTGGTGAGCCATCAGCTGCCGATCTGGACCGTGCGCTCGTTCGTGGAGCGGCGGCGGCTGTGGCACGACCCGCGCAAGCGGCAGTGCACGCTCGCCTCGCTCACCTCGTTCACGTACCGCGGCGACAAGATCGTCTCGGTGGGCTACAGCGAGCCCGCCCGCGACCTGGTCCCGGCGCACCTGCTGGCGGGTGCCAAGCCGGCGAAGGGGAAGTCGAAGGGGTTCGGGGCGTAGGGCTTCGGCCCGGGGGCTGTTTTCTGGCTGCGGGGCCGGTGGGGGCTGGTCGCGCGGTTCCCCGCGCCCCTGGGTATCCGGGGGCGCGGGGGGACGGCTGACGGGCGGGAGCAACGTCGCTTTCCCGCCCCGCCCTCTCGTCGCGCTGCGTGCAGCAGAATTGACGAAGCGTACGATTTGCGAAGTTTTGTGCGACTGTACGGAACCATCGTGGGTCCCCGGGCATCTCATCTGATGTCCACAGGGGCTGTGGCCGGTGTGGACACCGGGGACGACGATGCGATGGGGACGAACGGTATGCGTGGGATCAGTCGAAGGGGAATGCTCGGGCTGGGACTGGGGGCCGCGGCCGCGGTCGGTGTGGCCGGTTGCGGTGGCGGTGACGGCTCGGACAGCGGCAAGGCCGGCACCGGGAACGGCAACGGCACCCAGGGCTCCGGCAAGAAGCCGGACGTCAAGCTCATCGGCGACGGCTCCACCGCCGACACCGGCAAGCAGCCGCACCAGCCCCCCAAGCCCGTCCCCCTCGAACCCGGTCAGACCCCGCCGCAGTTCGTGGTCTTCTCCTGGGACGGCGCCGGCGAGGTCGGCAACGGCCTCTTCCCGCGCTTCCTCGACCTCGCCAAGGACCACGGCGCGTCGATGACCTTCTTCCTCTCCGGGCTGTATCTGCTGCCCGAGTCCAAGAAGCGGCTCTACCACCCGCCGAACAACAAGGTCGGCGCCTCGGACATCGGCTACCTCAGCGACGACCACGTCAAGGCGACGCTGACCAACGTGCGCCGGGCCTGGAACGAGGGCCACGAGATAGGCACGCACTTCAACGGGCACTTCTGCTCCGGCCGCGGCGACGTCGCCAACTGGACCCCGGCCCAGTGGCAGAGCGAGACCGACCAGGCCATGTCGTTCGTCACCAACTGGAAGACGAACACCGGCTGGACCGACGAGGCCCCGCTGCCGTTCGACTACAAGCGCGAGCTCATCGGCGGGCGCACCCCCTGTCTGCGCGGCCAGGACCACCTGCTGCCCACCGCGCAGAAGCTCGGCTGGCGCTACGACGCCTCCTCGCCCGGCGGCACCCAGGTCTGGCCCGTCAAGCGCCACGGCCTGTGGGACCTGCCGCTCCAGGCGATCCCGTTCCCCGGGCACTCCTTCGAGGTGCTGTCGATGGACTACAACATCCTCGCCAACCAGTCGAAGAACTCCACGAAGGCGCCGCCGGCGAACTACCCGGGCTGGCGCAAGCAGGCCACCCAGGCGTACCTCAAGGGCTTCACCCGCGCCTACGAGACCAACCGGGCGCCCTTCTACATAGGCAACCACTTCGAGCAGTGGAACGGCGGCATCTACATGGACGCCGTCGAGGAGGCGCTCAAGGGGATGGCCGGCAAGAAGGACGTACGCCTGGTCTCCTTCCGGCAGTACTGCGACTGGCTCGACGTCCAGGACCCCAAGGTCCTCGCCAAGCTGCGCACGCTGGGCGTCGGCGAGAAGCCCGCGGGCGGCTGGAACGCGTTCCTCCAGCAGGCGTGAGGACGCGGCGGGGCGGCTTTTTAGGCGGCCTTGACAAGGGTCTTTACGGGCACCCAGGGGGGTGCCCAAGATCCCCCAAACGGTCATGCGAAACTTTTCACATGTCCGTGAGTCCTGCCCTTCCACGCCGCCGCGCCTTCCTGCTGGTCACGGCAGTCGCGGCCGCCGGTGCGCTGACCCTCACCTCGTGCGGCTCCGGAGGTACGTCCGGCGGCTCGGGCGACACCAAGTTCGTCACCGGCACCGGCGGCATCTCCACCGTCGCCAAGAGCGGTCGGCACGCCGCGCCCAAGCTGTCCGGCGAGACCGTCGACGGCAAGCGGCTCGACGTCGCCGACCTCAAGGGCAAGGTCGTCGTGCTGAACGTCTGGGGCTCGTGGTGCGCGCCCTGCCGGGCCGAGGCGCCCTACCTCAGCAAGGTCGCCAAGGAGACCCGGGCCAAGGGCGTCGAGTTCGTGGGGATAAACACCCGCGACACGGACAAGGGCCCGGCTGTCGCGTTCGAGAAGCAGTTCGAGGCGGACTACCCGAGCCTGTACGACCCGATCGGCAAGCTCATTCTGCGCTTCCCCAAGGGAAGCCTGAATCCGCAGGCCATCCCCTCGACGATCGTGCTCGACCGGGACGGGAAGATCGCGGCCCGCGCGCTGATGGCGCTCGACGACAAGAAGCTCCACCAGATGATCGACCCGCTGATCGCGGAGAAGTGATGTCGTGGACGCGACCCTGACCGTGACCGCCGCGCACCCGGCTCTGGCCGCCGCCCAGTCGACGCCCGGCGTGAACGACACGGTCCTCAGCGGTGCCCTGCTCGTGGCCCTCCCGGTGGCCGTGCTCGGCGGGCTGATCTCCTTCTTCTCGCCCTGCGTCCTGCCGCTGGTGCCCGGCTACCTCAGTTACGTGACGGGCGTCACCGGCACCGACCTCGCCGAAGCCAGGCGCGGCCGGATGGTCGCCGGGGCGAGCCTGTTCGTCCTCGGGTTCACCGCCGTCTTCGTCTCCGGCGGGGCCCTGTTCGGCTTCTTCGGCCAGACGCTCCAGGACTACAACGGCACGCTCTCCAAGATCCTGGGCGTGCTGATGATCCTGATGGGCGTCTTCTTCATGGGCCTGATGCCCTGGCTCACCCAGCGCGAGTTCCGGTTCCACAAGCGGCCGGTGACCGGGCTCGCGGGGGCGCCGGTGCTGGGCGCGCTCTTCGGCGTCGGCTGGACGCCGTGTCTGGGCCCGACGCTCACCTCGGTGAACGTCCTGGCGATGGACCAGGCGAGCGCGGGCCGCGGGGCCATACTGACCGTCGCCTACTGCGTCGGTCTCGGACTGCCGTTCGTGCTGGCGGCGGTCGCCTTCCGCAAGGCCCTCGGCGCCTTCGGCTGGGTGAAGCGGCACTACGCGTGGGTGATGCGCACCGGAGGCGTGATGATGATCGCGACCGGTCTGCTGCTGCTCACCGGGGCCTGGGCGGAGCTCATCCAGCAGGTGCAGGTGTGGTCCAACGGCTTCCAGGTGGGTGTCTGAACATGAGCAAGACCGAAGCGGCCCCCGAAGAGGCGCCGCGGACGGCGGCGGAACGCTCCGCCGAAGAGCGGGACCTCGGCGCGGCCGGCTCCCAGCTCTCCACGGCTCCGGCCGAGGACCTCTCGAACGGCCCCGTCGGCATCGGTGTGCTCGGCTGGGTGCGCTGGTTCTGGCGCCAGCTGACCTCGATGCGGGTCGCGCTCGTCCTGCTGCTGCTGCTCTCCCTCGGCTCGATCCCCGGCTCGCTGATCCCGCAGACCAATGTGGACGAGCTGAAGGTCGCCGACTTCCAGAAGCGGCACGACACGATCTCTCCGCTGTACGAGAAGCTCGGCATGTTCCACGTGTACAGCTCGGTGTGGTTCTCCGCGATCTACATCCTGCTGTTCGTCTCCCTGATCGGCTGCATCGTCCCGCGCACCTGGCAGTTCGTCGGCCAGCTGCGCGGCCGCCCGCCGGCCGCGCCCCGGCTGCTGACCCGGCTGCCCGCGTACACCACCTGGCGTACCGAGGCCGAGCCCGAGCAGGTGCGCGAGGCCGCGGCGGCGATGCTGCGCAAGCGCCGCTTCCGTACGCACGTGGTGGGCGACGCGGTCGCCGCGGAGAAGGGCTACCTCCGCGAGGCCGGAAACCTGATCTTCCATGTCTCGCTGATCCTGATCCTGGTGGCGTTCGCCGTCGGCCAGCTCTTCAAGTCCGAGGGCGGCAAGCTGATCGTCCAGGGCGACGGGTTCTCCAACACCCTCACCCAGTACGACGACTTCAAGTCCGGCTCGCTCTTCAAGACGGACGACCTGGCCCCCTTCAGCTTCACCCTGGACCGGTTCGACGCCACGTACGAGCGCAGCGGGCCCAACCGCGGCACCGCCCGCGAGTTCACCGCGCACGTCACCTACTCCGAGGGCGCCGACGGCAAGCCGCGGAAGAAGGCCATCGAGGTCAACAAGCCGCTGGTGGTGGACGGCTCCAAGGTCTACCTCCTGGCCCACGGCTACGCGCCGAGCGTCACCGTCAAGGACGGCCGCGGCAAGGTCGTCTTCCACGGCGCGGTGCCGCTGCTGCCCATCGACAACAACATCTCCTCCAGCGGCGCGATCAAGGTGTACGACGGCTACACCGACGCCAAGGGCAAGTGGGACCAGCTCGGCTTCGCCGCGTTCTTCGTGCCGACCTACGGCGGCAAGGGCAACGGGACGATGTTCTCCCAGTTCCCGGCGCTGGACTTCCCCGTCCTCAACGTCGGCGCGTACCACGGCAGCCTCGGGGTCAACTCCGGGCTGCCGCAGAACGTGTACCAGCTCGACACCGACAAGATGAAGCCGTTCAAGGACGACCAGGGCAAGGTCCTCAAGAAGACCCTGCTGCCGGGCGAGACGCTGGACCTTCCCGAGGGCGCCGGGTCGATCACCTTCGACAAGGACATCAAGCAGTGGGCGAGCTTCCAGATCTCCCAGCAGCCGGGCAACGACCTGGCCCTGACCGGCTCGGTCCTGGCCATCGCGGGCCTGGCCGGATCGCTGTTCATCCAGCGGCGCCGGGTGTGGGTCCGCGCCGTGCCCGGTAAGGACGGCGTCACCGTCGTCGAGATGGCGGGGCTTGGGCGGAGCGAGTCCGCGAAGCTCCCCGAGGAGCTGGCCGATCTCGCGGTCACGCTCATCCCGCGGGCGCCGACCGCGCCCGATCCCGCACCTGAACCCGCCGGGGACCAGGTGGCAGAACCCGCCGAAGCCGAAGGGGCCGAGAAGTGATCCTCGCCGCCACGACCAACGAGAGCCTGGCGCACACCAGCAACTACCTGATCTATTCGGCGATGGCGGTCTATCTGCTGGCCTTCTTCGCGCACATGGCCGAGTGGATCCTCGGCAGTCGCAGCAAGGTCGCCCGCACCGCGGCGGCCCTGACCGCCGACGCCGCCGGGCAGGACGGCGCGGGCACGGTGAAGGTGCGGGTCGCCAAGAAGGGCGGCGGCACCGCCGTCCTGGAGCGGCCCAAGGTCGTCACCCGCTCCTCCGCCGGCAACCGTGACGTGCCGGACGGCCCGGGCGCGGCGGCCGGCGACGTGAAGGGCGACCTCTACGGCCGTATCGCCGTGTCCTTCACGGTCCTCGCCTTCCTCGTCGAGGCCGGCGGGGTGCTCACCCGCGCGCTGTCCGTGCAGCGGGCGCCGTGGGGCAACATGTACGAGTTCAACATCACCTTCTCCACGGTCGCCGTGGGCGTGTACGTCACGCTCCTGGCGCTGAAGAAGAACGTGCGCTGGCTCGGCCTGCCGCTGGTCACCTCGGTCCTCCTCGACCTCGGCCTCGCGGTCACGGTCCTCTACACCGCCAGCGACCAGCTGGTGCCGGCCCTGCACTCGTACTGGCTGTGGATCCACGTCTCCACCGCGATCTTCTGCGGCGCGGTCTTCTACGTGGGCGCCGTCGCCACCGTGCTCTACCTCTTCCGCGACCGCTACGAGGCGAAGCTGGCCGAGGGCGGCAAGCCCGGCAGCTTCGCCACCTCGGTCCTGGAGCGGCTGCCCGCCGCGGCCTCGCTGGACAAGTTCGCCTACCGGGTCAACGCGGCGGTCTTCCCGCTCTGGACGTTCACGATCATCGCGGGCGCGATCTGGGCCGGCGACGCGTGGGGCCGGTACTGGGGCTGGGACCCCAAGGAGGTCTGGTCCTTCATCACCTGGGTCGCCTACGCCTGCTACCTGCACGCGCGCGCCACGGCCGGCTGGAAGGGCCGCAAGGCCGCCACGCTGGCGCTGCTGGCCTTCGGCTGCTGGCTCTTCAACTACTACGGCGTCAACATCTTCGTGAACGGCAAGCACTCGTACGCGGGCGTGTAGCCCCCGTACCGGGCGTGCGCGGGCGCGGCGCGCCCGTTCGGGTGACACTGGTGCCATGACGGATGATGTGATCCCTCATGGCACCAGTGAGCCCCACGACGACGCCTGGCTGCTCCGCTACGAGCTGCGCCTTCCCCACCCGCCGGAAGCGGTCTGGGCGGCCGTGGCCACCCCCGAGGGCCTGCCCGGCTGGCTGTGCGCGGCCGATGTCCTGGAGCCCCGGCTCGGCGGCGCGGTGACGCTGCGCTGGCTGAACGCGGGGCCGGAGGGGATCCACCACGGCCATGTCACGGCCTGGGACACCGACCGGGTCGCCGAGTACACGGTGGACCTGCACGGCCGGATCCGCTTCCACCTGGAGGCCGCGGGCCCCTCGGCCACGGTGCTGCGCTTCACCAACGAGTTCCCCGGCGACGACGCCCTGCGCCTGGACTGCCTGGCGGGCTGGCACAACCACTTCGAGTTCCTGGGCGAGGCGCTGCGGGGGCGCCCGAAGGACTGGTCGACGTGGTCACCGGGGCGGTGGTCGGAGCTCCGCAAGGAGTACGCGGACGCGTAGGCCCGGCCCGCGCCGCCGGAAGGGGGCCCGCTCCCGTCCCTCCGGGTCCTGCTCCGCCCTTCCGGGAGACCTACTCCCGCCCCTCCGGGTCCTCCTTCGGCTTCGGCCGGTTCAGGCCCGCCAGGAATTCCGGGTTGTCGTCCGGGGCCGTCCAGCCGCCCCGGCGGCCGGCCACGCGGCGCGGGCGGCCCGCGAAGAACCAGGCGACCGGTCCGAGCAGCACCTCGCCGAAGAGCAGGATCACGATGACCCACACCACCTTCGGCAGGCCGCGGACCTCCTCCTCCGGGGTGTTCAGGCAGTCGATGAAGGCGTAGATCCACAGCGCCAGGACCAGCAGGAACGGCAGATACCTGAGCATGTTCGGGTGGTCCCCCCAGGGAACGGCGGCGGGGTGTGTGGCAGCCCCGGTGACGGGCCCAGGGTAACCGGTGCCCGATACTTGACCCCATGGCTTATGACGATCTTCGCTCGCTCCTGAGGGCGCTGGAGCGTGAGGGCGACCTCATCCGCATCAAGGCCGAAGTCGACCCGTACCTGGAGGTCGGGGAGATCGTCGACCGCGTCAACAAGGCCGGCGGGCCCGCGCTGCTCTTCGAGAACGTCAAGGGCGCGGCCATGCCGCTGGCCATGAACGTGTACGGCACCGACCGGCGTCTGCTGAAGGCGCTCGGCCTCGCCTCGTACGACGAGATCAGCGAGAAGATCGGCGGGCTGCTCAAGCCCGAGCTGCCGCACGGCTTCGTCGGGGTGCGCGAGGCGTTCGGCAAGCTCGGCTCGATGGTCCACGTCCCGCCGAAGAAGGTGAAGGACGCCCCGGTCCAGGAGGTGGTCCTGACCGGCGACGACGTCGACCTCGACCGGCTTCCGGCGCTGTTCACCTGGCCGGAGGACGGCGGCTCCTTCTTCAACCTGGGCCTCACCCACACCAAGCACCCCGAGACGGGTGTGCGCAACCTCGGGCTCTACCGCCTCCAGCGCCACGACAAGCGCACCATCGGGATGCACTGGCAGATCCACAAGGACAGCCGCAACCACTACGCGGTGGCCGCCCGGCGCGGTGAGCGGCTGCCCGTCGCCATCGCCTTCGGCTGCCCGCCGGCCGTCACGTACGCCTCGACCGCGCCGCTGCCGGGCGACATGGACGAGTACATGCTCGCCGGGTTCATCCAGGGCAAGCGCGTGGAGATGGTCGACTGCAAGACCGTGCCGCTCCAGGTCCCGGCCAACGCCGAGGTCGTCATCGAGGGGTGGCTGGAGCCCGGCGAGATGCTTCCCGAGGGCCCGTTCGGCGACCACACCGGCTTCTACACGCCGCAGGAGCCGTTCCCTGCGCTCACCATCGACTGCGTGACCATGCGCCGGCGCCCGCTGCTCCAGTCCATCGTCGTGGGCCGCCCGCCCACCGAGGACGGGCCGCTGGGCCGCGCCACCGAGCGGTTCTTCCTGCCGCTTTTGAAGGTCATCGTGCCGGACATCGTCGACTACCACCTGCCGGAGTCCGGCGGCTTCCACAACTGCGCGATCGTCTCGATCGAGAAGAAGTACCCCAAGCACGCGCAGAAGGTGATGCACGCGATCTGGGGGGCGCACATGATGTCGCTCACCAAGCTGATCGTGGTCGTGGACGCCGACTGCGATGTGCACAACCTGCACGAGGTGTCCTGGCGGGCGCTGGGCAACACCGACTACGCCCGTGACCTCACCGTCGTCGAGGGGCCGGTCGACCACCTCGACCACGCCTCGTACCAGCAGTTCTGGGGCGGCAAGGCGGGCATCGACGCGACCGCGAAGTGGCCCGAGGAGGGCTACACCCGCGACGGCGGCTGGCCGCACATGGTCGAGTCGGACCCGGAGACAGCCGATCGGGTGACCCGACGGTGGAAGGAGTACGGACTGTGAGCGCCTCCGCCGCCGCCGTCCCTCAGCCCGGCCGGACCAGGGCCTTCCTGCGGCTGGTCATGATCGAGCACTCGGTCTTCGCGCTGCCCTTCGCCTACATCGCCGCCCTGACCGCCATGTTCCGCCTGGACGGGGACATCCACTGGATCAAGCTGCTGCTGGTCACCGTCGCCATGGTGGGGCTGCGCACCTTCGCGATGGCCTGCAACCGGATCATCGACCGCGAGCTCGACGCCCGCAATCCGCGCACGGCCCAGCGGGAACTGGTCACCGGCGCCGTGTCGGTGCGCTCGGCCTGGACCGGCGCGCTGATCGCGCTGGTCGTCTTCCTGGGCGCCGCCGGACTGCTCAACCCGCTCTGCCTGGCCCTCGCGCCCATCGCGGTGATCCCGATGGTGGTCTATCCGTACGGCAAGAGGTTCACCAACTTCCCGCAGGCGATCCTCGGCCTCGCCCAGGCCATGGGGCCGGTGGGCGGCTGGCTCGCGATCACCGGGGAGTGGTCGTGGCACGCGGTGGTCCTGGGTCTCGCGGTCGGCGTCTGGATCGGCGGCTTCGACCTGATCTACGCCTGCCAGGACGTGGAGTCCGACCGCGAGTGCGGCGTGCTGTCGGTGCCCGCCCGGTTCGGCGTGCCGAACGCGATCCGGGGCGCGCGCGCCTGCCACGCCGTCACCACGGCGCTGCTCGTCTGGTACGCGCTGGCCACCGGCGCCGGGGTGTTCTTCTGGACCGGGCTGGTGATCGTGGCCGGGGCGTTCGTCTACGAGCACACGATCGTCAAGCCGCACGACCTGTCCCGACTCAACCGGGCGTTCTTCACCACCAACGGTTTCATCGGGATCTCGCTCTTCGTCTGCGCGCTCCTCGATCTGCTGGTGCGCGGGCTCTCGGTGTGACGGTTCCCGCCCCCGGGTGGCCGGATAGGCTCGGACGCGTGGAGCAGGTGAACGTACACAGTCAGCGAGAGGCGCCGCGGCCGCGCACGCCCTGGGTCGTCGGGGTCTCCGGCGCGTCCGGGACGCCGTACGCGGCGGCCGTGCTGCGCGGGCTGCTCGCGGCGGGGGAGAGCGTGGACCTGGTGGTCTCGCGGGCCTCGCGACTCACCCTGCTCGACGAGACGGGGATCGCCTTCCGTGACGCGCACTGGCGCGAGGACCTCGCGGCATGGCTGGCGCGGGGCGCGGACGGCAAGCCCGGGACCTTCGGCGTGGACGAGGCGTCGCTGGAGCGGGTGCGGCACTGGAGCGCCGGGGACCTCGGTGCGGGGCCGTCGTCCGGCTCGTATCCGGTCCGGGGGATGCTGATCGTGCCGGCCAGTACGGCGTGTGTGGCGGGGGTGGCGCTGGGGCTGTCGAAGGACCTGTTGCAGCGGGCCGCGAGCGTGACGCTCAAGGAGCGGCGCCCGCTGGTGGTCGCGGTGCGCGAGACGCCCCTGAACGGGCAGACCCTCCGGCATCTGGTGACGCTGGACGAGGCGGGAGCCGTGGTGCTGCCCGCCTCACCGGCGTTCTACGCGGGGGCGACGCACATCCAGGACCTGGTGGACTTCGTCGCCGGGCGGGTGCTGGACGCGGCCGGAGTGCCGCACGGCCTGTACCGGCGGTGGGAGGGGGAACTCGGGGGAGGCTCTCGTCCCGGCTAGCGCTGCCGGACGGCGTACTCGCACGTCGTGCTCAATGTTTCGCAGGGTGTCGACCCTGCATGCCTTAGATTTATCCATAAACTCGCGGTATTGCTGAATAATGGAAGGCTTCAGGCATATGGACGCCGTGGACAGGCAGCTCATCCAGGCTCTGCGGGAGAACGGCAGGGCCTCGTACGCCGAACTCGGCCGGCTCGTCGGTCTCTCCGGGCCCAGCGTCACCGACCGCATCAACCGCCTGGAGGCGGCGGGCGTCATCACCGGCTACCGCGCCACCGTCAACGCCGCCTCGCTCGGTCTCGGCGTGACCGCCCTCATCGGCATCTCGCTCTCCGACGCGGCCGACCACGAGGACGTCGCCCGCCGGCTGCGCGACCTGGAGGAGATCGAGGACTGCTGGTTCATCGCCGGCGACGACTCGTACATGCTCAAGATCCGCGCATCCGACGTGGACGGCCTGGAGAAGACCATCCGGCGCCTGGGCTCCACCAAGGGCGTCTCGCGCACCCGTACGACCATCGTGCTCTCCACCAAGTGGGAGAACCGGGTCGGAGAGCTGCCCGAATAGAGGGGGGCGTACCGTGGTGGTGGTTTTGTACGCAAGACATTGGGAGGCCGCCGCATGACCGCATCGATCACGGATGTGGGCTTCAAGCGCGAGCTGGAGGCGAAGGTCCGGGCCGGCGAGCGGCTGTCCCGCGAGGACGGCGTCGCGCTCTACGAGTCGGACGACCTGACCTGGCTCGGCGGCCTCGCGCACGAGGTGCGCACCCGCAAGAACGGTGACGTCGTCCACTTCAACGTCAACCGCCACCTCAACATGACGAACGTGTGCACCGCGTCCTGCGCGTACTGCTCGTTCCAGCGCAAGCCGGGCGAGAAGGACGCGTACACGATGCGCATCGAGGAGGCCGTCCGCCTCGCCAAGGCGATGGAGAGCGAGAACCTCACCGAGCTGCACATCGTCAACGGGCTCCACCCGACGCTGCCCTGGCGCTACTACCCGCGGTCGCTCAAGGCCCTCAAGGAGGCCCTGCCGGACGTCGGCCTCAAGGCGTTCACGGCGACGGAGATCCACCACTTCGAGACGATCTCGGGGCTGACCGCGTCCGAGATCCTCGACGAGCTGATCGAGGCGGGCCTCGAATCGCTCACCGGCGGCGGCGCGGAGATCTTCGACTGGGAGGTCCGGCAGCACATCGTCGACCACGACACCCACTGGGAGGACTGGTCGCGCATCCACCGGCTCGCCCACGAGAAGGGTCTCAAGACCCCGGCGACGATGCTGTACGGGCACATCGAGGAGCCCCGGCACCGGGTCGACCACGTGCTGCGGCTGCGTGAGCTCCAGGACGAGACCGGCGGCTTCCAGGTCTTCATCCCGCTGCGCTACCAGCACGACTTCGTGGACATGCAGGACGGCAAGGTCCGCAACAGGCTCCAGGCGCGCACCACGATGGCGACCGGCGCGGAGGCCCTGAAGACCTTCGCCGTCTCGCGGCTGCTCTTCGACAACGTGCCGCACGTGAAGTGCTTCTGGGTCATGCACGGCGTCCAGACCACCCAGCTCGCGCTCCAGTTCGGCGCGGACGACATGGACGGCTCGGTCGTCGAGTACAAGATCACGCACGACGCGGACAACTACGGCACGCCCAACAAGCTGACCCGTGACGACCTCCTCGACCTGATCCGCGAGGCCGGGTTCCGCCCGGTGGAGCGCAACACCCGCTACGAGATCATCCGCGAGTACGACGGGCCGGACCCGGCGCTGCGCGAGTCGCCCCAGGCGATGCGGATCTGACTCCGTGGCGCTGACGTTCACACTCGACCCACCCCTCACCCGCGAGCTGCGCGAGGGCGTCCTCGCGCTGTGGGTGGACGTGTCACAGGCCGGGGGCGCGGTCGGGTTCGTGCCTCCGGTGGACGTCGAGGACGTCCGGGCCGAGCTGGTGCGCCACCTCGTCGGGATGTCCGAGGGCCGCATACGGCTGCTCGTCGGTCTCGACGAGGACGGGGCCGTCGCCGCGGCCGCGTTCCTGGTGCACAACACGCACCGGCTGATGCGGCACTGGATCTGGGCGTACACCGTCATGGTGCACCCCGCCCACCAGGGCCGCGGCCACGGCCGCGACCTCATGGCGGCGCTGGCCGGCGCCGCCCGCTCGCTGGACGGGATCGAGGCGGTCCGCCTGACCTGCCGGGGCGGTCTGGGCCTGGAGCGCTTCTACACCTCCTGCGGCTACAAGGAGGTTGGCCGGGTGCCGGACGCGATCCGGGTCGCGGACGGGGACGATCGCGACGACATCACCATGCTGCTCCCGCTGAATTGATCGAATACCGGACGTGCTTCACTGGTCGGGCAGGGTCGCCGTACGAGAGAGAAGGTCAGCCGTGAACATCGCCAAGCCGAGCGCCACCGTCCGGTACACCGCGATGCGCGTCGCCGTCTTCGTCGCCTGTCTGGTGTTCGTCGCCCTGCTGGTGCACTTCGAGATCGTGCCCTCGGGTCTCGGCGACGCCAACGCCATCTGGGTCGTGCTGCTGGCGCTGGTCCTCTCCGCGCCGCTCAGCTTCGTGCTGCTGCGCAAGCAGCGCGACGAGATGTCCGCGCAGATCGTCACCAAGGTGGAGTCGGCCAAGGCCCGCCTGGAGGCCAACCGCAGCCAGGAGGACGGCGCGGTCCAGTAGCCGCCCCGCACGTACCCTTGCCCGGGAGCAGGACGGCGGCCCGGGAGGATGCGGACTGATGGGTGCGGATGGGGACGCGGGTTCGGGCAGGGGCCGGCGGATGCCGCGGGCCGTGCGCGAGCGGCAGATGCTGGACGCGGCCGTACGGACCTTCGCGCGGCTCGGGTACCGGGCCGCCTCCATGGACGAGATCGCCGAGCTGGCCGGGGTCTCCAAGCCGCTGGTCTATCTCTACCTCAACTCCAAGGAAGACCTCTTCACCGCCGTGATCCGGCGCGAGGCGCGTGCCCTCGTGGACGCGGTACGCGCCGGCACCGAGCCCGGCCTGCCCCCCGACGCCCAGCTGTGGGCCGGGCTGCGGGCCTTCTTCCGCCACACCGCCGAACACCCGGACGGCTGGGCGGTCCTGCACCGCCAGGCCCGCACCCACGGCGAGCCGTTCGCCGCCGAGGTCGCGGTGATGCGCGAGGAGATCGTGGCGTTCGTGACGGCCCTGATAGGCGCCGCGGCCCGGGAGGCCCACGACACCCCCGACCTGGCCGCCCACGACGTGGCGGCCCTGGCCGAGGCCCTGGTGGGCGCGGCGGAGTCCCTGGCGGGCTGGGCCAACGAGACGGAGGACGCCTCGGCGAAGGAGGCGGCGGCGACGCTGATGAACTTCGCCTGGATGGGGCTGGACAGGCTGATGCGGGGGGAGCGCTGGGGGCCGGGGCGGTGAGGACGCGGGGGCCCCGGTGCGGTGTGCCGACGCGGCAGCGCCCGCCCCCCTTTCTCCGGGGGCGGGCGCTGTCGCGTTTCAGGGGGTGTGGGGGGTCAGAACAGGCCCACCACGTTCTGCACCAGCGCCGCGTCCCCCACGACCGTCGACGTGCCGTGCGTCGTCGGGGTGCCGGGGTAGAAGCGCAGGCCGCCGGGGGCCGCCTTGAAGACCGCCCAGAAGTCGGGGGTCTCCTGGCCCGCCGTGGGCTCGAACTTCAGGTACGTGCCAGTGTCCACGACCGTGCCCTGCGCGTTGCCCGCGCCCGCGAAGAACGGGATGTTCGTCGACTGCCAGGAGTTCGGGCCGTAGACCGTGCGGGCGCCGACGCCGTACGTGGAGTTGCCCGAGGTGTCCGTGGCGCGGGTGCCCGGGTACAGGTACAGCTTGCCGTAGTCGGCGTGGGCCGGGTCCGTGGTGATGTGGCGGCCGAGCAGGTCGGGGATGCCGTCGCCGTTGACGTCACCGGGCGAGGTGAAGTCGAAGCGGTCCCAGGAGGTGAAGCCGAACTGCTTGGCGGGGAGCAGCTTGTACGAGCCGGGCTCGGCCGCGAGCGGGCCCTCGGCGGTGCCGGAGTACAGCCACATCCCCTCGCCCTCCTGGACGATGAGGTCGGAGCCGGGCATGCCGTCGGCGTCGCGCGGGGTGAGGATCTGGCCGGTGCCCGCCCAGGTGCCGGGAACCACCCAGTCCTGGGTGGCGGTGGTACGGCAGTTCAGGATCTGCACCGGGGTGCTCTTGACGACCGCGCCGGCCGCCGTGTCCAGGCAGCGTCCCGAGCCCTGGTTGAGCAGGGAGCCGTCACCGCGGTCGAGCCACTGCTGGGCCGGGCTGCCGTCGCAGTCGGCGAGCTGGACCGCGGAGGCGAGGTCGGTGCCCGCGACCGCCGCGCACTTGCCGAGCACCTTCAGGGCTCCCCCGGTGAGCTGGAAGTCCTGGGCGGCGGTGGCGTTGCAGGTGTAGATCTGGAGCGGGGTGCCGTTGGTGCTGCTCGCGGACTTCACGTCCAGGCAGAGGCCGCCGGGACCGGTCAGCGGGCCGTTGTCCTTGCCGGTGGGCCGCAGCAGCTCCTTGCGTTGGGTGGTGAGCGGCATCCCGTTGCCGTCGCCCGGGTACAGGTAGAGCTTGTTGCCGACCTTGACGAAGAAGTCCTCGTACCCGTCCATGGTCTGGCCGTCGGTGGCGGCGATGAAGTCGCCGCGGTGGGCCACGCGCACACCGTTCCAGCCGCCCGAGGCGAGGGTGCGCGGCGCCTTCAGGGTGCCGTCGCCCTGGCCGCTCAGCAGCCGCAGGGTGCCGTCGGAGGCGGTGGCCAGCAGGTCGACCTGTCCGTCGCCGTCGAGGTCGCCCGGCAGGTCTCCGTGGACCCGCCCGGCCGCGTCGTGCACGAACGCGGGCCGGTCGGTGGCGATCAGGGTGGTGTCGGTGGGCGCCGAACCGCCGCCGTAGGCGGAGGAGTTGCCCGCCTTGTCGTACGCCTGGACGTGCAGCCGGTTGTTGGGCCACAGGCTGGGCTTCACGGTCACCGTGGCGGTGCCGTCGGCGGCCGCCTTCACATACGTACCGCTCGGGCACCGCAGGCCGGAGACCGACAGGGGCTGGTTGAGCGAGTAGCAGAAGCCGTCCACGCCGCCCTGGTCGGTGGAGGCGAACCTGAGCCTACGGTCGGTGCGCGCGGGCACCTCCGCCACGTCCAGCGCGTGCCCGTCGGTGGCGGCCACGGTGGGCTGGGCGGGCGCGTCCTTGTCCACGCCGAGCCCGCAGGCCGTGGTCCACGCCGAGGTGTCCAGGCCGTCACGGGACTGGACGGTCCAGGTGTAGCGCTTGCCGGTGGCGAGCAGGGAGGCGTCGATCCGGGCCTGGGCGGTGCCGCCCGCGGTCACGGTCGAGGTGGGCGAGGCGATGACCGCGCCGGTGTCGTAGTCCTTGAGCTGGAAGGCGCCGGTGATCTGGCCGCCCTCCGGGTCGGAGATTTTCGCGGTGAGGGTGAGGCCGTCGTTGCCGACGACGGGGAAGGCGGCCGGGTCGGTGGAGCAGGCGATCGGCAGCAGGCCGTCGGCGCCGGGCGCCCAGGAGCCCTGGAAGGCGCCCGAGGAGTCCACCTTGGGCGGCGAGTTGTAGGTGATCTCCAGGCTGGGGTCGTTCTGGAACTTCTTCCAGCTCTGCTCGTTGCCCTCGAAGTCGGCGCGCGAGCGCAGGCCGAGGGTCATGTCGGTGGCGCCGCTGTCCGCGACGGCCTGCACCGCGGTCTTGATCGCGGCGGCGTCGAAGTCCTCGCCGGCCGCGGCGCACTGGGTCGAGGACCAGCCGTGCGCGAACGTCTTCTCCTGGAGGGTCTGCTTCCAGGCGGGCTGGTTGTTCCAGGTGGTCGCGGTGGAGATGGGGCCGGTCAGGCCCAGCTCGACCGGGGTCTTGGTGCAGGACCAGGAGTAGCTGTTGAAGACGTTGAAGGTGGCCGAGATGATCTTCGATCCGGCCAGGCCCTTGGTGTTCAGCTGGAAGTACGAGCGGGCGGTGCCGTTCGTCGACGTCTCGTGGCCCAGGCGCGCGATCTTGTCGCTGAAGGTGCCGCCGTTCCAGTACGCGGTGTTGGCGATCGTGGAGTTGCCCGCCTGCTTGTACGCCATCGCCCAGTTGTTGCGGCCGCCGCCGGAGAAGACGGGGTCGATGACGACCGGGAAGACCGTCTTCGGGTCCTTCAGCATCGCCGCGTCCGGAGTGATCCGCAGGTGGTCCCCGTCGACCTCGGTGCCCATCGGGACGAGCGCGGGGGGCCCGGTCTCGGCGGCCGGGCGCGCGCCGCGGGCCAGCCGGGCGGCCGCCTGCTTCGGCAGGTGCGAGGAGTCCCACATGGTGGGCGCGGGGGCGGTGAAGAGCCGGGCGCCGGAGCGGGTGTCGGTGGCCGTCAGATTGCCCCGGGCGTCGGCCTTCAGGCGCGCGCCCGCCAGGCGCAGGGCGAGCGAGAGCTCGGTCAGGCGCGGATTGGCGGCGGCCTCGCGGTCCTTGACGACCAGGTGCTGGGCGAAGCCGTCGACGTCGGCGCGCAGGGTGAGGTCGACGCCGGGCAGCACCTCGGGGTAGAGGGCCGTGTCGCCCTCGACGCGGGGCTGCGGCAGCGCGTCCGGCCAGGAGACCGAGAGGGCCCTGCCGTCCTTGGTCATCGTGGCGAGCGGGCCGGTGCCGCCGCCGGAGAAGGAGATGCCGAAGGTGGCGGCGGCCGGGGCGTACCGGCCGTCGGCGCCCTGCTTCAGCGTGGCGTCGGCCGCGCGCCAGGCGCCGCCGACCCGGGCGAAGGCGGGGCGGACGTACTGGCGCATGGTGAGCGACCCGTCCGGGTTGGCCAGCACCTGTGACATCTCGTCGCGGCGGTCCAGGATCTCGATTTGGCGGCCGGTCCGCTTCGCCTGGGCGCGGGCCTCGGCCTCGGCGGCGGACACCCGATTGCCGGAATTACCGGCTCCGGAAGTGGAGCTTCCGGAGCCAGTAATTCCGGAAGTGTTGATTTCGGCCGCGGAATCATTGATTCCATGTGCACTTGTCCGGCTCTGCGTACCGCTGCCGGTGATCTCGTCCGCAAATGCCGCGTGTGCCGCGGCCAGTTGAGCAAGGCCCCCCGCGCCGAGCGCGGCTGCCATCAGCGCGGCCGGCAGCCGTCTGCCGCGGCGCATGTGATGTCCCCTCACCAAACCCCACCCTCGTATCAGTTAATGCTGCTTGCAGAGCGGGAGCGTAACGCCGGAATAACGTCCGAACTGGCCTGTTCGCACCCTTGGCAGGGCCTTTGCGTGCGTATGTTTCGGGGATCGTTCTCCTCTCGTTACCTCCCCCCTCAACTGCGGTGTTCAGCGTACGAATTGTTCTTCCGCCCAGAAATTCCATGGTGTTAAGTTCCCCGAGGCGCCCCCGACTTGGGGCGCCTTTTGAGCTGAATACGGAGAGTTGGAGACTTCCAGTGAGTCGTTCACGGGCGGGGACTTTGAGATACGACGAGGACTCGGGAGGAGCCAGACGCCGACGCGCCACGGCGGCGCTCGGCGCGCTCACGGCGAGCGCGGTGCTGGTCACGCTGCTGCCGAGCGTCGCGGCGGCGGCGGGAAAGGTCGACTTCTCCCTGCGTTCGGTGCAGAAAACGGCCTCCGTTACCGGCTCCGAGCTGGGCAAGGGCGGTTCGGCCGCCACGAGCGAGACCGCGAAGCGGCCCTGGCGGGCGCCGAAGGTGACCTGGCCCGCGGCCGGGGACAGCGAGGTCGACCTGAGCCGGGTCGCACCCGATGCGTTGGCAAAGAGCGCGGCGGGCCGCAGCGTGGCCGGATCGCGTCACGCGGCCGCACCGGGCAGCCCGGTCGGGATCGCGCCGCTCGCGCCGAAGGCGGCCAAGGGCGCCGCCTCCGCCGCGGGTCCGGCCGCGGCCGGGGCGCCCGCCAAGGTGCGGGTACGGATGGGGGACCGCAGGGCGGCCGACCGTCTGGGCCTGGACGGGGTCGTGCTCGGCGTCGCCCGTGACGACCGCGGGACCACGGCGGGCCGCGCCTCCGTACAGCTCGACTACACCGCCTTCCGGGGGGCCTACGGGGCGGACTGGGCGACCCGGCTGCGGCTCGTGCGGCTGCCCGCGTGTGCGCTGACGACGCCCGAGAAGGCGGAGTGCCGGGGGGTGACGCCGCTGGCTTCGCACAACGACGCGATGACGGGCAAGCTGACGGCCGAGATCGATGTGGCGCCGGACGCCGCTGTGGCTGGTGCGGGTGGAGCGGCTGCACGCCGTGGGTCCGCTGTGCCCACCCCTTCCGCCCTTGCGGAACGTATGCCCACAGCGGGGGCCGCCTTCACCGTCCTGGCCGCCACCGCCACCCCCGACGGGGCCAACGGCGACTTCAAGGCGACCTCGCTCGCCCCGTCCGGGAGTTGGAGCGCGGGCGGCAACGAGGGCGGCTTCTCCTGGGAGTACCCGCTCCAGGTGCCGCCCGTGCCCGGGGACCTGAGCCCCAAGCTCGCCCTCGGCTACTCCTCCTCCGGCATCGACGGCCGCACCGCCTCCAGCAACAACCAGCCCTCCGCGCTCGGCGAGGGCTGGCGGATGGAGATGGGCTTCATCGAGCGGCAGTACATGGCCTGCAAGGACGACAACGGCACGGGCACCAACGCCCCGGCCAAGTCCGGTGACCTGTGCTGGCGCTCGGACAACGCCATGATGTCCCTGAACGGCTCCTCGACCGCGCTGGTCAGGACGGGCACCGGGGACGTGTGGCGGCCGGCCGAGGACGACGGCTCGCGCATCCAGCGGATCAAGGGCACCGCCACCGACACCAACAACGGTGACGACGACAACGAGTACTGGAAGGTGACCACGCTCGACGGCACCCAGTACTGGTTCGGCAAGAACCGCCTCCCCGGCTGGGCCTCCGGCAAGACCGAGACCGGCTCCGCCTTCACCGTCCCGGTCTACGGCAACCACACCAACGAGCCGGGCCACGCCACCGCCTTCACGGACTCGGTCCGCGACCAGGGCTGGCGCTGGAACCTCGACTACGTGGTCGACCCGCACGGCAACGCGATGGCGCTCTTCTACACCCAGGAGAAGAACGCCTACGCCAAGAACTCCGGCGGCTCCACGACCACCAAGCCCAAGGCGGACGCGTCCTACACGCGCGGCGGTTACCTGGACCACATCGAGTACGGCCACCGCGCCGGATCGGTGTACACGGCCCAGCCCTCGGCCAAGGTGAACTTCGCCATGGGCGACCGCTGCCTGGGCACCGCCACCGACTGCGCCTTCGACAAGGCGCACGCCTCCAACTGGCCGGACACCCCGGTCGACGAGGTCTGTGCGTTCGGCGCGGACTGCCTCAACGGCTCGCCGTCGTTCTGGTCGAAGAAGCGGCTGACCTCGGTCACCACCCAGGTGCTCAAGGGCACCACCTACGCCGACATCGACACCTGGGCGTTCGGGCAGAGCTTCCCCGGCACCGGTGACACCGGCGGCAACGGGCTGTGGCTCGACTCGATCACCCACACCGGCAAGGCGGGCGGCACCCCCCTGTCCAAGCCGGCGGTGACCTTCGGCGGCACCCTGATGCCCAACCGCGTGGACGCCTCCGAGGGCCGTCCGCCGCTGAACAAGTACCGCATCACGCGCATCAGCTCGGAGTACGGCGGCGACACCCTCGTCTCGTACTCGCCGACCGAGTGCGCCTACGCGAGCCCGCCGGACGAGGCGACCAACACCAAGCGCTGCTACCCGAACTGGTGGACGCCCGAGGGCGGCAGTACGCCGGTGAAGGACTGGTTCCACAAGTACGTGGTGACCAAGGTGACCGAGGACGACAAGGTCGCGGGCACCGACTCGGAGGTGACCGAGTACGAGTACCTGGGCGGGATCGCCTGGGCCAAGGACACCAGCGAGTTCACCCTCGACAAGCACCGCACGTACAGCGACTACCGCGGCTACGGCAAGGTGCGCACCCGGACCGGCACGACCAACAAGACGCTGTCGGAGGCGACGTACCTGCGGGGCATCGAGGGCGCCCAGGTGGCCGACTCCTTCGGCACCCTGTACACCGACGCCGAGCAGTACAGCGGCCAGGAGCTGGAGAGCGTCGGCTACGACAAGGACGGCGGCAGAATCGTCGAGTCGTCGGTGGAGAAGCCGTGGTCGAAGCTGACCGCGACCCAGACCCGTCCGGGCACCACCGACCTGCACGCCTACCAGACGGACACCGAGACCACCACCGGCCGGTCCCTGATGGACGACGGGACCTGGCAGACCACGCGTTCGACGGACACCTTCGACGCCTACGGCCAGACCCTGACCTCCTCGGACGAGGGCGACATCGCTGTCAGCGGTGACGAGCAGTGCACCCGCACCACCTACGTCACCCCCGACACCACCAACTATCTGATCTCCTACATCGCCTCCGAGCAGAAGAGCTCCACCGGCTGTGGCACGGCCCCCTCGGCGGCCACGGTCACCGGCGAGACCCGCACCACGTACGACACCAGCGCGTACGGCGCCGCCCCCGTCGCGGGCAAGGCGATGGCGTCCAGGATCGAGGAGCTGGACCACTACAGCGCCGGTCTGCCGGTGTACGTCACCACCTCCACCGCGCTCTACGACGCGTACGGCCGGATGACGCAGACCACCGACGCGGCCGGGGCCAAGACCCTGACCGCGTACACCCCGGCCACCGGTGCCCAGCCCACCCAGGTGGTGACCACCGACAACAAGGGGTACACCACCAGCGTCGAACTCGACGGGCTGCGCGGCCTCACGCTGAAGGCGACCGACGCCAACGGCCGGGTCACCAGCCAGGAGTACGACGCGCTCGGGCAGCTCTCCGCCGCCTGGAAGCCGGGACGGACCAAGCCCGCCTCGGCCGACGTCACCTTCTCCTACCAGGTGCGGGGCGAGAGCGGCCCGAGCACGGTCACCTCCAACACGCTGCTGGAGAGCGGCAAGTACCGCAAGGCGGTGACGCTCTACGACGGTCTGCTGCGCAAGCGCCAGACCCAGACCGACGCGTACGGCGGCACGGGCCGGCTGATCACGGACAGTTTCTACGACAGCCAGGGCCGCACCTACAAGGACAACGCCGAGTACTACAACGACCAACCGGTCGCGACGGCCGTCTTCGCGGTGCCCGACAGCCAGGTCCCGGCGCAGACCGTGACCGAGTTCGACGGCATGGGCCGCGCCACCGCCGCCATCGCGCTCACCAAGGGCACCGAGCGGTGGCGCACCACCACCACCTACGGCGGCAACTGGACGGCGACCCTCCCGCCGAGCGGCGCGGCCGCCACGCTGGTGGTCAGCAACGCCCACGACAAGCCGGTCGAGCTGCGCCAGTACAAGGACCGCAACCCGGTCATCGGCGCGAGCGCCGACAAGTACGAGGCGCTGAAGTACACGTACGACACCGCCGACCGGCTCACGAAGCTGGTCGACGCGGCGGGCAACACCTGGTCGGCCACCTTCGACCTGCGCGGCCGCCAGGTCACCTCCTCCGACCCGGACAAGGGCGCCGTCTCCACGACGTTCACGCCCGACGGCAAGACGGAGACGACGAAGGACGCCCGGGGCGCCGTTCTCGCGTACACCTACGACGAGCTCGGCCGTCCCACCAGCCTGCGCAAGGACAGCGTCACCGGCCCCAAGCTCGCCGAGTGGACGTACGACACGCTGGCCGGCGGCAAGAAGATGCTCAGCTCCTCGACCCGCTGGGACAACGGCAACGCCTACACCACGGCCGTCAAGGGCTATGACGCCTCGGGCCGGGCCACCGGTTCGGTGATCACGGTTCCGGCCGCCGAGGGCAAGCTCCAGGGCACCTACGAGTTCGGCTCGACCTACACGCCGACCACGGGCCTGGCCAACACCACCACCTTCCCGGCCGGCGGCGGGCTCCCCGCGGAGACCGTCCGCCAGGGGTACACCGACTACGGTCTGCCGACCACGGTCGGCAACGGCACGGACGTGTACTCGCTGGGCACCCAGTACGCGCCCTCCGGGGAGCTCCTGCAGACCGTGCTCGGCGCGGTCGGCGGACGCACGGTCCAGACGTACACCTACGAGGAGGACACGCACCGGCTCAGCAGCGTGGTCAACGACCGCGAGTCGCAGGCCCCGCAGACCATCGACAGCAAGGTCTACAGCTACGACCCGGCCGGCAACATCACCCGTATCCGCGACGACCGCGACGACAAGTCCGTCACCGACACGCAGTGCTTCACGTACGACTTCGCGGCGCGGCTCTCGCACGCGTGGACCGGCACCGACGACTGCGCGCTGAAGCCCTCGACGGACGTGCGCCCGAAGGTGGGCGGCGTCGACCCGTACTGGTACTCGTACACCTACGACACGGTCGGCAACCGGGCCGCCGAGGTCCAGCACGACGTCACCGGCGACACCGCCAAGGACGTCCGGCGCGGCTACTCCTACCCGCAGCCGGGCGAGACCCGTCCGCACGGCATGGACAAGGTCGACATCACCGGGCCCGGGGCGCGCACCGACGCGTTCGAGTACGACGCCTCCGGCAACACCACCCGCCGGGTGACCTCGGCCGGTGACCAGCAGCTGATCTGGGACGCCGAGGGCAACCTCGCCTCCTCCACGATCGACGGCCGGACCTCCACGTTCCTCTACGACGCGGACGGCTCCCGCCTGCTGCGCCGGGAACCGGGCTCGGTGACCCTGTACCTGGGCGCCGAGGAGCTGACGCTGAACAAGGCCGACAACACAGTCAGCGGCGTCCGCTACTACTCGGCGGGCAACACCACCGTGGCACGCGGTTCGGACGGCTCGGTCACCTACCTGCTCAGCGACGCCCAGGGCACCGACGAGGTGGCGGTCGACTCGGTGACCCTGTCGGTCACCCGGCGCGCCTCCGGCCCGTTCGGCACCCCGCGCGGCACCCAGCCGCAGAAGGGCTGGCCGGGCGACCACGGCTTCGTGGGCGGCGTCACCGACAAATCCACGGGCCTCACGCACATGGGCGCCCGTGAGTACGACGCGGCCAACGGCCGGTTCGCCTCGGTGGACCCGGTCATGGACCTCACCGACCCGCAGCAGATCAACGGGTACGCCTACGCCAACAACTCGCCGGTCACCGACAGCGACCCGAGCGGCGAGTTCCACATCGGCCACATCATCAAGAAGATCAAGCACGCGGTGAAGCGGGTCATCCACCGGATCAAGAAGGTCATCCGCCGCATCGTGCACAAGGTCGCGCACCGGGCCAAGGCGTCCGCCTACGCACGGGTCCTGCGGGCGATGTGGTCGCACGGCGAGAAGGGCACCCAGTTCGGCCACTTCAACGTCGGCAAGGGTCCCGACCGGGGCATCATCATGATGCGGTTCTTCATCCACACCAAGGACGCGATGAAGATCCCGGGCCTGGGCTACCAGCTGCTCGGCGACAACCGCGAGTACACGACCGACCCGGACGCGGCCTACCGCATGGTCCTGTTCTGGGACACGGCCACGGGTGACGTGACCTTCAAGATCTCGCCGTCCCACACCAAGCCGTCGACCAAGCACGTCTCGTCGTACCTGCTCGGCCAGGCGGGACAGAGCGGCCCCGGCTACGACATCGAGTCCCCGTCGAGGATGATCCCGGCGTTCCCCATGTCGTTCAACGACTATCCCTCGGGGAGCGTGACCGGCCGGAACATCGTGAACTACAACTTCCTCGGCAAGTACCACTCGAACTCGTCCAAGCTCGACCTCGGCATAGCGGGGGTGAACAGTCTGATGTCGCTGTTCTCCGTCGACACGCATGTGACGATCGCCGCCAACAAGGGCTCGGTGACCGTGACCAGGAAGGGAGACCATTACCCGGACATGGAGGTCGTCCAGTACCGTCGGGCGCAGAAGCCGCTGGTCGTGGCCCACGACCGGATGGACAACGTGTCCGGTCTGGACTCGATGCCCTGGTACGGCAACAAGGACATGCGGTACTGGAACTCCGCCCAATGCCTGAAGGATCCGCCGAAGTGACCCACGCACCCTGGTTCCCGCGCTGCGCGGCGAGGTACGTACCGGTCTGCGCGATCGGCTGGTTCCTGGCCATGGCGCTGACCCCGCGCGGCACGCTCTCCTTCCCGGAGCAGCTGGCCGACGGCATCGGTCTGATGCTGTTCGTCGCGGCGGTCTCGCTGTTCCTGCTGCTCCTCCTGGGCCTGCTCAAGAGGTACGGAACGCCGGGCGGCTTCCGCACGGCGGCCGTGTTCCTGCTGCTCATGCCGGTGCTGCCACTGGCACTGGGCGGCGGGGGAGCGCTGTTCGGGATCATGCTCCTCACCCAGGTGGTCTTCGCGACGGCACTGATGCCGAAGCCGGAGCTGCTGGCGGTGTGAGGCAGTACGTGTGAGGCAGTACGGGTGAGGAGGGCCCGGCACCGGTCACGGTGCCGGGCCCTTTGCCGTGCCGGTGGTTACCGCGCGGCGTACGAGACGAACGCGGCCCAGGCGTGGGGCACGACGGTGATCTCCGGGCCCGGGGTGACCTTGGAGTCCCGGATGTGGACGGCGGAGGGGTGTGCGGCGACCTCGACGCATTCGCCGCCAGCGCCGCTGCTGTAGCTCGACTTGCGCCAGTCGTAGGCGACTTCGAGGCAGGCGCCGCCTTCGCCGTCGCTGTAGCTGCTCTTGAACCAGTTCATGCGTCTCCCAGCATCTTCTCGATCAGGGACAGAGACTCCCGTGGGGTGAGAGCCTGCGCCCGGATGATGCCATAGCGATCAGCGAAGACGCGGACTTCGTTGTGATCAGTGATCAGCCGGGGATGCCCATAGATCTCCGTGTACGCAACTTGGTGCTTCCCCTTGGGCGTCAGCAGGATGAACGGTCCACCGAGCCCGGCATGGTCCTCGCGATCGGTCGGCATTACCTGAAGCTCAACTGTTCGAAGGCTACCCAGGCGCAGCAGCCGCTGAAGCTGGTTCATCTGGACAGTCCGTCCACCAACCGGTCGGCACAGGATGGACTCTTCGAGCACGAAGCTGAAGGTTGGCGCGGGCCAGCGGTCGAAGATCTGCTGTCGGGCCAGACGATCTGCTACTCGCTTCTCGACCGTTTCCTCGTCCAGCAAGGGGCGACGCTGCGTGAACACGGCTCGGGCGTAGGCCTCGGTTTGGAGCAGCCCCGGCAGCGCATGAGTGCTGTAGTCGTGCAGCGCGACCGCCTCCGCCTCCTCCTTGGCGTAGTCGCGGAACCAGCCGGGATGCCGCACCCGGGCCCGCGCCTGCGCGCTCTCGATCGCCTTCCGCGCAGCCCGCAGCACACCCCCCGCGTTCAGGACGTCGTCCGCCTTGTCGAGGAAGTCCGGCTGGGTGATCCGTACGCCCCGCTCCATCGCGGAGATCTGGCTCTCCGTGTAGCCGACGATCCGGCCGAACTCCTTCTGGGTCAGCCCGGCCCGGACCCGCAGCACCTTCAGTTGCTCACCCACGGCGATGAACAGCTCCGAGGTGAGGCCGTCGTCGTCCTCCATGCACGCCTCCAGAGGGTCACGGGCGACGACTCGTACAGGGCTCTCGCCGTACCCGTACAGAAAGGCCGGTGTCGGGGCGACACCCCTTGTTCAGCGTACGCACATCTCGTCACGCTCGGTGACATGAATCCCCAAATCACCACCCCCACGGTCGAGTTCGCGCGGAGCTTCAGCAGTACGCGGCGGGGCGCCAGCAGTGCGCGGAAACTGGCGCTCGGGCAGTTGGACGCGTGGGGCATCCCGCACGGGAGCGAGCGCTCCGACCGGGCCGCCCTGATCGTCGCCGAGCTGGCCGCGAACGCGGTGCTGCACGGGCACGTACCGGGGCACGCGTGCGAACTCCGGCTCGTACTCGGCACGGTACTCCGCATCGAGGTGACCGACACCAGGGCCGTGCGCCGGCCACTGCGCCCGGAACCGGCCGGTGAGGCCGAGTCCGGGCGCGGGCTGCTGCTGGTCGAGGCGCTGGCGAGGGCGTGGGGCGTGGAGGAGCACCCGCCGGGCAAGACGGTGTGGGCGGAGGTGGGGTGCTAGCAGTTGCCCACCGGCGCGCGCCCGGCGAAGCGGTCGGCCAGCCAGTCGGCGGCGGGCAGCGCGCCGACCGTCACTCCGCCGATGTGACCGAGGAGCGGGAGCGTGTGCCAGGAGACGTTCGCGCCCCGCTCGCACCAGTCGGCCCGCAGCCCCTTCCCCACCTCGTACGGGATGAGCTCGTCCACCGAGCCGTGGTAGAGGTACACCGGCGCGTCCGGGGCGTGGGTGCCGAGGCGGGACTCGCCCAGGCGGGCCTGCCAGTCCGGCTGTTCCAGCGGGTTCCTGACCGTCAGATCGGTGATCTTCTTGAAGGAGCCGACGACGGTGTCGACGGCGACGCAGTTCGTCCGGAAGTAGTCGACGAGCGCCTTGCCGGCGGGGTTCAGGTACGTGTCGAGCCCCAGCTCGGGGAAGGCCGCGTCCTGGCCCGCCGCCGCCATGAAGATCAGGCCGGAGCCGAGGCCGCCGTCGTTGGAGTGGGCGACCTTCATGAGGTCGGCCGGGACCCCGCCGGTGGCGGTTCCCTTGACCTTGAGTTCGGGGGCGTAGGAGTCGTGCAGCTCGGCGGCCCAGCCGCTCGCCTGGCCGCCCTGGGAGTAGCCCATGATCCCGACGGGGGAGTCGGCGGAGACGCCGGGGATGCCCAGGCGCTGGGCGGCGCGGGCCGCGTCGAGCATGGCCGTGCCCTCGGCCCGGCCGACCGTGTAGGTGTGGTCCCCCGGCGTGCCCAGGCCCTCGTAGTCGGTCACCGCGACCGCCCAGCCGCGCTGCACGATCTGGTTGATCAGCGTGGCCTCGACGGCCGTCCCGTACGGGAAGTTCGCGCTCGGGGCGCACGAGTCGCCCAGGCCGACCGTGCCGACGGCGTACGTGACGAGCGGGCGCTGCCCGGTGCGGCCGTCTCTGGGCACGATCACCGTGCCGGACACGACGCTGGGACCGCCGGTGGCGGTGGTGGAGCGGTAGGTGATGTGCCACGCCCTGGTGTTGGTCCACTGGCCCGGCAGCGGGTGGAACGCGGTGGGCGCGGAGCTGACGACATCGCCCGGGCGGGCGGCGGGGGCGGCTTTGTCGTCTGCCGCCGCGAACGCGGTCGGGGCGGCTGCGGAGAGGAGGAGTCCGGCGGCGAGCGCACCGGCGACTCTCGTGCGGAGGGACATTGCGGCACTCCCAACGGTCGTGGGGGGCGGTGCGGTTGGGGAGACCGTAGTGACTGACCGGTAGGTACGGGGCTGACCGTACCGCTCAGCTTCCCTGGCCCAGCCGATACGCACCCGGCGTCGTCCCCGTCCAGCGGCGGAACGCCCGGTGGAAGGCGGTGTCCTCGGAGAACCCGAGCCGGGCCGCGAGCTCCGCGATGGGCTCGCGCCCCCCGGCCAGGCCCGCGATCGCCGCGTCCCGCCGCACCGCGTCCTTGAGCCGCTGGAAGGAGGTGCCCTCCCGCTGGAGGCGGCGCCGCAGGGTGGCGGGGGAGAGGGCGAGCCGGGCCGCCGTCTCGTCCAGCGTCGGCAGCCGGGGCGAGGCGTGCAGCGCGCGGGCGAGGTCGCGGTGGACCTGCTCGGCCACCGTCGTCCCGTACGCCCGGCGGCTCAGCAGCTCGAAGGGGGAGCGCCGCAGCATCCGCTCAAGCGCCGCCTCGTCCCGGACGAGCGGCGCGGTCAGCCAGCGCGCGTCGAACACCGCCTCCGTCCGCGCCCGGCCGAAGCGGACGGGGCAGCCGAAGAGCGACGGATACTCGTCGCGGTGCGGGGGCGGCGGATAGCCGAACGCCGCGCGCAGGAGCGGGATGCGGCGGCCGATCAGCCAGCTGCACAGCCGGTGCGTGATGATCAGCAGGCACTCGGTGAGGAAGTGGTCGTCGTCCCGCCCGCCGAAGTCGCCGTGGACGGCCAGGGAAGCTTCTCCGGCGTCCGTGGTGAGGGCGAGCCGGGGCCCGCCGGGGAACAGGCCGTAGAACGTGATCCCGCGCCGCATCGCCCCGCCCAGATCGCGGCAGCCCAGCGCCGCGCAGCACATCATGGCGAACGTGCCGGGGCGGCTCGGGGCCGTGCCGAGCCCCAGGAACTCGTCCTCGGTCGCCCGGTACAGCGCCCGGAACAGCAGCGCGAACTGGTCGGGCGTGACCCGCGCCCGGTCGTCGCCGAGCAGCAGCGGCGGGATGCCGGCGGCCTGGAGCAGCGGCACGGTGTCGATGCCCCGCCGCTCGGCGCCGCGCAGCACGGCACGCACATGGTGCACGGTGACCGTCCCCTTGCCCATGGGCGAGACCGTAGCGGGATCGGGCGGCGCGGTCAGCGGGCCGTACGGGAAAGGCAGGAGCCCTTCTCCGTACGTCGCCGTACGGGGAAGGGCTCCTTGGGTACTGCTGCTAGTCAGCGATCGCCGACCCGGGCAACTAGGCCGGGGTGACGTTCTCCGCCTGCGGGCCCTTCGGGCCCTGCGTGACGTCGAAGTTCACGACCTGGTTCTCCTCGAGGGAGCGGAAGCCAGACGCGTTGATCGCGGAGTAGTGGACGAAGACATCCGGGCCGCCGCCGTCCTGGGCGATGAAGCCGAAGCCCTTTTCAGCGTTGAACCACTTGACGGTTCCGGTAGCCATAAGCCCTCCTTGGGCCAAAGGGTTGCCCTGCTCCAGAACCTGCAAAGAAGTCTGAAAACTACAAAAGCCTGCGGGTTACATGCTCCGCAGGCTCTGTACTGCAAGGGAAACCAAACTGCAACTTGCGCTGAGCGTAGCACGCAGGATCGGGGCTGCGGTAGAGGGAAAGATCACGCCACTCGGACGTTTGACGTGCCCGTGACGCGCTGACGAACGACCCGCCGTAGCTGGACAAACAGGACAGGTCTAGTCTCGCGATGTGGACCAAACAACCACCCGGCCACGGGTCGGGCACATCCAGTTCCTCAACTGTCTGCCGCTCTACTGGGGCCTCGCCCGCACGGGCACCCTGCTCGATCTGGAGCTGACCAAGGACAGCCCCGAGAAGCTGAGCGAGCAGCTCGTCCGGGGAGACCTCGACATAGCGCCGGTGACCCTCGTGGAGTTCCTGCGCAACGCGGACGACCTGGTGGCCTTCCCCGACCTCGCGGTCGGCTGCGACGGGCCCGTCATGTCCTGCGTGATCGTCTCGCAGTGCCCGCTGGAGGAGCTCGACGGCGCCCGGGTGGCGCTCGGTTCCACCTCGCGCACCTCCGTACGCCTGGCCCAGCTGCTGCTCGCCGAGCGCTTCGGCGTCACGCCCGACTACTACACGTGCCCGCCCGACCTCGGCCTGATGATGCGGGAGGCGGACGCGGCGGTCCTGATCGGGGACGCCGCCCTGCGCGCCTCGCTCCACGACGCCCCGCGCCTGGGGCTCCAGGTCCACGACCTGGGCGCCATGTGGAAGGAGTGGACGGGCCTGCCGTTCGTCTTCGCCGTGTGGGCGACCCGCAAGGACTACCTGGCCCGTGAACCCGGGGTCGTGCGCGAGATCCACCAGGCGTTCCTGGCGTCGCGCGACCTCTCCCTGGAGGAGGTCACCAAGGTCGCCGAGCAGGCCGCCCGCTGGGAGGTCTTCGACGCGGAGCTGCTGGAGCGCTACTTCACGACGCTGGACTTCCGCTTCGGCGCCGACCAGCTCGCGGGCGTAAGGGAGTTCGCCCGCCGCACCGGCCCGACCACCGGCTTCCCGGCGGACGTGGCGGTCGAGCTGCTCGGGGCCTAGGGGGAGCCTTCCGGGGCTTCCCCGGGGCTTGCCTTCCCGGGCTTCCCCGGGCTTGCTTCCCCCGGCTTACCGGTCGGTCAGGGCGACGGGATCGGCGCCTGGAGCTTGCTGCTGATCCACTGCATGGTCCCGTCGGCCATCCCCTTGATGTAGGTGTGGGCGTTGTGCCTGCCGCCCTGGATCACCTGGAGACGGGTCTTGACCGGGCCCTTGCCGTACTTGGCGATGAAGCCGTTCAGGTTCGCCATGCCGCCCTCCTTGGTGCCGATCTGGAAGGCGAGGTCGACCTCGGGGCCGTTGCCGTCGATCAGGGCCTGGGCGAGCTTCTCGGGGTTGTTCGCCTGCTTCTCGGCCTCGTGGCCCGCCCACAGCGGGGAGTCCGGCACGGTGTCCGGGCCGGAGGCGATCACGGCCTTGAACCGGTCGGGCCGCTTGAGCACCGACTTCAGGCCGACGAAGCCGCCGGAGGAGGAGCCCATGAACGCCCAGCCGTCGCGGGACTTGAAGGTGCGGAAGTTCGCCTTCACGAAGTCCGGCACGTCCTCGGTCATCCAGGTGCCCATCCGGGGCTGCCCCGGTATGTCACTGCCGTCGTAGTAGTGCTTCGCGTCCGGGTTGAGGACCGGCATCACCACCACGAAGGGGACGCTCCTGCCCTCCTCGGACCACCGGGTGATGCTGCTCTGGAGCTTGAGGTCGGTGCCCATCCAGTAGTTCTTCGGGTAGCCGTTGCCGCCCGGCAGGGCTATGAGCACCGGGAAGCCGCTCTGCGCGTACTTGGGGTCGAAGTACTGCTTCGGCGCCCAGACCCACACCTTGCCCGTGAACCCCGACTTCTCGCCGTGCAGCGTGGTCACCCCGATCCTGGTGCCGTCCTCCAGCGTGTTCTCCGTGGTGAACCGCGCCTTCGGGCCGGTCGGCAGCAGGGTCTTCGCCACCGCCTCGGAGACCGCGCCCCCGCCCGCCCTGTTCTGCCCGCCGGTCCCGCCGGTTCCGCCGGCCTTGGGCGCGGGCGTCTTCGTGGAGGCCGCCGGGCTGTCGAAGCTCACCGGCTCGCCCTCGTCGGAGCAGCCCGAGACCAGCGCGGCCGAGCCGAGGACGGCGGCGGCTATGAGTGCGGTGGTACGGCGATGCATACGGGGCTCCGAGACGGTTTGATGCGTTTCATGACGGATTTTGGCGGTTTGTGGCGGGTCGTGAGGTTTTCGGGCGCGAACTCCGCAGAGAGAGACGACCGGGCGTTCGTATCGGTTCGTCGCCGTACGGTCCCGATCGGGCCCGGCCCGGTGATCCGGCACACGCCACGCTCTACCCTGCTGTGCGACCGTACGTGACGGCATGGGGGAAGGCAGATCGCGATGCAGCCGCTCGAAGCCGGCGAACCGCGCACCATCGGCGCCTACCGACTGCTCGGCAGACTCGGCGCGGGCGGCATGGGCCGGGTCTACCTGGGCCGTAGCGCGGGCGGGCGCACGGTCGCGGTGAAGGTGGTCCACCCGCACTTCGCCCTCGACGAACAGTTCCGTGCCCGGTTCCGCCAGGAGGTGGAGGCGGCCCGCCGGGTGGGCGGCGCCTGGACCGCGCCGGTCCTGGACGCCGACCCCGAGGCGGCGGTGCCCTGGGTCGCCACCGGCTACGTGGCGGGCCCCTCGCTCGCCCAGGCGGTCGCCGCGCACGGCCCGCTGCCCGAGCGCTCTGTGCGGGCCCTCGGCGCGGGGCTCGCGGAGGCGCTGGCGGCGGTGCACGCGCTCGGACTCGTCCACCGCGATGTGAAGCCGTCCAACGTGCTTCTCACCCTCGACGGCCCCCGCCTGATCGACTTCGGCATCGCCCGCGCCGTGGACGGCACGGCCTCGCTCACCGCGACCGGGGTCTCGATCGGCTCGCCGGGCTACATGTCGCCCGAGCAGATCCTCGGCAAGGGCGTCACCGGCGCCGCCGACGTCTTCTCCCTGGGCGCGGTCCTGGCGTACGCGGCGACGGGCGCGCCCCCGTTCCCGGGCGACTCCTCGGCCGCCCTGCTCTACAAGGTGGTGCATGAGGAGCCCGAGCTGGGCGGACCGCTCGCCGGGGAGATGCGGGCGGCGGTGGAGGCGTGCCTGGCCAAGACGGCCGGGGCCCGCCCCGCCCCCGCCGAACTCGCCCGCCGGCTCGCCCCACGGGGTGCCTCGGCCCTGGTCGCGGAGGGCTGGCTGCCGGGGGCGCTGGTGGAGGAGGTCAGCCGGTCGGCGGTACGGCTGCTGGACCTGGAACCGGAGGCGGCGGACGAGCGGGCGCCGGACGATCGGGTGCCGGGCGAGCGGGGGTCGGGGCCGGTGGCGTTCACCAGCCCGGCGGTGGGGGTGTTCGGACCTCCGGACGCGTCCTATGGGTCGGGAGGGGCGGAGGGGGCGTACGGGTCGGCCGGGTCCGTCGGGACGGACGGGGCGTACGGGTCCGGGGCGCCCGGGTCGTACGCGCACAGCCGCGCCGACGCGGACACGGGCGGCGGCGGTGGCGGCTTCGGGGACGGCAGCGGCGCCGGCTTCGGTGGCGGCTTCGGTGGCGGATCCGTCGCGGACGCCGTTCCGGGACAGCGCGCCCCCGAACCGCCCACCACCCCGCCCTCGCGCTTCTCGCTCTCCGTGGGCACCGCCGTCGAGCCGGGCGAGCCGGGCCGGGGGCGGCGGATGAGCTGCACGGTCGCGCTGGCCGTCGCGGGGGCGGTGGCCGCCGCGACCGTGGGCGCCGCGTTCCTCTTCGACCTGATGCCGGGCGACCGCGACCGCGGCCACGACGCGGCGTCGAGCGGCCCGAGCAGCACGGCCACCGCGCCGCCGGGCGCGACCCCCGGCGGGACGGACGGCCCGGCCGTGGCGCGGGTGCCGGGGGAGTTCCTCGGGACCTGGAAGGGCCCGATGACGGAGTCCACGACCGGGCAGCCGCACGGCGACCTGACGGCCGTGTTCACGGCGGGCGTCACCGGCAAGGACGTCCTCACCACGTCCTCCAAAATCAGCGTGCTGGGCACGACCGTGGAGTGCTTCGGGGTGGGCAGGCTCGTCTCCGGCACCGAGCGGAGCCTGACGATCGAGGAGCGCACCGACCCGGCGCGCCGGGGCACGGCGGGCCTGTGCACCGGCGGCCGGGCGATCCTGGTCTTCACCCGCAACGCGGACGGCACGCTCAAGTACGAGTCCCAGGAGGCGGGCGCGGGCAAGCCGTACGCGACGCTGGTCAAGCAGACGGGCTGAGCGGCACACACCCGTACGGGCGGCGGCGCAGGCACCCCGGGCGGAAGCGGCACGCACCCGTACGGGCGGCCCCGGCACCCGGGCCGAAGCGGGCCGGGCCCGCTGGCGTAGGCTGGCTCGGTCCGTCCGCAACCCTGCCGAAAGGGACACTCCGGTGACTGAGAAGGCCGACCTCCAGTCCGTCCTCGACCGTGCCGCCGCGGGTGGACGCATCACCCCCGAAGAGGCGCTCGACCTCTACCGCTCGGCGCCGCTGCACGCGCTGGGCGCCGCCGCCGACGCGGCGCGCCGCCGCCGGTACGCCGGGACCGAGCACATCGCCACGTACATCATCGAGCGCAACATCAACTACACGAACGTGTGTGTCACGGCGTGCAAGTTCTGCGCTTTCTACGCGGCCCCCAAGGACACCAAGAAGGGCTGGACCCGCGACCTCGACGACATCCTGCGCCGCTGCGCGGAGACCGTCGAGCTGGGCGGCACCCAGATCATGTTCCAGGGCGGCCACCACCCGGACTACGGCGTCGAGTACTACGAGAAGCACTTCAGCGCCATCAAGCAGAACTTCCCGCAGCTGGTCATCCACTCCCTCGGCGCCTCCGAGGTCGACCACATGGCCCGGATCTCCGGCGTCTCGGTGGAGGAGGCGATCGAGCGCATCCACGCCGCCGGTCTCGACTCCTTCGCGGGCGCCGGCGCGGAGCTGCTGCCGGAGCGGCCGCGCAAGGCGATCGCCCCGCTCAAGGAGAGCGGCGAGCGCTGGCTGGAGATCATGGAGACGGCGCACCGGCTGGGCGTGGAGTCCACCTCCACGATGCTGATGGGCACCGGCGAGACCAACGCCGAGCGCATCGAGCACATCCGGATGATCCGGGACGTACAGGACCGCACGGGCGGCTTCCGCGCGTTCATCCCGTACACCTACCAGCCCGAGAACAACCATCTGAAGGGCCGGACGCAGGCGAGCGTCTTCGAGTACCTGCGGATGCTGGCGGTCGCGCGCCTCTTCCTCGACAACGTCGCGCACATCCAGGGCTCCTGGCTCACCGTCGGCAAGGAGGCGGGCCAGCTGTCGCTGCACTACGGCGCGGACGACCTGGGCTCGGTGATGCTGGAGGAGAACGTCGTGTCCTCGGCCGGCGCCAGGCACCGCTCCAACCGCATGGAACTCATCGACCTGATCCGCAAGGCCGGGCGGGTGCCGGCGCAGCGCGCCACGACGTACGAGCACCTGCTCGTCCACGACGACCCGGCGAACGACCCGGTCGACGAGCGGGTCATGTCGCACATCTCCTCGACGGCGATCGAGGGCGGCACGGCGCACCCCGAGCTGAAGCTGCTGGCGTCCAACTAGCCCTCCGGTAGCTTTCCGTGCTGACGATCCACGCCCCTTCGACGGGCGACGCGGTCCTGGTCGAGGGCGACCGGCTGGCGGCGATCGGGCCGTACGAGTCGCTGGCCGCGGCGTATCCCGCGGCGCGGGTGCGGCGGTGGCCGGGCCGGCTGTCGCCGGGCCTGGTGGACCTCGGCGGGGTTGAGCTGCTGGAGCGGGCGTACCACCCGGACCCGCGCGAGGCGGACACGCTCGGCACGGAGCCTCTCGACCCGCCGCCGTTCGCCCTGGACGACGTGCGCCGGGGCGGGTCCGCTCGACGCGGGGTGCAGCGGATGCTGGCGCGGGGGGTGGTGGCGGTGGTGGGTTCGCCGCGGTCGCGTGTGGTGGGGGAGGCGGTACGGCGCTCCGGGCTGGCGGTGGTGTCCGCCCCCGCGCTGCCCCCCTTGGCCGTGGGCGGCCCGGCCCGGTTCGTGGTCTTCGACGAGGGCGGGGTGTGCGTGGCGACGGTGGTGGGGGGCCGCCTGGTGTACCGCGCGAGATGACCCCCACCCCACCCCTTCCCGAAAGCCTCCGGCGGATCCCGTCCGTCTGCGGGCCGGTGGGTGGCTGAGCGCGCAGTTCCCCGCGCCCCTGGGCAGTTGGGGGCGCGGGGAACTGCGCGAGCAACCCAGCACGGTCCGCGGCCGAACGGCGGTTTTTGGGGGCGCGGGGAACTGTGCGACCAGCTATCCACCGGTCTGCGGCCGAACGGCGGTTTTTGGGGGCGCGGGGAACTGTGCGACCGGCCATCCACCGGTCTGCGGCCGAACGGCGGTTTTTGGGGGCGCGGGGAACTGTGCGACCAGCCGCCCACCGGTCCGCAGCCGCACGACGGCCCTCGGAGAGTTTCGGGAAGGGGCGGGGTGGGGGAGAACCGCGCGAAGCGCGAAGGCCCGCGCGCAGCGCAAAGGGGGGCGAGGCCGCACGGCCCGCAGGCGGAACGGGCCCGGGCCGACCCGGGGGGCGCGGGCGGCGGGGGCGAAGCCCCAGGCACAATGAAGACGTGACCCGCGCATCCCTGGACAAGCAGCCACACGACGTCGCCTCGATGTTCGACGACGTCGCCGCGAAGTACGACCTCACCAACGACGTGCTCTCCCTCGGCCAGTCCCGCCTCTGGCGCAAGGAGGTCGCCAAGGCGGTCGACGCCCGCCCCGCCCAGAAGGTCCTGGACCTCGCCGCCGGCACCGCCACCTCCTCCCTCCCCTTCGCCGCCACCGGCGCGTACGTCGTCCCGTGCGACTTCTCCCTCGGGATGCTGAAGGTCGGCAAGGGCCGCCACCCCCACCTGCCGTTCACCGCGGGCGACGCCACGAAGCTCCCGTTCAAGGACGACACCTTCGACGCCGTCACCATCTCCTTCGGCCTGCGCAACGTCCAGGACACCGACACCGCCCTGCGCGAGCTGCTGCGCGTGACCCGCCCCGGCGGCCGCGTGGTCATCTGCGAGTTCTCGCAGCCGACCTGGAAGCCGTTCCGTACGGTCTACAGCGAGTACCTGATGCGCGCCCTGCCCCCGGTCGCCACCGCCGTGTCGTCCAACCCCGACGCGTACGTCTACCTCGCCGAGTCCATCCGCGCCTGGCCCGACCAGCCCGCGCTCGCGGCCCGGCTCCAGCGGGCCGGCTGGTCCAAGGTGGCCTGGCGCAACCTCACCGGCGGTGTGGTCGCGCTGCACCGCGGCTACAAGCCCCAGTAACCCGGCACCCGGCACCGGCACCCCGTGGACCAGCAGGACTACCAGGCCGTCCTCCAGCAGATCGCGGACGACGTCGCGCCCCTCGTGGGCGGCGGCACCCCCGCCGCGTACATCCCCGCCCTCGCCGGCGTGGACCCGTCCCGTTTCGGCATGGCCGTCGCGGACCTCGACGGCAAGGTCTACGGGGTCGGGGACTGGCAGCGCCCCTTCTCCGCGCAGTCGATCACCAAGGTGTTCACGCTCGCCCTGGCCCTCGCGCGCGGCGGCGACAGCCTGTGGGAGCACGTCGGCCGCGAGCCCTCGGGCAACCCGTTCAACTCCCTCGTCCAGCTGGAGTACGAGAACGGCATCCCGCGCAATCCGTTCATCAACGCGGGCGCGCTGGTCGTGACGGACCGGCTCCAGACCCTCACGGGGGACGCCAGCAGCGAACTCCTGGAGTTCCTGCGGCAGGAGACCGGCAACCCCGGGCTCGCCTTCGACGCGGTGGTGGCCGAGTCCGAGGCGGCCCACGGCGACCGGAACGCGGCGCTGGCCCACTTCATGGCCTCGTACGGCAACATCGCCAACGACGTACCGACGCTGCTCGACCACTACTTCTGGCAGTGCGCCATCGAGATGAGCTGCGCGGACCTCGCCCTGGCGGCCCGCTTCCTGGCCCGCCACGGCCTGCGCGCGGACGGCTCGCGGCTGCTGTCGCGCAGCGAGGCGAAGCAGGTCAACGCGGTGATGCTGACGTGCGGGACGTACGACGCGGCGGGCGACTTCGCGTACCGCGTCGGGCTGCCCGGCAAGAGCGGTGTGGGCGGCGGGATCATGGCGGTCGTCCCCGGCCGGTGCACGCTGTGCGTGTGGAGCCCGGGGCTGGACGCCCGGGGCAACTCGGTGGCGGGGGTGGCGGCGCTGGACCGCTTCACGACACTGACGGGTCTGTCGGTGTTCTGAGCCCCACCCCGCCCCTTCCCGAAGGTCCTCCGGCGGACGTCCCGTTCTTCGTCCGCGGCTCGGTGGTGGGTTGCTCGCGCGGTTGCCCGCGCCCCTGGGGGGTCGGGCCTCAGCTTGGCCGAAAGACGCCCACCCCCACGGGTTCAGGGGCGCGGGGAACCGCGCGACCAGCCCACGACGGCCCGCGGACAACCGTCACAGCGACAGCTGGAAGCAGTATCCGGTCCGCTGCGACACCGGTGTCGTGAACGTTTCCGACAACGTCATCCCCAGACGCCGCGTCACCGCCACGGACCGCTCGTTCCGGGCGTCGACCATCGCCACCACGCGCCCGACCCCGGCGCCCCGCACCCGCTCCACCGCGACCCGCGCCGCGGCCGTGGCGTACCCCCGCCCCCACGCCCGCCGGGCGAGCCGCCAGCCGATCTCCACCTCGCCGACCGGGCCCCACCCGTGGGGCCACGGCTGCGCGCCCGTGAAGCCGATCACCGCGTCGTCCTCGTCCAGGAGCGTCCAGAGACAGAAGCCCCGCTCCGCGTCGTGCCGGCGCTGGCGCGCGGTCAGCTCCTCGTACACCGACAGCTCCGCCGCCCTGCCCCCGTGGAACTCCATGACCTCCGGGTCGGCGAACACCTCGTGCCAGGCGTACGCGTCCTCCTCGGTCGGCACACGCAGCCGTACGGCCGGTACGGCGGGCAGGGACTTCTCCTCGATGGAGCTCATGGCGTGGGCAACCCTTCGCGATAACGATCAACACCCACCCATAGACTGCACATGTCCCGTGCGTTCCGGCACACGAAAACGAGTCTTCGGGAGAACCCGCTGTGACCGAGCCCCTCTCCGAACACACCGCGGACGTGATCGTCGTCGGGGCCGGCCCCGCCGGGTCGACCACCGCGTACTACCTGGCCAAGGCCGGACTCGACGTACTGCTGCTGGAGAAGACCGCCTTCCCCCGCGAGAAGGTCTGCGGCGACGGGCTGACCCCGCGCGCCACCAAGCAGCTGGTCGCCATGGGCATCGACGTCTCCGAAGAGGCCGGCTGGCTGCGGAACAAGGGCCTGCGCATCATCGGCGGCGGCGTCCGCCTCCAGCTCGACTGGCCGGAGCTCGCCAGCTACCCCGACTACGGACTCGTCCGCAAGCGCGACGACTTCGACGAGCAGCTGGCCCGCCAGGCCCAGAAGGCCGGCGCCCGCCTCTACGAGCGCTGCAACGTGGGCGCGCCGGTCATCGACGACCGTACGGGCCGGATCACCGGCGTGAACGCCAAGCTCGGCGAGGACAAGCGCGAGGTCACCTTCCACGCGCCGCTCGTCGTCGCCGCCGACGGCAACTCCACCCGTCTCTCCCTCGCCATGGGCCTGCACCGCCGCGAGGACCGCCCGATGGGCGTGGCCGTCCGGACGTACTTCCACTCGCCCCGCCACGACGACGACTACCTGGAGTCCTGGCTGGAGCTGTGGGACCGGCGCGGCCCGGGCGAGGACCGCCTCCTGCCCGGCTACGGCTGGATCTTCGGCATGGGCGACGGCACCTCCAACGTCGGCCTCGGCGTCCTCAACACCTCCGCCTCCTTCAAGGAACTCGACTGGCGCGAGGTCCTGAAGGCCTGGTGCGCCTCCATGCCCGCCGACTGGGGCTACACGGAGGAGAACATGACGGGCCCCATCCGCGGCGCGGCCCTGCCCATGGCCTTCAACCGCCAGCCGCACTACACCAAGGGCCTGCTCCTGGTGGGCGACGCGGGCGGCCTGGTCAACCCGTTCAACGGCGAGGGCATCGCGTACGCCATGGAGTCCGGCCAGATCGCGGCCGACGTCATCGTCCAGGCCCACGCCCGCGCGACCCCCGCCCAGCGCGAACTGGCCCTGCACAACTACCCGAAGGTCCTCAAGGACACCTACGGCGGCTACTACACGCTGGGCCGCGCCTTCGTGAAGCTGATCGGCAACCCGAAGGTCATGAAGATCGCCACCCAGCGCGGCCTGACGCACCCGGTGCTGATGAAGTTCACCCTGAAGATGCTGGCGAACCTGACCGACCCCACGGGCGGCGACGCGATGGACCGCATCATCAACGGCCTGTCGAAGGTGGCCCCCAAGGCCTGAGCGGCCTCCTCGCGCCCGCGCGCACGCGAAAGGGCCGGTGCTCCCCCCGAGAGGAGCACCGGCCCTTCGCCGTATCCCTGGAGCGCCGCGACTAGAGGACGCGGACCGCGCCGGTCGGCCGGTCCCAGTCCATGCTGCGCTCGACCACACCGGTCGAGGAGTTCTGCGCGCCGACGAACTTGCCGCCGCCGACGTAGATGGCCACGTGGTACGCGGAGCCCGCACCGCCCCAGTACAGGATGTCGCCCGCCTGGAGGTTCGAGAGCGAGACCTGGCGGCCCGCGGTCGACTGGTCCTGCGAGACGCGCGGCAGGTCGATGCCCACCTGGCGGTAGGCGGCCTGCACCAGGCCCGAGCAGTCGTACGCGCTGGAGCCGGTGGCCCCGGACACGTACGCCTTGCCGACCTGGGCCAGCGCGAAGTTCACGATGGTGGCGGCGGAACCCGTGGCCGTGGAGGACGGCGTGGTGACGGAGCTGCTGCCGCCACCGGTCGAGGCCAGGGTGGTGCGCGCGGAGGAGCGGGAGGCGCGCGCGGCGGCCTCCTCCTTCGCCTTGGCCTCGGCTTCCGCCTTGGCCTTCTTCTCCGCCTCGGCCTTGGCGTCCGCGTCGGCCTTCGCCTTCTTGGCGAGCTTGGCGGCGCTGGAGGCGGCGGCGTTCTGCTCGGCCTTCAGCTGGAGGTCGGCGGCGACCTGCTGGGTGGCCTCGGAGGCGGCGGCGGCGGTGCTCGCGAGACCGGTCGTGAGCGTGGGCATCTCGATGGTCTCGGTCACCGGCTCGGCGGCGATGGCCGGGGCGGCGGCGCCTGCCACCGCGATGGTGCTGAGGACGCCACCGGCAACTCCGGCACGGAGCGCGAGCTTGGAGGCGCTGCGGCGGGGCTTCCGGTGGCTGGGTATGTGAGCGGTGTGGGACATGAGTACAACCGCTATCAGGGGTTCAGGGTTCCCTTCAAGAAACGTGTGCTGCGCCACAGTTGTGCTCGGAACGGGCGAATCCGCTTCGCGCGCGCCCTTATTGACGCCGTAACGGGCAATACGGGCACGGGCAATCACGGCTGTGATCATGTGGTTTTTATAAATAGTCCGAATTGCCCGTCGCCTACCATCCGTTCACACCGTTGGCCAAGCCCGGTTTAATCCGTGACTGTTCCGTGTGACACAGGTCACTTCGTATCCCGGCGTCATCCGTCCCGTGACCGGCTCGTGATCATGAGAGCGCGGAGGGCGGCGGCGAGGTGTCGCTTCTAGATCATTTAGCGCCGGTCCGGATCGGTCTGCGTCGTTCGGTGCGACGGTGCGGAGTTCGTGAACGCGTGCACAGGTCCACCGGCGGGCGACGCTCTCACCCGCATGAGTGAGCCGCGATCCTTTATCACCCGAACGAGTCCATCGCCAATTTGCTTGTAGGGCCCATGTCTTGATAGAGCCACACCCCGTGCGACCAGCGGTAACAGGAGCGGATGCTACGCCTTGTGATCACTCGGCCGCTTCCGGTGTGAAGATCACCGCTCATCCGACTTCATGATCCTTCGTCAGGTGGTGGAGATCACAAAGCCGTTGGCGCACCCCGTGTCGCAGATCACAGACCACCGGGCATAGGATGCGGTGCAGTCGGGCTTGTGAACTGCCTCACATGTGCGCGATCTTCGCGCGGCGGGAGGGGCGGCAGCGGCGCCCGTGTGCGGTCCAACGGTCAAGGACGACTGGAAGGAGCGAGGAGCGTGAATGCCTACGCGCCCATCCTCGTGCTCGGCGCCCTCGGGGCTGGGTTTGCGATCTTCTCCGTGGTCATGGCCACGCTTATCGGCCCAAAAAGGTACAACCGGGCGAAACTTGAGGCGTACGAGTGCGGCATCGAACCGACTCCCACGCCGGCCGGCGGCGGCCGCTTCCCCATCAAGTACTACCTGACGGCGATGCTCTTCATCGTCTTCGACATCGAGATCGTCTTCCTCTACCCCTGGGCCGTCACCTTCGACGCCCTGGGGGTCTTCGGGCTCGTGGAGATGCTGCTCTTCGTGCTCACCGTGTTCGTCGCCTACGCGTACGTATGGCGGCGCGGCGGCCTGGAATGGGACTGAGGGGCTGAGGGGCACCTATGGGACTCGAAGAGAAACTGCCGAGCGGCTTTCTGCTGACCACCGTCGAACAGGCCGCGGGCTGGGTGCGCAAGGCGTCCGTCTTCCCCGCCACCTTCGGTCTGGCCTGCTGCGCCATCGAGATGATGACGACCGGCGCCGGCCGCTACGACCTGGCCCGGTTCGGCATGGAGGTCTTCCGCGGCTCACCGCGCCAGGCGGACCTGATGATCGTGGCCGGCCGGGTCAGCCAGAAGATGGCGCCGGTCCTGCGGCAGGTCTACGACCAGATGCCGAACCCCAAGTGGGTCATCTCCATGGGGGTGTGCGCATCGTCGGGTGGAATGTTCAACAATTACGCGATTGTGCAGGGTGTCGACCACATTGTCCCGGTCGACATCTATCTGCCCGGCTGCCCGCCCCGGCCCGAGATGCTCATCGACGCGATCCTCAAGCTCCACCAGAAGATCCAGGGCTCCAAGCTCGGCGTGAACGCGGAGGAGGCCGCCCGCGAGGCGGAGGAGGCCGCCCTCAAGGCGCTGCCCACCATCGAGATGAAGGGGCTGCTGCGGTGAGCGACGACCGTACTCCCAAGGGGCCGGGCGACGGCGCCCCCGGGACGCCCGAGGCGCCCGAGAGCGGCGGCCTGCCCGCCCAGCGCGACGACACCGGCGACGTCATCGGCGTCCGCCGGGGCATGTTCGGCGCCGAGAAGGGCGGCGACACCAGCGGCTACGGCGGCCTGGTGCGCACCGTCACCCTGCCCGGCGCCTCCTCCCGCCCCTACGGCGGCTGGTTCGACGAGGTGGCCGACGAACTCGAAGGCGCCCTGGAGGAGCAGGACCTGCTCCCCGAGAACGCCATCGAGAAGACGGTCGTGGACCGCGGCGAGCTCACCTTCCACATCGCGCGCGAGCACCTCGTCCGGGTGGCCCGCACCCTGCGCGACGACCCGGCCCTGCGCTTCGAGCTCTGCACGGGCGTCAGCGGCGTCCACTTCCCCGGCGACAAGGGCCGCGAGCTGCACGCCGTCTACCACCTGCGCTCGCTCACCCACGGCCGGCTGATCCGCCTGGAGGTCACCGCTCCGGACAGCGATCCGCACCTGCCGTCCCTGGTCGCCGTCTACCCGACCAACGACTGGCACGAGCGCGAGGCCTACGACTTCTTCGGCCTGGTCTTCGACGGCCACCCCGCCCTCACCCGGATCATGATGCCGGACGACTGGCAGGGCTTCCCGCAGCGCAAGGACTACCCCCTCGGCGGCATCCCCGTCGAGTACAAGGGCGCCCAGATCCCGGCTCCGGACCAGCGGAGGTCGTACACCTGATGAGCACTTCCAGTGACGCTTCCCGCGCCTTCGCGCGGGAGACGACCGAGGGGACCGTCTACACGGTCACCGGCGGCGACTGGGACGAGGTCGCCCGCACCGCCGCCCGCGCCGACGACGAGCGCATCGTCGTCAACATGGGCCCCCAGCACCCCTCCACGCACGGTGTGCTCCGGCTGATCCTGGAGATCGACGGCGAGACCGTCACCGAGGCCCGCTGCGGCATCGGCTATCTGCACACCGGCATCGAGAAGAACCTCGAATTCCGCACCTGGACGCAGGGCACCACCTTCGTCACGCGCATGGACTACCTGACGCCGTTCTTCAACGAGACGGCGTACTGCCTGGGCGTGGAGAAGCTGCTCGGCATCACCGACCAGATCCCCGACCGCGCCTCGGTGATCCGGGTGCTCCTGATGGAGCTGAACCGGCTCTCCTCGCACCTGGTCTGCATCGCCACCGGCGGCATGGAACTCGGCGCCACCACGATCATGATCTACGGCTTCCGGGACCGCGAACTCATCCTCGACATCTTCGAGCTGATCACCGGTCTGCGGATGAACCACGCGTTCGTCCGCCCCGGCGGCCTCGCCCAGGACCTCCCGCCGGGCGCGATGGACCAGCTCCGCGAGTTCGTGAAGACGATGAAGAAGAACCTGCCGGAGTACGACAAGCTCGCCACCGGCAACCCGATCTTCAAGGCCCGGATGCAGGACGTCGGCTACCTCGACCTGACCGGCTGCATGGCGCTCGGGGCCACCGGCCCCATCCTGCGCTCCGCGGGCCTGCCGCACGACCTGCGCAAGACCGACCCGTACTGCGGCTACGAGACCTACGACTTCGAGGTCCCCACCGCCGACAGCTGCGACGCCTACGGCCGCTTCCTGGTGCGGCTGGAGGAGATGCGCCAGTCGCTGAGGGTCGTCGAGCAGTGCCTGGACCGGCTGGAGCCCGGCCCGGTCATGGTCGCCGACAAGAAGATCGCCTGGCCCGCCCAGCTCGCGCTCGGTCCGGACGGACTCGGCAACTCCCTCGACCACATCAAGAAGATCATGGGCAACTCGATGGAGTCCCTGATCCACCACTTCAAGCTGGTGACCGAGGGCTTCCGGGTGCCCCTCGGACAGGCGTACGCGGCCGTCGAGTCGCCCAAGGGCGAGCTCGGGGTGCACGTCGTGAGCGACGGAGGCACCCGCCCCTACCGGGTCCACTTCCGCGATCCGTCCTTCACCAATCTCCAGGCCATGGCGGCGATGTGCGAGGGCGGCCAGGTCGCCGACGTCATCGTGGCCGTGGCGTCCATCGACCCCGTGATGGGAGGCGTCGACCGGTGACCGAGACCACGCCGACGAGCCTGGGCATGCCCCAGTTGCCCGCGCCCGACTACCCGGCCGACGTCCGCGCCCGGCTTGAGGCGGACGCCAAGGAGGTCATCGCCCGCTATCCGGGCAGCCGTTCCGCGCTGCTGCCGCTGCTGCACCTCGTGCAGTCGGAGGAGGGCCACGTCTCCCGCACCGGGATGCGCTTCTGCGCGGAGATGCTGGACCTCACGACCGCCGAGGTGACCGCGGTGGCCACCTTCTACACCATGTACCGGCGCAAGCCCTCGGGCGACTACCAGGTGGGTGTCTGCACCAACACCCTCTGCGCGGTGATGGGCGGGGACGCCATCTTCGACGAGCTCAAGCGCCACCTCGGGGTGGGCAACGACGAGACCACCCCCGACGGCAAGGTGACGCTCGAACACATCGAGTGCAACGCCGCCTGCGACTTCGCGCCCGTGGTGATGGTCAACTGGGAGTTCTTCGACAACCAGACCCCCGAGTCGGCCAAGCGCCTCGTCGACGACCTGCGCGCGGGCAGGCCGGTGGAGCCCACCCGCGGGGCCCCGCTGTGCACCTACAAGGAGACCGCCCGCATCCTGGCCGGCTTCCCCGACGAGCGCCCCGGCGCCGTCGCGGCGAGCGGGGGCGCGGGCCCGGCCTCCCTGGTCGGCCTGCGCCTGGCCAAGGGCGAGGCACCGCAGCCGCGCGTGGTCCACCCGCGCGGCGAGGGCCCGGGCGACGAGAGTCCGCGCGACCAGGGTCCGCGCGGCGCGGGCCCCCACGACGAGGCCCAGCCCGGCTCCGGGCACCTCAGCTCGCACGACGCACCGCAGCAGACCTCTGCGTCCGACCCCGCGCACCCGGCGGGCCCGGTCGACGAGGAGGGGGAGTGATGACCTTGGCAGCCGAACTCAGCGGCAACGGGAACGGAAGCAGCCCGGAGAAACTGCTGGCGCCCGTTCTCTCCGCCTTCTGGGACCAGCCCGACTCCTGGACCCTGGAGACCTACCGCCGGCACGACGGCTACGAAGGGCTGCGCAAGGCCCTGGCGATGTCCCCGGACGACCTCATCGCTTACGTGAAGGACTCCGGGCTGCGCGGCCGGGGCGGCGCGGGCTTCCCCACGGGCATGAAGTGGCAGTTCATCCCGCAAGGTGATGGCAAACCGCACTATCTAGTTGTCAACGCCGACGAGTCGGAGCCCGGGACCTGCAAGGACATCCCGCTCCTCTTCGCCAACCCGCACAGCCTCATCGAGGGCATCGTGATCGCCTGTTACGCGATCAGGTCGTCGCACGCGTTCATCTATCTGCGCGGGGAGGTCGTCCCCGTACTGCGGAGGCTGCACGAGGCCGTGCGGGAGGCCTACGCGGCGGGCTTCCTCGGCAAGGACATCCTGGGCAGCGGCCTCGACCTCGAACTCACCGTGCACGCGGGCGCCGGCGCGTACATCTGCGGTGAGGAGACCGCCCTGCTGGACTCCCTGGAAGGCCGTCGCGGTCAGCCCCGGCTGCGTCCCCCCTTCCCCGCGGTCGCCGGTCTCTACGCGTGCCCCACTGTTGTCAACAACGTCGAGTCCATCGCCAGCGTTCCCGCGATCCTCACCCGAGGGAAAGACTGGTTCAAGTCGATGGGGAGCGAGAAGTCCCCGGGCTTCACGCTCTACTCGCTCAGCGGACACGTCGCGAGCCCCGGCCAGTTCGAGGCGCCCCTGGGCATCACGCTGCGCCAGCTGCTCGACATGAGCGGCGGGATGCGGCCGGGCCACCGGCTCAAGTTCTGGACGCCCGGCGGCTCCTCGACCCCGATGTTCACCGACGAGCACCTCGACGTCCCCCTGGACTACGAGGGCGTCGGCGCCGCGGGCTCCATGCTGGGCACCAAGGCGCTCCAGTGCTTCGACGAGACCACCTGCGTGGTGCGGGCGGTCACCCGCTGGACCGAGTTCTACGCCCACGAGTCCTGCGGTAAGTGCACGCCCTGCCGCGAAGGGACGTACTGGCTCGTCCAGTTGCTCCGCGACATCGAGGCGGGCAAGGGCGCCATGGACGACCTCGACAAGCTCTCCGACATCGCCGACAACATCAACGGCAAGTCGTTCTGCGCGCTCGGCGACGGCGCCGCCGCGCCCATCTTCTCCTCGCTCAAGTACTTCCGCGCGGAGTACGAGCAGCACATCACGGGCCGGGGCTGCCCCTTCGACCCGGCCAAGTCGACCCTGTGGGCCGACAGCCCGCACCGCACCACGGAGGTGAACGCATGACGGTGACGACTGGCGCTCCCTCCGGCGGCGGAGAGGCGGCGGTGCCGCCCGAGGACCTGGTCTCGCTGACCATCGACGGCGTGGAGATCAGCGTCCCCAAGGGCACGCTGGTGATCCGGGCCGCCGAGCAGATCGGCATCGAGATCCCCCGGTTCTGCGACCATCCGCTGCTCGACCCGGTCGGCGCCTGCCGCCAGTGCATCGTGGAGGTGGAGGGCCAGCGCAAGCCGATGGCGTCCTGCACCATCACCTGCACCGACGGCATGGTGGTCAAGTCCCAGCTGACGTCGCCGGTGGCCGAGAAGTCCCAGCGCGGGGTGATGGAGCTGCTGCTCATCAACCACCCGCTGGACTGCCCGGTCTGCGACAAGGGCGGCGAGTGCCCGCTCCAGAACCAGGCCATGCTGGTGGGCGACCCCGACACCCGCTTCGACGGCAGCAAGCGCACCTACGAGAAGCCGGTGCCGATCTCGGCGCAGGTACTGCTGGACCGCGAGCGGTGCGTGCTGTGCGCGCGCTGCACCCGCTTCTCCGAGCAGATCGCGGGCGACCCGATGATCGAGCTCCTGGAGCGCGGCGCCCTCCAGCAGGTCGGCACCGGCGAGGGCGACCCGTTCGAGTCGTACTTCTCCGGCAACACCATCCAGATCTGCCCGGTCGGCGCGCTGACCTCGGCGGCGTACCGGTTCCGCTCCCGCCCCTTCGACCTGGTCTCCTCGCCGTCGGTGTGCGAGCACTGCGCGGGCGGCTGCGCCACCCGCACCGACCACCGGCGCGGCAAGGTCATGCGGCGCCTCGCCGCCAACGACCCCGAGGTCAACGAGGAGTGGCTGTGCGACAAGGGCCGGTTCGGCTTCCGGTACGCCCAGAAGCCCGACCGGCTGACCCATCCGCTGGTGCGCAACGCGGCCGGTGAGCTGGAGCCCGCCTCCTGGCCCGAGGCGCTGGAGGCGGCCGCGGCCGGACTCAATGCCGCCCGGGGCCGCGCCGGGGTGCTCACCGGCGGCCGGCTGACCGTCGAGGACGCCTACGCGTACGCCAAGTTCGCCCGGATCGCCCTCGACACCAACGACGTCGACTTCCGCGCGCGCGTGCACTCGGCCGAGGAGGCCGACTTCCTGGCGGCGCGCGTCGCCGGGCGCGGCCACCTCACCGGGGAGGGCGTCACGTACTCCTCCCTGGAGAAGGCGCCCGCGGTGCTGCTCGCCGGGTTCGAGGCGGAGGAGGAGGCCCCCGGCGTCTTCCTGCGGCTGCGCAAGGCCTGGCGCAAGCACGGCCAGCGCACCTTCTCGCTGGCCACCCATATGACCCCGGGCCTGGAGAAGGCGGGCGGCACGCTGCTGCCCGCCGCCCCCGGCACCGAGACCGAGTGGCTGGACGCGCTGGCGGGCGGGGTGGGCCTCGACTCGGACGGCTCGGCCGCCGCCGAGGCGCTGCGCGCCCCCGGCTCCGTCATCGTGGTCGGCGAGCGCCTCGCGGCGGTCCCGGGCGCGCTGACCGCGGCCGTACGGGCCGCCACCGCGACCGGGGCCGAACTGGTGTGGATCCCGCGCCGGGCCGGCGAGCGGGGCGCGATCGAGGCGGGCGCCCTGGCGGCGCTGCTGCCGGGCGGCCGCCCCGCCACCGATCCACGCGCGCGTGAGGAGGTCGCCGCCGTCTGGGGGGTGCGCCAGCTGCCGCACCGCTTCGGACGGGACACCGGCCAGATCGTCGAGGCCGCGGCCACCGGCGAGCTGGGCGCGCTGCTGGTCGCGGGCGTCGACCCGGCCGACCTGCCGGACCCGGCACGCGCGCGTGAGGCGCTGGCGGGGGCCTTCGTGGTCTCCCTGGAGCTGCGGCCGAGCGAGGTCACCGAGCGGGCGGACGTGGTCTTCCCGGTCGCGGCCGTCGCTGAGAAGTCCGGCTTCTTCCTCAACTGGGAGGGCCGCGCCCGGATGTTCGAGGCCGCGCTGAAGCCCGAGCAGATGACCCGGCCCCTGGCGCCCGCCGACGCGCGCGTGCTGCACATGCTCGCGGACGCCATGGACGTCCACCTGGCGCTCCCCGACAACCGCGCCGCGCGCGCGGAGCTCCAGCGCCTGGGCCACTGGGACGGCCCGCGCGCCACCGAGCCCCTGGAGACCTCCCAGGCGCTGCCCCGGCCCGCCGAGGGCGAGGCGGTCCTCGCCGGCCACCGGCTGCTGCTCGACCTCGGCACCCTCCAGGAGGGCGACGAGGCGCTGGCCGCGACCCGGCACGCGGCCCTCGCCCGGCTCTCGGCGGCCACCGCGGCCGAGAGCGGCGTCAAGGACGGCGACCTGCTCCAGGTGAGCGGCCCCGCGGGCGCCGTCCGGCTGCCGCTGAAGGTCACCGAGATGCCCGACCGGGTGGTGTGGCTGCCGCTCGACTCGGTGGGCGACGGCGTGTACGCGGACACCGGAGCGGTCCCGGGCCGGATCGTCCGCATCGGCCCGGCGGCGCGTGCCGATGCCACCGTCGCCCCGGAGGTGCGGCCGTGACCGACTTCCCCTCCCGCCCCGCGGCACCGGGCGCCGCCGTCCACGTACCGGAGGTGCGCGCGTGACCCCGACCTTCCTCGCGGCCGAGGACCTCTCCCTGTTCGGCCGCGACCCCTGGTGGCTCATCGCCCTCAAGGCGGTGTTCTGCTTCGCCTTCCTGATGGTGACCGTGCTGTTCTCGATCGTCTGGGAACGCAAGGTCGTCGCCTGGATGCAGCTGCGCATCGGCCCCAACCGGCACGGCCCCTGGGGGATGCTCCAGTCCCTCGCCGACGGCATCAAACTGATGCTGAAGGAGGACGTGGTCGTCAAGCGGGCCGACAAGGTGGTCTACGTCCTGGCCCCGATCGTCGCCGCGATCCCCGCCTTCATGGCGATCGCCGTGATCCCCTTCGGGCCGTCCGGCAACGAGGTCTCGATCTTCGGCCACCGCACCACGATGCAGCTCACCGACCTGCCGATCGCGATGCTCTACGTCCTCGCGTGCGCCTCGGTCGGCATCTACGGCATCGTGCTCGCGGGCTGGTCCTCCGGGTCGACGTACCCGCTGCTCGGCGGGCTCCGCTCGTGCGCGCAGATGATCTCGTACGAGATCGCGATGGGCGCGGCCTTCGCCTCGGTCTTCCTCTACTCGGGGTCGATGTCGACCTCGGAGATCGTCGCCCAGCAGCACGACCGCTGGTACATCGTGCTGCTGCCGGTCTCGTTCATCATCTACGTGGTCACCATGGTGGGCGAGACCAACCGCGCCCCCTTCGACATGCCCGAGTCCGAGGGCGACCTCGTCGGCGGTTTCAACACCGAGTACTCGTCGATCAAGTTCGCGCTGTTCATGCTGGCCGAGTACGTCAACATGGTCACCGTCTCGGCGGTGTCGACCACCCTTTTCCTGGGCGGCTGGCGGGCCCCGTGGCCCGTGTCCACCTTCTGGGAGGGCGCCAACCACGGCTGGTGGCCGATGCTCTGGTTCGTCATCAAGGTCCAGCTGCTGCTGTTCTTCTTCATCTGGCTGCGCGGCACGCTGCCCCGCGTCCGCTACGACCAGCTGATGAAGCTCGGCTGGAAGGTCCTCATCCCGGTCTCGGTCGTCTGGCTGATGCTGGTGGCGACCGTGCGCGCGCTGCGCAACGACGGCCACGACTTCTCCAGGATCGTGCTGTACGTGGCCGGCGCGGTCGTCGCCGTCCTGCTGATCTCGCTGGTCGCGGACGTCTTCCGGGGACGCAAGGAGGAGTCGGCGGCCGAGGCCGCGCCACCCGCGTTCGACCCGATGGCGGGCGGATACCCGGTGCCACCGCTGCCCGGCCAGACCCTTCCGCCGGTGCCGCGCCGACGCCCCAGGCACGAGCGGGAGTTGGTTGTCAGTGGTGGGTCCGATACTGAGAGTGACCGTGACGGAAGGGAGGACGAGGGTGTCTAAGTCATCGGAACCGGCGGGGACTCCGGGGGAGCCCGGGGCTTCGTCCGAGGACAAGTTCCTCAACCCCGTGGCCGGCTTCGGCGTGACCTTCAAGGCCATGTTCAAGAAGCGGCTGACCGAGCAGTATCCGGAGCAGCCGAAGACCACGGCTCCCCGCTTCCACGGGCGCCACCAGCTCAACCGGCATCCGGACGGCCTGGAGAAGTGCGTCGGCTGCGAGCTGTGCGCCTGGGCCTGCCCGGCCGACGCGATCTATGTGGAGGGCGCCGACAACACGGACGAGGAGCGCTACTCGCCGGGCGAGCGGTACGGAATCGTCTACCAGATCAACTACGCCCGCTGCATCCTGTGCGGCCTGTGCATCGAGGCGTGCCCCACGCGCGCGCTGACGATGACCAACGAGTTCGAACTGGCCGACAGCAGTCGCGCGAACCTGATCTACACCAAGGAGCAGCTGCTCGCCGGGCTCGACGAGGGCATGGTCGACTCGCCGCACGCGATCCATCCCGGGATGACCGAGGGGGACTACTACCGGGGCCTGGTCACCGAGGCCGCCCCCGGCACGGTCCGCCAGGTCGCCGTCTCCAAGGGCGAGCGGCCCCCCGCCGCCGGACAGCCCGCCACCGGGGAGCAGCCCGAGGAGGTGGACGCGTGATGCAGCTCGCCGTCTCCGCCACGACGACCTCCACCGGGGAGGCGTTCCAGTTCTGGGTGCTCGCCACCGTCGCCGTCATCGGCGCGCTGTGCACCGTCCTGATGAAGAAGGCCGTGCACAGTGCGCTGTGCCTGGCCGGGACCATGATCATCCTGGCGGTCTTCTACCTCGCCAACGGGGCGTACTTCCTGGGCATCGTCCAGGTCGTCGTCTACACCGGCGCGATCATGATGCTCTTCCTCTTCGTGGTGATGCTGGTCGGTGTCACCGCCGCCGACTCGCTCCAGGAGACCATCAAGGGCCAGCGCGTCTGGGCCGCGGTCTGCGGGATCGGCTTCGGGGTGCTCCTCGTCGCGGGCATCGCCAACGCCTCCCTGAAGCACTTCGACGGCCTGAAGCAGGCCAACGCCGGGGGCAACGTGGAGGGTCTGGCCGCCCTCATCTTCACCAAGTACGTGTTCGCCTTCGAGATCACCGGCGCCCTGCTCATCACCTCGGCGATCGGCGCGATGGTGCTCACCCACCGCGAGCGCACCGAGCGCGCCAGGACCCAGCGCGAGCTCTCCGAGCAGCGCGTGCGCGAGGGCAAGCACCTGCCGCCCCTGCCGGCCCCGGGTGTCTACGCCCGGCACAACGCGGTGGACATCGCGGGCCTGCTGCCCGACGGCACGCCGTCCGAGCTCACCGTCAACCAGACGCTGCGCGGCCGCGGTCAGATCCGTGACGTGTCCAGCGAGGCGCTGTCCGACCTGAAGGCGCTGGAGCAGCGCTCCGCGGAGCGGCTCGGCCGGGAAGAGGAGGCCGCGAAGTGAATCCCGTCAACTATCTCTATCTGTCAGCCCTGTTGTTCACCATCGGCGCGGCCGGCGTGCTCATCAGGCGGAACGCGATCGTGGTCTTCATGTGCGTCGAGCTGATGCTCAACGCCTGCAACCTCGCGTTCGTGGTCTTCTCCCGGATGCACGGCAACCTCGACGGCCAGATCATCGCGTTCTTCACGATGGTCGTCGCCGCCGCGGAGGTCGTCGTCGGACTCGCGATCATCGTGTCGCTCTTCCGTTCCCGCCACTCGGCCTCGGTCGACGACGCCAGCCTGATGAAGCTCTGAGGGGTCGCTAGAACCGTGGGAAACACAGAGAACCTGATTGCGCTGCTGATCGCGGCGCCTCTGCTCGGAGCGGCCGTCCTGCTGTGCGGCGGGCGGCGGCTCGACGCCGTCGGACACTGGGTGGGCACCCTGCTCGCGGCCGTCTCCTTCGGCCTCGGCGTGGCGCTCTTCGCCGACATGCTGGGCCGCTCGGCCGACGAACGGGCGGTGCACAAGCACCTGTTCAGCTGGATCCCGGTGGAGGGCTTCCAGGCCGACGTCGGCTTCCAGCTCGACCAGCTGTCCATGACCTTCGTCCTGCTGATCACCGGTGTGGGCACCCTGATCCACATCTACTCGATCGGCTACATGGAGCACGACGAGAACCGCCGGCGCTTCTTCGGCTACCTCAACCTGTTCCTCGCGGCGATGCTCCTGCTGGTCCTCGCCGACAACTACCTGCTGCTGTACGTGGGCTGGGAGGGCGTCGGTCTGGCGTCCTACCTGCTCATCGGCTTCTGGCAGCACAAGCCGAGCGCGGCGACGGCGGCCAAGAAGGCCTTCCTGGTCAACCGGGTCGGCGACATGGGCCTGTCCATCGCCATCATGGTCATGTTCACCACCTGGGGCTCGTTCGCCTTCGCGACCGTCTTCGACCAGGTCGGCGAGACCAGTGACGGCCGCAACACGGCCATCGGTCTGATGCTGCTGCTCGCCGCCTGCGGCAAGTCCGCCCAGGTGCCGCTGCAGTCCTGGCTCGGGGACGCGATGGAGGGCCCGACCCCGGTCTCGGCCCTGATCCACGCGGCGACGATGGTGACCGCCGGCGTCTACCTGATCACCCGCTCCGGGGTGATCTTCAACGCGGTGCCGGACGTGCAGACGGTCGTGGTGGTCGTCGGCGCGGTCACGCTCCTGTTCGGTGCGATCGTCGGTTGCGCCAAGGACGACATCAAGAAGGCCCTGGCGGGCTCGACGATGTCGCAGATCGGCTACATGGTGCTCGCCACCGGCCTCGGCCCCATCGGCTACCCCTTCGCGATCATGCACCTGGTGACCCACGGCTTCTTCAAGGCCGGGCTCTTCCTCGGCGCGGGCTCCGTGATGCACGGGATGAACGACGAGGTCGACATGCGCAAGTACGGCGGCCTGCGCAAGTACATGCCGGTCACCTTCATCACCTTCGGCCTCGGCTACCTCGCCATCATCGGCTTCCCGGGCCTGTCCGGCTTCTGGTCCAAGGACAAGATCATCGAGGCGGCCTTCGCCAAGGGCGGCACCGAGGGCTGGATCCTCGGCGCGGTCACCCTGCTGGGTGCCGCCATCACCGCGTACTACATGACGCGCGTGATGCTGATGACGTTCTTCGGCGAGGAGCGCTGGCGCGACGCCCCGACCCCCTCGCCGGCCGAGCCCGGCGTGGAGCCGGCCGCCGAGCACCGCGGCGAGCACGCCCGGCCGCACCCGCACGAGTCGCCCGGCACCATGACGATCCCGATGATCGTGCTGGCCTTCGGCTCGGTCCTCGCGGGCGGGCTCTTCAGCATCAACGAGTCGTTCGTGAAGTGGCTGGAGCCGGTCACGAGCCTCTCGCACGGCGACTCGCCGGTGAGCGAGGCGGCGGTCACCGCCGCCACCGTCACGGTGCTGCTGATCGGCGTCGGCCTCGCGTACCTCCAGTACGGACGCAAGCCCGTCCCGGTCACCGCCCCGCGCGGCTCGCTGCTCACCCGGGCCGCCCGCCGCGACCTGCTCCAGGACGACTTCAACCACGTGGTCCTGGTCCGCGGCGGCGAGCACCTCACCCGCTCGCTGGTGTACGTCGACCACACCCTGGTCGACGGCGTGGTCAACGGCACCGCGGCCGGGTTCGGCGGGCTCTCCGGCCGGCTGCGCAAGCTGCAGAACGGCTTCGCCCGCAGCTACGCGGTGTCGATGTTCGGAGGCGCGGCGGTGCTCATCGCCGCGACCCTGCTGATGAGGGCGGTGTAAGGCATGTCGTTCCCCCTCCTTACCGCGACGGCGGCGCTCCCGGCGGTCGGCGCGATCGCCACCGCCGCCGTCCCGGCCGAGCGGCGGACGGCCGCCAAGTGGCTGGCGCTGCTGGTCTCGCTCGGCACGCTGGTCCTCGGCGCCGTCCAGCTCGTCCGCTTCGAGCCGGGCGGCGACCGGTACCAACTGACCGAGTCGCACGCCTGGATCAAGGACTTCGGCGTCCGCTACGAACTGGGCGTGGACGGCATCGGGGTGGCGCTGATCGCGCTCACGGTCCTGCTGATCCCGTTCGTCATCGCCGCGGGCTGGCACGACGCCGATCCCCTGGAGACGCACACCAGCCGCTGGCGCCCGACCCAGGGCTTCTTCGCCCTGATCCTCGCCGTCGAGGCGATGGTGATCCTCTCCTTCGAGGCCACCGACGTCTTCCTCTTCTACATCCTGTTCGAAGCCATGCTGATCCCGATGTACTTCCTCATCGGCGGCTTCGGCGACCGGGCCCACGGCTCGTATCGATCCGCAGCCGACGCGGCCCGGGGGGATGAGGCGGCGGCCACCCAGCGGTCGTACGCGGCGGTCAAGTTCCTGCTCTACAACCTGGTCGGCGGTCTGATCATGCTGGCCGCGGTGATCGGCCTCTACGACGTCGCCGGGACCTTCTCGCTCGACGAGATCGCGGCGGCGCGCGCGAACGGCTCGCTGGACATGGCGACCAACACCGAACGGCTGCTGTTCCTCGGCTTCTTCTTCGCCTTCGCGGTGAAGGCCCCGCTGTGGCCGCTGCACACCTGGCTGCCGAACGCGATGGGCGAGGCCACGGCCCCGGTCGCGGTGCTGATCACGGCGGTGGTCGACAAGGTCGGCACCTTCGCGATGCTCCGCTTCTGCCTCCAGCTCTTCCCCGAGGCCTCCAAGTGGGCCACACCGGTGATCCTGGTCCTCGCCGTGATCAGCATCATCTACGGGGCGCTGCTGGCGGTCGGCCAGCGCGACATCAAGCGCCTGGTGGCGTACGCGTCGATCTCGCACTTCGGGTTCATCGTCATGGGCATCTTCGCGATGACCACCCAGGGCCAGTCCGGCGCCACGCTCTACATGGTCAACCACGGGATCTCCACGGCCGCGCTGATGCTGGTGGCCGGCTTCCTGATCTCCCGCCGCGGCTCGCGACTGATCGCGGACTACGGAGGGGTGCAGAAGGTGGCCCCGCTGCTCGCGGGCACGTTCCTGGTGGGCGGTCTGGCAACCCTCTCGCTGCCGGGCCTCGCGCCCTTCGTGAGCGAGTTCCTGGTCCTGGTGGGCACGTTCAGCCGCTATCCGGCGATCGGCGTGATCGCCACGCTGGGCATCGTGCTGGCCGCGCTGTACGTGCTGGTGCTCTACCAGCGGACGATGACCGGCCCGGTCAAGGACGAGGTGCGGGGCATGCCCGACCTGAAGGTCCGCGAGCTGCTGGTGGTCGCCCCGCTGATCGCGCTCCTGGTCTTCCTCGGGGTCTACCCCAAGCCGCTGACCGACATCGTCAACCCGGCGGTCCAGCACACCATGTCCGACGTACACAAGAAGGACCCCGAGCCCGTGGTGGAGGCGGCCCAGTGAGCACAGCAGCAGCTGTCCACAGCCTGTGGACGACGGCGGCCGACGGGAAGGTCGACAAGATCCCGGCGCCGCACATCGAGTACGCCCAGCTGGCACCCACGCTGATCGTGCTCGGCGCGGCGGTGGTGGGCGTGCTGGTCGAGGCGTTCGTCCCGCGCAGAAGCCGGTACTACGCCCAGGTGTTCCTCTCCGTCGTGGCGCTCGCCGCCGCCTTCGCCGCGGTCGTCGCGCTCGCAGCGGACGGGTACGGCACGACGAAGGCGCACATCGCGGCGATGGGCGCGGTGGCCGTCGACGGCCCGGCGCTCTTCCTCCAGGGGACCATTCTCCTCGCCTCGATCGTCGCCGTCTTCACCTTCGCCGAGCGCCGCCTCGACCCCGACGCCCACGGCAACCGGGTCGACTCCTTCGCCGCGCAGGCCGCGTCCGTGCCCGGCAGCGACAGCGAGAAGGAGGCGGTCAAGGCCGGTTTCACCACCACCGAGGTCTTCCCGCTGGCGCTCTTCGCCGTCTCCGGCATGCTGGTGTTCCCGGCGGCCAACGACCTGCTGACGCTCTTCGTGGCGCTGGAGGTCTTCTCCCTGCCGCTCTACCTGCTCTGCGCGCTGGCCCGCCGCAAGCGGCTGATGTCGCAGGAAGCGGCCGTGAAGTACTTCCTGCTCGGCGCCTTCTCGTCGGCGTTCCTGCTGTTCGGCATCGCGCTTCTGTACGGATACGCGGGCTCCGTCCAGTACGCGACGATCGCGGACGTCGTCGACGGCACGGTCCAGACCGTGGACCCGGCGCTCGCGGGCACCATGGGCAACGACGCGCTGCTGCTGATCGGCGGCGCGATGCTCCTGATGGGGCTGCTGTTCAAGGTCGGCGCGGTGCCGTTCCACATGTGGACGCCGGACGTCTACCAGGGCGCTCCCACCCCGGTCACCGGCTTCATGGCCGCCGCCACCAAGGTCGCCGCCTTCGGCGCGCTGCTGCGGCTGCTGTACGTGGTGCTGCCCGGGATGCGCTGGGACTGGCGGCCGGTCATGTGGGGCGTCGCCATCGTCACGATGGTCGGCGGCGCGATCGTGGCGATCACCCAGACCGACATCAAGCGGCTCCTCGCGTACTCGTCGATCGCGCACGCGGGCTTCATCCTCGCCGGTGTGATCGCGACCAACGCGGACGGCATCTCGTCGGTGCTGTTCTACCTCGGCGCGTACTCGTTCGTGACGATCGGGGCGTTCGCGGTCGTCACGCTGGTGCGCGACGCGGGCGGCGAGGCGACGCACCTGTCCAAGTGGGCCGGGCTCGGCCGCCGTTCGCCCCTGGTGGCGGCGGTGTTCGCGGTCTTCCTGCTCGCCTTCGCCGGCATCCCGCTGACCTCCGGCTTCACGGGGAAGTTCGCGGTCTTCAAGGCGGCGGCGGAGGGAGGCGCGGGGGCGCTGGTCGTGGTCGGTGTGATCTCCTCGGCGATCGCCGCGTTCTTCTACATCCGGGTGATCGTCCTGATGTTCTTCAGCGAGCCCAAGGCGGACGGGCCGACCGTGGCCGTTCCCTCGCCGCTGACGATGACGGCGATCGGCGTCGGCGTCGCGGTGACGCTGGTGCTGGGCGTGGCGCCGCAGTACTTCCTGGATCTGGCCGGCCAGGCGGGGGTCTTCGTGCGGTAAGCGCCCCCGGGAGGTCCAGGAGCCCCGGTACGTCCCCTCGTGCCGGGGCTCCGCGCTACCCCCGTCAGGACCCTGTGGATAACTTTTCAGCTCGTCCGACCTGCGGTTATGGCGCGATCCGGTCCGACTGCGGCAGGGCGTGTCCGCCCGGACCCCTATCGTGGCAGGGGTGGCGGAGTTACGAGGACGACGGTGGGGGACGGTGGGATGAACGGGACAGAAGGGGCGGTCGAGGTGGTGGACCAGCCGGTGGCCGGGACGACGGACGGGCCGGCGGCCGGGAGCGAGGCGCTGCGGACGCTGAACCGGGTCTTCGGCTACGAGAGCTTCCGCGGCGACCAGGGCGCGGTCATCGAGCACGTGGTGAACGGCGGCGACGCCGTGGTGCTCATGCCCACGGGCGCCGGAAAGTCGCTCTGCTACCAGATCCCCGCCCTGGTCAGACCCGGTACGGGAGTGGTGGTCTCGCCCCTCATCGCCCTGATGCAGGACCAGGTCGACGCACTGCGGGCGCTCGGCGTGCGGGCCGGCTTCATCAACTCCACGCAGGACTTCGACGAGCGCCGCACGGTGGAGGCGGAGCTCCTCGCGGGCGAGCTCGACCTGCTCTACCTGGCCCCGGAGCGGCTGCGCGTGGAGGCCACGCTCGACCTGCTCTCCCGGGCGAAGATCTCCGTCTTCGCGATCGACGAGGCGCACTGCGTGGCGCAGTGGGGCCACGACTTCCGCCCGGACTACCTGGCGCTGTCGATGCTGGGGGAGCGCTGGCCGGACGTGCCGCGCATCGCCCTGACGGCGACGGCGACGCGGGTCACCCACCGCGAGATCACCGACCGGCTCGTGATGCCCAGGGCCCGCCACTTCGAGGCGAGCTTCGACCGGCCCAACATCCAGTACCGGATCGTGCCGAAGAACGACCCCAAGAAGCAGCTCCTGACCTTCCTCAAGGAGGAGCACGAGGGGGACGCGGGCATCGTCTACTGCCTCTCGCGCGCCTCGGTGGAGAAGACCGCCCAGTATCTGAGCGACAACGCCGTGGCGGCCGTGCCGTACCACGCGGGCCTGGACGCGGCCACGCGCGCGCTGCACCAGTCCCGCTTCCTGCGCGAGGACGGCCTGGTCGTGGTGGCGACCATCGCGTTCGGCATGGGCATCGACAAGCCCGACGTGCGGTTCGTGGCCCACCTGGACCTGCCCAAGTCGGTCGAGGGGTACTACCAGGAGACGGGCCGCGCGGGCCGCGACGGCCTGCCGTCCACCGCGTGGATGGCGTACGGCCTCCAGGACGTGGTCCAGCAGCGCAAGCTCATCCAGGGCGGTGAGGGCGACGAGGCGTTCCGGCGCCGGGCGGGCGCCCATCTGGACTCGATGCTGGCGCTCTGCGAGACCGCCGAGTGCCGCCGCGCCCAGCTCCTCCAGTACTTCGGCCAGGACGCCCCGGCCGCCCACTGCGGCAACTGCGACACCTGTCTGAACCCGCCGGAGACCTGGGACGGCACGGTGGCCGCCCAGAAGGTGCTCTCGACGGTCGTACGGCTGGAGCGGGAGCGGCGCCAGAAGTTCGGGGCGGGCCAGATCATCGACATCCTGCTCGGCCGCAAGACCGCCAAGGTCATCCAGTTCGACCACGACGGGCTGTCGGTGTTCGGCATCGGCGAGGACCTCTCCGAGGCACAGTGGCGGGGCGTGGTGCGGCAGTTGCTCGCCCAGGGCCTGCTGGCGGTGGAGGGCGAGTACGGGACGCTGGTCCTGACCGGGACGAGCGGGGAGGTCCTGGGCGGCGGGCGCGAGGTCAGGCTCCGCTCGGAGCCGGCGAAGCCCGAGCGCGCGCCCCGGGCACGTGGTGCGGGCAAGGCCAAGGCCGCCCCGGCCGACTTCCCGCAGGAGGCCGCCCCGCTCTTCGAGGCCCTGCGCGCCTGGCGGGCCGCGCAGGCCCGCGAGCAGGGCGTCCCCGCGTATGTGATCTTCCATGACGCCACCCTGCGGGAGATCGCCGTGGCCCGCCCCGGTTCGGTGGAGGAGCTGGGCACGATCGCCGGGGTGGGCGAGAAGAAGCTGGTGACGTACGGCGAGGGCGTGCTGGCGGTGCTGGGGGAGCAGGAGTAGGCGGAGGGGCGCGCCGGGCGCCCCTCCGCCTGTCCCGCCAGGACTCGGAACCTGTCCCGCCAGGACTCGATGCCTGTCCCGTCAGGTTCCGGCGCCTGTCCCGTCAGGACTCGACGATCCGGCCCGTGACCTCGCCGAGCCCGACCCGGACGCCGTCCGGGCCGGGGGCCCACGCGGTCATGGTGACGACGTCGCCGTCCTCCAGGAACGTGCGCTTGCCGGTGGTGAGGTCCATCGGCTCCGTACCGTTCCAGGTGAGCTCAAGGAAGGAGCCGCGCTGGTCGCGCTCGGGGCCGCTCACGGTCCCCGAGCCGTACACGTCGCCGGTGCGCAGCGAGGCGCCGTTCACCGTCATGTGGGCGAGCTGCTGGGCGGCGGTCCAGTACATGCCGGCGAACGGCGGCTCGGCCACCACCTGCCCGTTGAGGGCGACCGAGATGTGGATGTCGAAGCCCCCCGGCACCTCCGCCGACGCGTCGTCGAGGTAGGGCAGCAGCGGGAAGTCCCGCGCGGGCGGGGCCACCCGGGCGGCCGTCAGCGCCTCCAGCGGCGTCACCCACGCCGAGACGGAGGTGGCGAAGGACTTGCCGAGGAAGGGGCCCAGCGGCACGTACTCCCATGCCTGGATGTCCCGCGCCGACCAGTCGTTCAGCAGGAACAGACCGAAGACGTGGTCCTCGAAGGAGGCCAGCTCCACCGGCCTGCCCAGCTCGGAGGGGGTGCCCACCACGAAGCCCACCTCGGCCTCGATGTCCAGCTTCACCGAGGGGCCGAACACCGGCGCCGGGTCCGAGGGCGCCTTGCGCTGCCCGTGCGGGCGGGCCACGTCCGTCCCCGACACCACGATCGTGCCGGACCGGCCGTGGTAACCGATGGGCAGGTGCTTCCAGTTGGGGGTGAGCGCGTCCCCGTCCGGCCGGAAGATCCGGCCCACGTTGGTGGCGTGGTGCTCGCTCGCGTAGAAGTCGACGTAGTCCGCGACCTCGTACGGCAGGTGCAGGGTGACCGTGTCCAGCGGGTGCAGCAGGGGCTCTATGTCGGGCCGGTGCGCGGGCACCGTCACCCACGCGGTGAGCGCGCGCCGCACATCGCGCCAGGCCGTGCGCCCGGCCGCGAGCAGCGGGTTGAGCGTGGGCCTGGCGAGCAGCGCCGCGTACGGGGAGCCGAGCGCGTGCGCGGCGGCCCCCGCGTCGAGGACATGGTTGCCGATGCGGACGCCGACGCGGCGGTGGTCGGGCGCGTCGGGCGTGGAGAAGACGCCGTACGGAAGGTTGTGCGGGCCGAAGGGGTCGCCCTCGGCCAGGTCGAGCGGGCTCTGCTCGGACATCTGTGCCTGCCTCGCTTTCCACGGGTGTTCAGGACACGTTACGTCGGCGGTGGTCGCGCGGGCAGGGCCCAAAGAGTGTGCGATGTCCGGAAACTCCCCGTCGGGGAGGGACGGTTGCCCCCTTCCTCCTGGCGCTCCTCGCGCGGCGCCGGACCCTTTCAGCCCGCCGTCCGGGGGATGCGTTTCTCCCAGGTCCGGTGGAAGACGATCTCGTCGCCGTCCCGGCACACCACCTCGTCCGAGGCGAGGAAGTCCGCCGCGTCGCAAGCGAGCTCGGAGCGGGTGGTGATGGTCACGTTCCAGGCGAGCTCCGGCCGGTGCAGCCGCAGGCTCCAGTCGGAGCGGGTGCGGGCGGACTGCGGGTCCGCCTCCTCGATGGTGTACGTCTCCACCACCTCCTCGGTGACCTCGAGACCGTCGGGGTGGACCTTCGTACCGCCGGAGCGGGGCGCCACTTCCAGGCGCCACTCGCCCTTGGCGACATCGCGGACGACCAGGCGCTCGGGCCGGGGCTCGTCCAGCGGCTCGGGGCAGACCACGCCGAGCGGCGCCGCCTGCTCGGGCTCGTCGAAGACGACGGTGTCGGCCGTGTGCTCACGGACGGGCAGGCTCAGGGCGCTGTCCTGCGGGTCGAGCGTGAAGCCCGCCGAGTCCGCCTGCGGCCAGAGCCACGGCCAGTACGCCGAGGAGACGGCCAGGCGGACGCGGTGGCCGGGCGGGAAGCTGTGGCCGATGGCGGCGAGGGGAAACGTCACGTCCTGGGTGGCGCCCAGCGGCCAGGCGTCCGCGCGGTCCGGTCCCTCGCGCGCGGACAGGTTGAGCGCGCCCCGGGTGACCAGCGTGGACGAGCCGTCCGGCGCCACATCGCACAGCCGCGCGACGGCCTGCCCGAACGGCACGTCCACCCGCAGCCGCAGCGTCACCCGCGGGCACCCCAGGATCTCCAGCGGCGGCCCGTCCGGCACCGGGTAGTCGAACACCGCCGAGTGCGCGTCCTCGGCGCGCTGGTCCGGCGGCAGGTCGCCGTCGCCGCCGGACGGGAGGAAGCGGCCCGCGTCCAGACCGGTGTGCTGCGGGGAGGCGACCCGGACCGGAGTGCCCCCGAGCGTGTACACGACAGGGGTGACGTGCGGTGAGGGCCAGGCCGGGTCGCCGACCCAGCGGCCGGGCAGCTCCCCGTAGACCGTGGCGGGCCGGTGCGAGCCGCTGATCCAGGAGCGCAGCAGCGGCTCGTCCATGATCCCGCTGTCCCGTCCCCGGAGCCACTGGTCCCACCAGCGCAGGCTCTCCTGGAGGAAGCCGATGGCGGGCCCCGGCGGAAGGCCCCGGTCCGGGTACTGGTGCGACCACGGCCCGATCAGCCCGCGCACCCAGTCCGCGGGCAGGTGCTCCACCAGGCGCAGCACGCTGTCCCGGTACGGGTCGTGCCAGCCGCCCACCGCGAGCACGGCGGCCCGGATCGCCCCGTACTCCTCGCGGACGCTGCCGTGCCTCCAGTAGTCGTCGCGCCGCTGGTGGGCCAGCCAGGTGTGCAGCGGCGGCTCCAGGGCCTCCAGCCGCTCCGCCCACAGCCGGCTCCACCGCTCGCCGACGTGTGCCGGGTCCGGCGGGCGTGCCGTGAACGCCAGCGTCCTCGCCGCCCGCGCGTGCATGGCTTCCGCGAGGACGGAACCTCCCAGGTAGTGCCCGTCGTTGTCATAGCGGTCGTCCGGCGCGCAGACGGTGACGACCGCCTTGAGCGGCCCGGGCGCCAGGGCCGCGATCTTGAGGGAGTTGAAGCCGCCCCAGGAGATCCCGATCATGCCGACCTTGCCGTCGCACCAGGGCCGCGCGGCGAGCCACTCGACGACCGCGACCCCGTCCGCGAGCTCGGTCGCGTCGCACCGGTCGCCCGGCAGCCCCTCGCTGTTGCCGTGCCCGCGCACGTCGACGCGTACGCAGGCGTAGCCGTGCCCCGCGTACCAGGGATGGCGCTGCCGGTCGCGCGGCGCGGTGGCGTCGGTGAGGCGGTGGGGCACGTATTCGAGCAGCGCCGGGACCGGCTCCTCGGTCACCGGGCGCCAGATCCGCGCGTACAGCCTCGTCCCGTCCGGGAGCGGGACGAGCACGTCCGCGCGCGTGGTCTCGTACGGGAAGTCGGTGCGGATCCGCATGGTCAGCTACCCCTCGGCGCCGGGCCGGGCACGGTCTCGGTGGGTGTTCCGGACAATCAGCATCTTTCCTAAGATATTGGCTGATCACGAACATACCGGGGTCCATCGGGCTGTGCGCGGGGGGTGACGGGAAGGCGCCAACGGTGATCGAACAACGACCGGATACGCTGACTTGAGTGAAGGCAGCGACACATCGACAATCCGTGTGATCGTCAGCAGACAGGAGTACCTCTCGTGACCGTCGTCGGGCCGTTCGGGCTGAGCGTGCGGGACCAGGCTCTTGAGGCCGATGTCCAGACCGGATTGGCGGCAGTCGAGGCGGGCCTGCTCGACGCCACCAAGAGCGAGGTCCCCTTCATCACGGAGGCCGCGCAGCACCTCGTGCGCGCGGGCGGCAAACGCTTCCGGCCGCTGCTCGTGATGCTCGCCGCGCAGTTCGGCGACCCGTACGCGCCGGGTGTCGTGCCCTCGGCGGTGGTCGTGGAGCTCACGCATCTGGCGACGCTCTACCACGACGACGTCATGGACGAGGCCGAGGTGCGGCGCGGGGTGGCCAGCGCCAACGTCCGCTGGGACAACTCGGTCGCGGTCCTCACCGGCGACTTCCTGTTCGCCCGCGCCTCGCACATACTGGCCGACCTGGGCCCGGAGGCCGTGCGCATCCAGGCCGAGGCCTTCGAACGGCTGGTCACCGGCCAGATCCTGGAGACCGCGGGCCCGCGCGACGGCCGCGACCCCGTGGACCACTACCTCGACGTACTCGCCGGCAAGACCGGCTCGCTGGTGGCCGTCTCCGGCCGCTTCGGCGCGATGATGTCCGGCGCCGACGAGTCGGTCGTGGACATCCTCACCCAGTACGGCGAGCGGCTCGGTACCGCCTTCCAGCTGGCCGACGACGTCCTGGACATCGCCAGCGACTCGCACGAGTCCGGCAAGACCCCCGGCACCGACCTGCGCGAGGGCATCCCCACACTGCCGGTCCTGCACCTGCGGGCGCACGCCGCCCAGCACGGCCGCCCGGAGGACCTGGAGCTCGTCGCGCTGCTCGACGGCGACCTGACGGACGACGCCCGGCACGCCGAGGCGCTGCGCCGGCTGCGGGTCCACCCGGCCCTCGAACAGGCCCGCAGGGACACCGTGCGGTACGCGGAGGAGGCCCGCGCCACGCTGGCGCCGCTCCCCGAGTGCTACGCGAAGGCGGCTCTGGAGGAGCTGTGCGACGCGGTGGTGCACCGCGCGGGCTAGGCCCGGTCCCCGCCCGTCCGGACGGTTTCCTCAGTACCCGGAGCCGCTCGGCGGTGTGCTGACACCGCCGGAGGTCGTGCCGCCGCCCGTGTCGGCGGTGGCCTTTCCCCCCGCCGGGGTGATCGCGAACCAGGTGCCGGCGGCGCCCTGCCCGTACGCCTGGTGGGGCGCGTCGTCCTTGGCGTACCGGTAGAGCGGCCAGCCCCCGAGGGTGAGCTGGGTCGTGCCGTCGGGGCGGGCGACCTTGCCGACCAGCGCCCTGTCGACGCCCTTGACGGTCGGCGCGGCGGTGGCGGGGACGGGCGGCCAGATCGCCGCGCAGGCGGCCAGACAGGCGGAGCGGGACGGCTTCGCGCTGTCCTTGTCGAAGCGGTAGAGGACGTATCCGTCGCCGTCCGTGACCACCGTGCCGACCTTGTCGACCCGGGTCGCGCTGAGGGCGGAGGCGGCCCGTTCCGGGGTCGCGGGTGCCGTCGTGGACTGTCCGTCGTGCGTACTGGTGCCGCTTCCGCACCCGGTGGCGGCCAGCGCCAGGACGGCTGTCCCGGCCGCCGTGCCGAAGGCGATGCGGTGGACGCTGAGCATGGCGCTCCCCTTTGGTGGGCACGGTCGGTGCCGGTTGCTCCTGTTCAGGTGTACGGATTCCGGCCCAAAGCGACTCGAACACCCGATCAGCCAAGAGTGTGACCCAGGTCACATGATCGGGGCTCGGTGGCGCTGTCCGGACAGCCGCCTACCCGGTGAAACACCAGTCAACCGGCCCCGGCGCGTCTGCGCGCGGCACCGCCGCCGGGAGGGACGGGCGACGGCGGCGCCGCCGGGCGCACGCACCGGCGCACGAGCGGGCGCCCGGTCCGTGGCCGAGGAGCGTCCAAGTGCGAGGCGGATCCGGGCGGGTTGGCGACGGCCGGGAACAACCGGTCCTGGCCTCGGCGGAGTTGACGCGAATGACAGGTACGCGACGTACAACCCCTACTGGTCGGCCCGGCCGAGGGGCGAGGGTGTCATCCCAGAGAGGTACACGAGGTTGCTCCCGAGGGGTGACGCCTGGCGGCGGCCGATTTGGTCAGATGGAGAAGACCACTCCTGACCAATTCGGGTGAGAATGGCGGCGCGGGGTGGACAGAGCGCAGCACTACGGACGGACGCCGCCGACCACGGAGGTAAGGCACACATGGCACCGAACGACAGCGCACACACCACCGAGGAGGCCGGAGACCTCGTCGCGGGCCGCCGCAAGGCCGCGCGCTACCTGGTCCCGGTCGGGGTGGCGGGGGTGGCGGCCGCGACCATCGGGCTGGTCCCGGCGCTCGCGGCCTCGGGTGACCCGGATCTGCCGAAGATCAGCGCACAGCAGCTCATCGAGAAGATCGCCGCGTCGGACGCCCAGCAGCTCTCCGGCACGGTGAAGATCACCACGGATCTGGGTCTGCCGTCCTTCGGCGGCCTCGGCTCCTTCGCGCCCAAGGGCGGCGCCGGCGAGGGCGGCTCGTCCGCCTCGCCCGACAGCAAGCTGATGGAGCTCGCCTCCGGCTCGCACACCCTGCGGGTGGCGGCCGACGGCCCCGACAAGCAGAAGCTGTCGGTGCTCGACAAGGCGTCGGAGTACAGCGTCGTCCACAGCGGGGACGACGTGTGGGCGTACGACAGCGCCTCCAACGAGGTCTACCACTCCCAGCGGGCCGCCGACGGCAAGAAGGGGCTCGCGGGCGGTGCGGCCAAGGGCCACGGCCGTCCGGGTCAGGCCCCCGAGTCCCTGCCGACCACGCCCAAGGCGCTGGCCGAGCAGGCACTGAAGGGCGTCGACCCGACCACCTCGGTGACCGTGGACGGCACCTCCCACGTGGCGGGCCGGGACGCGTACCAGCTGGTGATCAAGCCGAAGCAGTCCGGCTCGACCATTGGCGCGATACGGATCGCGGTGGACGCCAGGAACGGGGTGCCGCTGAAGTTCACCCTCGCGCCGGCCGGTGGCGGCAAGGCGGTGATCGACGCGGGCTTCACGAAGGTCGACTTCGGCAAGCCGTCCGCCTCGACCTTCGACTTCACGCCGCCCAAGGGCGCGAAGGTCACCCAGGACGACGGCAAGGGGCACGCGGGCCGGGGCGAGCGGGGCTTCAAGGGCGCCCAGGGCGCCGGGTTCAAGGGTCTCGACGTCATCGGCAAGGGCTGGAACTCCATCGCCCGCCTCGACGTTCCAGGAGGTAAGGGCATCCCGTCCGCGCACTCCGGCAAGGGCGGCAGGGGCGATGTCCCGCCGGAGGCCGAGAAGTTCCTCAGCTCGCTGGGCGACAAGGTCACGGGCCCGTTCGGCTCGGGCACGGTCTTCAAGACCCGGCTGATCAACGCGCTGGTGACGGACGACGGCAAGGTGTTCGTGGGCGCGGTGACCAAGGACGCGCTGGTGAACGCGGCCAACGCGGCGAAGTAGGCGCGGCGGTCGGCGGAGGGGGACCGCGGTCCCGGGGGTGTGGCCCCGGCTGCCCGGTCCCCCTTCCGCCCCCGCACGCCACGACGTGCGGAGCACGGTCCGCAGACAACGGTCCGCAGACAACGGTCCGCAGACGAACGGCGTCCCGGGGCGAAGCACCGGGCAAGGGAAGGGGCGGGGTGGAGAACTCTCCATCGGTGATCGAGACCCGCGGTCTCACCAAGAGGTACCGCGGCGGCCAACTGGCCGTGGACGGGCTGGACCTCACCGTCCCCGGCGGGAGCATCTTCGGCTTCCTCGGCCCCAACGGCTCCGGCAAGACGACCACCATCCGCATGCTGATGGGCCTGATCGAGCCGACCTCGGGCACCGCCCGGGTCCTCGGCAGCCCCATGCCCCGCGCGGGCCGCGCGGTCCTTCCGCAGGTGGGAGCCCTGATCGAGGGCCCCGCGCTGTACGGGTTCCTCTCCGGCCGCGACAACCTCGTACGGTACGACTCGGCCGACCCGACCGCCGACCCCCGCACCCGCGCGAGCCGCGTCGCGCACGCGCTGGACCGGGTCGGTCTCGCCGCCGCGTCCGGAAAGAAGGCGCGGGCGTACTCGCTGGGCATGAAGCAGCGGCTCGGGCTCGCGGCCGCGCTGCTCCAGCCCCGCAAGCTGCTGGTCCTGGACGAGCCGACCAACGGCCTCGACCCGCAGGGCATGCGGGAGATCCGTGCCCTGGTGCGCGAGCTCGCGGCCGACGGCACCACCGTCTTCCTCTCCTCCCACCTCCTGGACGAGATCGAGCAGGTCTGTACGCACGCGGCGGTGATGACCCAGGGCCGGCTCGTCGTCCAGGGCGAGGTGGCCGAGCTGGCGGGGGGCAACCGCGGCCGGCTCGCGGTCATCACCCCCGACCCGGCGGACGCGGCCCGGCTGCTCAAGGAGCGCGGGGTGGCGGACGTGACCGTGGACGGCGACCGCGTGACCGGCGAGCTCCCGCCGGACGAGGGGGAACTGGCCGAGCTCAACGCCGCGCTGGTGCACGGCGGCGTACGGGTGAGGGGCTTCGGGGTCGAACGGGCCTCGCTGGAGGACGCGTTCGTGGCGCTGACGGGGGAGGGGTTCGATGTCGCGGGCTGAGGTGAACGCGGCGCAGGACGCGCCCGGGGCGAAGCCCCCGGCCGCCCCGGCTGCGAGCGGGTCGGAGCGGGCGCGGGCGGCGGCCGGTGCGCCCGAGGAGGCGCGGGCCCGTGGTGTGACGGAGCCGGAGCAGGCGACCCGTGGTGTGACGGAGGCGCAGGCGGCCCCCGGCGCGCCCGGGGCCGGGTCGCGGCGGCCCAGCCCCCTGTGGACGCTCGGGCTCTTCCGGTCCGAGCTGGTCACCGTCGTCCGGCGGTGGCGCACCCTCGCGCTGCTCGGGGTGCTCGCGGCCGTCCCGGTCCTGATCGGTATCGCCGTGAAGATCGAGACGCGCGGCGGCGGCACGGCCGGTCCCAGTGGCGGTGGCGGCCCGGCCTTCATCTCGCAGATCACCAACAACGGGCTGTTCCTCGTCTTCGCCGGGCTCGCCGCGACCCTTCCCGTCTTCCTGCCGATGGCGATCGGCGTGGTCGCGGGCGACGCGATAGCGGGCGAGGCCAACAGCGGCACCCTGCGCTATCTGCTGGTCGCCCCGGCCGGGCGGACCAGGCTGCTGCTCGCGAAGTACGCCTCGACGCTCGCGTTCTGCCTGCTGGCGACCCTGGTCGTGGCGGCGTCCGCGCTCGCCGTGGGGGCGCTGCTCTTCCCGCTCGGCGACGTCACGACCCTGTCGGGTACGCAGATATCGTTCGCCGAAGGGCTGGTGCGCGCGCTCGCGGTCGCCGGGGCGGTGGCGCTTTCCCTGACCGGCATGGCCGCGCTCGGCCTGTTCATCTCCACCCTCACCGGCAGCGGTGTCGCGGCGATGGCGGCGACGGTCGGCCTGCTGATCACCGTGCAGATCCTGGACCAGATCCCCCAGCTGCACGCGATACAGCCCTACCTCTTCCCGCACTACTGGCTGTCCTTCGCGGACCTGCTGCGGGTGCCGGTCTACTGGGACCAGCTGGTGAAGAACGTCGAGTTGCAGGCGGTGTACGTGGCGGTGTTCGGATCGGCGGCCTGGGCACGCTTCACGGCCAAGGACATCACGGCCTGAAGGACCGCCGGACGCCCGGGAGAGGGGGAAGGACGAGGGAAGACGGAACGGTCGTGCGAGCCGACCCCCGTGGCGGCTCGACACGACACGTGCCGTTTCCTTGGCACATTCTTGGAGCAGACCATTCCGCTGTCAATACGCTACGGACCGTCCTCGTAGACTCGCACCGTGACCGAGCCGCCACCGCACGCCCCCAACCCCCGGCGCCGGAGCGAGAGATCGCGCCGCGCGATCCTCTCCGCGGCGCTCGAACTGTGCGCGGAAAACGGCTATGGGCGGGTGACGATCGAGGGCATCGCGGCCCGTGCCGGGGTCAGCAAGAAGACGATCTACCGCTGGTGGGCGACGAAGGGCGCGCTGCTCCTGGAGGCCGTGATCGAGGCCGTGGTCAGCACCTCGCCCCTGCCCGACACGGGCGACGTGGACCGGGACATCGTGACGCATGTCACGAGCGTGATGCGGGTCTTCACCTCGCCGGTGATCGGATCCGCGTACACCGGGATCCTCTCCGAGCTCCTGCACGACGAGGCCCTGGCCAAGGCCGTCAATGAGGCGCTGGTGGTGCCGCGGGTTTCGCTGGTGTACGAGCGGCTGCGCGCCGGCCAGCGGGCGGGGCAGCTGCCACCGGACGCCGACCTGGAGCTGGCGGTGGAGATGCTGTACGGGCCGCTGTACTACCGGCACGCGCTGAAGCGGCCGTTCCACGACCCGGACAGGATCGCCGTGCTGGTCGCGCACGTCATGCGTGCGTTGCGAGCTCCGGCCGCGAGCTGAAAAAGGTCTTGGCGCGGACGGTCGCGCCGGTGTCCTGCCCGATGGTGCCGGGCCGGTTGGCCGAGCCGAGCAGGACGCCGCCCCACCGCATGTCCATGTACGCGGCGGTGTGCCGCAGGGTCCCCACCAGCGGATCGGCCACGGAGTGGTCGGTGCCGGCCAGCGCCGTCACGCCCCACAGGGTGCGCCCGGCCATCCGCGGCCGGAACTCCAGCCCCGGCACCCGCATCCATCCCGCCCAGTGGTCGAGGTAGCGCTTGACCGGGGTCGAGACGCTGTACCAGTACAGCGGCGAGACGATGACGAGGTCGGTGGCCTCCAGGGTGGCCCCGAGGAGGGTCGCCGCGTCCCCGGTCGGGTCGGCGTACAGGCCCTCGCCGTCGTGGCGCCGGTCGCCGAACTCGGGCAGCCGCAGCCGCGAGAGGTCGAGCCAGCGCTGAGGGACGTCGCCCGGCACCTGCTCGGCGGCGAGTCTGGCCAGCTGCTCGGAGTTGCCGCCCGGGCGCGTACTGCCGAGCAGGAAAAGGAAAGTGCGGGCCATGGGTCGTCCCCCCGGAAGAGAGTATGCGCATGCAGTATATGCACACGCATACTCTTTGCGGGTGGGGTCGAACCGTCCCTTCAGGAGGGCACGGTCAGAAGGTCAGCTTCCAGCTGTTGATGTACCCGGTGTCCTGCGGCCCCTTGTCCTGCACCTTCAGCTTCCACGTCCCGTTCGCCGTCTCGGCGGAGGCGTTGACGGTGTACGTGGTGTTGATGTTCGGCGTGGAGTCCGACGAGGAGTTGTGCAGCCGGTACGCCGTGCCGCTCGGGCCGATGAGGTCGACCACCAGGTCACCGCTGTAGGTGTGGACGATGTTCACGCCGACCTTGAGCGCGGAGGGCGCGTTGCCCGTACGCCCGGTCACGGAGACCGACGAGGTCACGGCCGCGCCGGGGGAGTCCGGGATGGTGACGTCGGTGGTGTTCTCGTACGTGTCACCGGTGGGCGGGGTGGTGGTGCCGGTGGAGAGCTGCCACAGCGCGTAGGCGATGGCGTCGCTGTGGTGGTCGAGCGCGGTGTCGTTGATGTTCGCGCTGGTGTCGCAGGAGGAGTGGTAGCAGGCGTCGAACGCGCGGCCCGCCGTGCCGCCCCACTTCTGGGCCTGGGCCGAGGTCTTGGTGTAGTCGGCGCCGGAAAAGAGGCCGCCGACGCGTATGCCGGCGTTCTTGAACGGGGCGTGGTCGGAGCGGCCGTCGCCCTCCGTCTCGATCTCGGTGGGTATGGAGAGGGTCGCGAAGTAGTCCTTGAAGACCTTCTCCAGGGCCGGGTCGTCGTCGTAGACGAAGTAGCCCGGGTTCGGCGAGCCGATCATGTCGAAGTTCAGATACGCGGAGATCTTGGCGCGGTCCCCGGTCGCGAGGCTGTTGACGTAGTACTTCGAGCCGACCATGCCCAGCTCCTCGGCGCCGAACCAGCCGAACCGCAGGTGCTTGTCGGGCTTGAGCTGCGCGCGGGAGACGGCGAGCGCGGTCTCCAGGATGCCGGCCGAGCCGGAGCCGTTGTCGTTGATGCCGGGGCCCGCGGTGACCGAGTCGAGGTGGGCGCCCGCCATCACGGTCTGCGAGGTGTCGCCGCCGGGCCAGTCGGCGATCAGGTTGTAGCCGGTGGCGCCGGAGGAGGTGAACTGCTGGACGGAGGTGGTGTACCCGGCGGCGTCCAGCTTGCCCTTCACGTAGTCGAGGGAGGCCTTGTAGCCGGCCCGGCCGTGGGCGCGGTTGCCGCCGTTGGCGGTGGCTATCTGCTGGAGCTGGGTGAGGTGCGCCTTGACGTTGGCGATCGGTATGTCGGGGGCGGCGGCGGCCGGCGCGGTGGGGGTGGAGGTGGGGGCGGGGGCTGCGGCTTGTACGGTCGGGGCGGCGAGGCCGATGCCCAGGCCGAGGGCCGCGGCGGTGGCGGTGGCGGCGGCCGCGATGGGGTGTTTGATGCGCATGTGGGGGCTCCGTATTCCGTTCGGGGATGGGACGGAAACGCGAGCCTGATGTTCAGGGAGGGGTTCACTCACCGTCAAGAACGGATTCCGGTCAGGGGTGTTCGGTGAGCGGACTGTGGCCGAAAGGGTTGTTCCCCCACCCCGCCCGTTCCCTCAACCCCTCGGGCGGGGAGCCTCGGGCTTCGCCCGGGAGGGCGGTTGCTTGCCTGCGGCTGGGTGGGGGTTGCTCGCGCAGTTCCCCGCGTCCCTGAAGGGGCACGGGGAACTGCGCGAGTAAGCCCCAGGGGCGGGCAGACGATTACGGTCGGGGGGCCGGTTTTGAGGGGTGCGGGGAACTGCGCGGGCAAGTCCCACCGGCCGGTAGTCGAACACGGTCGCCGGCCCCGGGTTTTGAGGGGCGCGGGGAACTGTGCGGGCAAGTCCCACCGGCCGGTAGTCGAACACGGTCCCCGGGCCCGGGTTTTGAGGGGCGCGGGGAACTGCGCGAGTGAGCCCCACCGGCCGGTAGACCAATACGGCTTCGGGCCGGAAGGCCCGTTCTTGAGGGGCGCGGGGAACTGCGCGAGCAACCCCCACCGGTCGGCAGACGAACAAGGGTCCGGGCCGGAGGCCCGGTTTCAGGGGCGCGGGGAACTGCGCGGCCAGCCCCCACCCAGCCGCAGGTGAACACGGGGCCCGGGGCGGGCGTCAGGTCAGCGCACCCCCGGCGCGGGCAGCGGCTCGACCGGCAGCGGCTCCACATGCCGCTCCGCCGCAGCCGCAGCCAGCGCCACCCTCCCCCGCCGAGCCCCCCGCAACGCATCCCACGTCAGCAACGTCAACGCCAGCCACACCAGCGAGAACCCCGCCCACCGCTCGGGCGGCATCGCCTCGTGGAAGTACAGGATGCCCAGGCCGAACTGGAACACCGGCGCCAGGTACTGGAGCAGCCCGAGCGTGGACAGCGGCACCCGTATCGCCGCCGCCCCGAAGCACACCAGCGGCGCCGCCGTGACGACCCCGGTGGCCGCGAGCAGCGCCCCGTGCCCCGCGCCCTCGGACCCGAAGGTCGCCTCCCCGCGCGCCCCCAGCCACACCAGATACGCCAGTGCCGGCACGAACTGCATCGCCGTCTCGGCGGCCAGCGACTCCAGCCCGCCGAGGTTCACCTTCTTCTTCACCAGCCCGTACGTGGCGAACGACAGCGCCAGCGTCAGCGAGATCCACGGCGGCCGGCCCGCCCCCACCGCCAGGACCACCACCGCCACCGCGCCGGTGGCCACCGCCACCCACTGCACCGGCCGCAGCCGCTCCTTGAGCAGCAGGACGCCCATCGCGATGGTGACCAGCGGGTTGATGAAGTAGCCGAGGGACGCCTCGACGACATGGCCGGAGTTCACCGACCAGATGTAGACGCCCCAGTTGACGGTGATCACGGCGGCGGCGAGCCCGATGAGCGCCAGCCGGCGCGGCCGGCGGACGAGTTCGCCGATCCACGCCCAGCGGCGCAGCGCCAGCAGCGCGAGGCCGACGAAGCCGAGGGACCACACCATCCGGTGGGCCAGGATCTCGACCGGGCCGGCCGGCTTCAGAAGGGGCCAGAAGAGCGGGACCAGCCCCCACATCCCGTAGGCGCCGATCCCGTACAGCAGTCCTGTCCGCTGCTCACCGGCAGCGGTTGTCGGTTCTTCGGCCACTGGCCCTCCCTGCGCGCGCGTCGACGCCATCGACGGTAGCGCCAGGTGGGCACGGCTGTCATGCCCTATATCCGAAAACGGTCCTGACCAGGGAGCGTCGGGTTCAGGCCATGCCGGGCCATGCCGGGCCATGCCGGGCCACGTCAGGCCGCGGTCGCCGCACTCGCCGCGACCGACTCGGCGATCGTGCGGGAGACCGGCGTCGTCGGCCGCCCGATCAGCCGCGCCAGGTCGCCGGACGTGCCCGCGAGCCGCCCGCGCTCGATCGCGAGGTCCACGTCGACCAGGATCTCGGCGAACGGCGCCGGGACGCCCGCGCCCGTGAGGATGCCGAGGTGCACCTCGGGCGTCACGGCCCGGTACGTGATCTCCTTGCCGGTCGCCTTCGCGACCTCCGCCGCGTACTCGGCGAACGACCACGCCACGTCGCCGCTCAGCTCGTACGCCCGGCCCAGGTGTCCCTCGCCGGTCAGCACCGCCGCCGCGGCCGCCGCGTAGTCGGCGCGGGCGGCCGAGGCCACCCGGCCCTCGCCCGCGTTGGACATGACCGCCCCGTGGGCCAGGACCGGCTCCAGCTGGGCGGTGTAGTTCTCGGTGTACCAGCCGTTGCGCAGGAAGGTGTACGGCAGCCCCGAGTCGAGGATCAGCTCCTCGGTGGCCCGGTGCTCGTCGGCGAGGCGGAAGTCGGCCTCCGGCCCGCCGAGGATGCCGGTGTACGCGAGCTGCGCCACCCCGGCCTCCTTCGCCGCCGCGATCACGGCCGCGTGCTGCGCCACCCGCTGCCCGACCTCGCTGCCGGAGATCAGCAGGACGCGGTCACCGGCGCGGAACGCCCCGGCCAGCGTCGCGGGCGCGCTGTAGTCCGCCACCCGCAGCTCCACCCCGCGCTCGGCGAGACCGGCGGCCTTCTCCTTGTTCCGTACGACGGCGGCTATCCCGTCCGCGGGCACGCCCGCGGCGAGCAGCTCGTCGATGACGAGACGGCCGAGGGCTCCGGTGGCTCCGGTGACGACGATGCTCATGGCTGGTGACTCCTTGGCTCCTGGGCTCCCGTGCGGACCCCGTGCCACTCACCGTACGGCGGGCGCTAACCTTTCGTAAGTACCCACTTTGAAGTAAGGTACTGGTATGGCAGTAAGTACGCCGGGTGGCACCCGGCCCGCCGAGGACCTGCGCGAGGCGATGTGTCCGCACCGGCTCGTCCTGGAGCACGTCACCAGCCGCTGGGGCGTCCTCGTCCTGCTCGCGCTGATGGAGCGCTCGTTCCGCTTCAGCGAGCTGCGCCGGCACGTCGGCAGGGTCAGCGAGAAGATGCTGACCCAGACCCTCCAGACGCTGGAGCGCGACGGCTTCGTGCACCGCGACGCCAAGCCGGTCATCCCGCCCCGCGTCGACTACTCCCTGACCCCACTCGGCCGCGAGGCCGCCGAACGCGTCCGGGCCCTCGCCGAGTGGACCGGCGTACGGATGGAACAGGTGGAGCAGGCCCGCGTCGCGTACGACGAGGCACGCGCGGCCAGGACGGCGTAGCCCCCCGGCCCCGCCACGGCCGCACGGCGATCGCGCACCCGCGAGGGTCCGGTCCCCGGCTGCCCCATGACGCGTCAGTGCGGGTGCCCGCCCGGGCACCCGCACTGATGTCGACTCTCCCGCGTCCTGCCGCTACTCGTGGTCCTGGTGGGTGACGGTCCAGGTGTCGTTGCCGGTGAGGAGGGTGGTGAGGTCGCCTTTGCCGTGTTGTTCGATGGCTTGGTCGAGTTGGTTGGTCATTTGGG
>NZ_JBEXWK010000027.1:0-113199 GCF_040629815.1 Streptomyces sp. NPDC005878
CGCGCAGTTCCCCGCGCCCCTTGGGGGGTCGGCCGCAGCCGGGGAACTTGGAGCGGCCACCAGTTCTTCAGGGGCGCGGGGAACTGCGCGAGAAGCCCCACCGGCCCGCAGCCAACGGACTACCCAGGGGCGCGGGGAACTGCGCGACAAGCCCCCACCGGCCCGCAGCCAACGGACTACCCAAGGGCGCGGGGAACTGCGCGACAAGCCCCCACCGGCCCGCAGTCAACCGACCGCCCAGGGGCGCGGGGAACTGCGCGAGCAACCCCCACTCAGCCGCAGACAGCAGCCGCGCCGAAAACAAAGCCCCGCTCAAAAAACCATGCAAGCACGCTTGCTTGTTTCCCGCACCGCTGCCATGCTCCCGCACACGAACACGAACACGAACACGACACGAACCCCCCCGCATCCCACCCCGAAGGGATCCCCCCCCGTGTCCGATCCGACCACCCCCGTGCTCGACGATCTGCGCGACGAAGGGGACGAACTCGACCGGCTCGTCGGGGCGTTGGGGCCCGGGGCGTGGCGGCTCGGTACCGCTGCCGAGGGGTGGACCGTGGCCCACCAGATCGCCCACCTCGCCTGGACCGACCGCGCCGCCCTGCTCGCCGTCACCGACGCCGACGCGTTCGCCGCCGAGGTCGAGAAGGCCGCCGCCGCCCCGGACTCCTTCGTGGACGAGGGCGCCGAGGAGGGCGCACGGCTGGCGCCCGACGCGCTTCTGCGGCGCTGGCGGGACGGGCGCGCCCGGTTGCGCGAGGCGCTGCTCGGCGCGCCCCCGGGCGCCCGCTTCCCCTGGTACGGCCCGCCCATGTCCACCGCCTCCATGGCCACCGGCCGCCTGATGGAGACCTGGGCGCACGGGCAGGACGTGTGGGACGCCCTCGGCCGCACCCGCGAGCCCACCGGCCGGCTGCGCCACGTCGCCCGGATCGGGGTGCGCGCGAGGGACTTCGCCTTCGCGGTGCGCGGGCTCGCCGCGCCGGACGAGGAGTTCCGGGTCGAACTCCTCGCCCCGGACGGCGAGACGCGCTGGACGTACGGCCCCGACACCGCCTCCCAGCGCGTCACCGGCCCCGCCCTCGACTCTTGCCTCCTCGTCACCCAGCGCGTCCACCGCGCCGACACGGCCGTACGCGCCGAGGGCCCCGACGCCGACCGCTGGCTCGACATCGCCCAGGCCTTCGCCGGGCCGCCCGGACCCGGACGTACGCCCCGGGGGGCCTGATGCGCCGTCCCCTGCGGATCGGCAACGCCTCCGGCTTCTACGGCGACCGCTTCGACGCCCTGCGCGAGATGCTCACCGGCGGCCCGCTCGACGTGCTCACCGGGGACTACCTCGCCGAGCTCACCCTGCTCATCCTCGGCCGCGACCGGCTCGGGGACGCCCGCCTCGGCTACGCCAGGACATTCCCCCGGCAGTTGGAGGAGTGCCTCGCCCTCGCCCATGAGCGCGGGGTGCGGATCGTCGCCAACGCGGGCGGGCTCAACCCCGCCGGGCTGGCCACGGTCCTGCGGGAGCTGGCCGCCCGCCTCGGCGTTCCCGCGCGTATCGCCCATGTCGAGGGGGACGCCCTGCCCCTGCCGCCCGGCGCGCTCACCGCCAACGCCTACCTCGGCGGGGCCGGCATCACCGCCTGCCTCGCCGCCGGGGCCGATGTCGTCGTCACCGGGCGGGTCACCGACGCGGCCCTGGTCACCGGGCCCGCCGCCTGGTGGCACGGGTGGGGGCCCGAGGAGTACGACGCGCTCGCCGGAGCCGTCGTCGCCGGGCACGTCCTGGAGTGCGGCACCCAGGCGACCGGCGGCAACTACGCCTTCTTCCGCGACCACGACGTACACCGTCCCGGCTTCCCGCTCGCCGAGATCCACGCCGACGGCAGCAGCGTCATCGGCAAACACCCCGGCACCGGCGGCGTCGTCGACCTCGGGACCGTCACCGCGCAGCTCCTGTACGAGACCGGGGGCGCCCGGTACGCCGGACCCGACGTCACCGCCCGGCTCGACACCGTGACGCTCACCCGGGACGGGCCCGACCGGGTGCGGATCAGCGGGGTGCGCGGCGAGGAACCGCCGCCCACGCTCAAGGTCGGCCGCACCCGCGTCGGCGGCTGGCGCAACGAGGTCGTCCTCGTCCTCACCGGCCTCGACATCGACGCCAAGGCCGCCCTCGTCCGCGCCCAGATGGAGGACGCCCTCGCCCGCGCCGCGTCCCGCCCCCGGCACGTGGAGTGGGAGCTGGCGCGCACCGACCGGCCCGACGCGGCCACCGAGGAGACCGCCAGCGCGCTCCTGCGGCTCGTCGTGCGCGACCCCGACCCGGACGCGGTGGGCCGGACCGTCAGCGGCGCCGCCGTCGAGCTGGCCCTCGGCAGCTACCCGGGCTTCCACGTCACGGCCCCGCCCGGAAAGGGCACGCCCTACGGGGTGTTCGAGGCGGACTCCCTCCCGGCGGCCGAGGTGGAGCACATCGCCGTGCTGCCCGACGGATCACGGCGGGCGCTGCCCCCGCCCGTACGGACACGCGTCCTGGAGGACGTCGAGGCGCCCCCGCTGCCCCCGCCCCCGCCCCCCGGCCCCACCCGGCGCGCCCCCCTCGGCCTGGTCGCCGGGGCCCGCAGCGGCGACAAGGGCGGGGACGCCAACGTCGGCGTGTGGGTGCGCACCGACGACGCCTGGGCCTGGCTGGCGCACACCCTCACCACGGACCGGCTGCGAGAACTCCTCCCCGAGTGCGCGGGTTTGGAGGTCGAGCGGCACGTCCTTCCCCGGCTGCGCGCCCTCAACTTCACCGTCCACGGCCTCCTCGGCGAGGGCGTCGCCTCACAGGCCCGTTTCGACCCGCAGGCCAAGGCGCTCGGCGAATGGCTGCGCTCGCGCCACCTGGACATCCCGGAGGTACTGCTGTGACGGTTCTGCCCACCGCGCTCGACACCGCCGGGGCCGACTACACCGCCCACCGCGAGGCCATGCTCACCAAGCTGGCCGAGCTCGACGCCGAGCACGCCAAGGCGCTCGCGGGCGGCGGCGCCAAGTACACCGAACGCCACCGGCGGCGCGGCAAGCTGCTCGCCCGGGAGCGGATCGAGCTGCTGCTCGACCCGGACACCCCGTTCCTGGAGCTGTCGCCGCTGGCCGCCTGGGGGAGCGACTATCCCGTGGGCGCCTCGATGGTCACCGGGATCGGGGTCGTCGAGGGCGTCGAGTGCCTGATCACCGCCAACGACCCGACCGTACGCGGCGGCGCGTCCAACCCGTGGACGCTGAAGAAGGCGCTGCGGGCCAACGAGATCGCGTACGCCAACCGGCTGCCCTGCATCAGCCTGGTGGAGTCCGGCGGCGCCGATCTGCCCTCCCAGAAGGAGATCTTCATCCCGGGCGGGGCGCTCTTCCGCGACATCACCCGGCTCTCCGCCGCCGGCATCCCCACCATCGCGGTGGTCTTCGGCAACTCGACCGCCGGCGGCGCGTACGTACCCGGGATGTCCGACCACACCGTCATGATCAAGGAGCGGTCGAAGGTCTTCCTCGGCGGGCCGCCGCTGGTGAAGATGGCCACCGGCGAGGAGAGCGACGACGAGTCGCTGGGCGGCGCCGAGATGCACGCCCGCACCTCCGGCCTCGCCGACCACTACGCGGTGGACGAGCACGACGCCCTGCGCCAGGCCCGGCGGATCGTCGCCCGCCTCAACCACCGCAAGGCGCACCCCGACCCGGACCCGGTGTACGAGCCGCCGAAGTACGACGAGGACGAGCTGCTGGGGATCGTGCCGGGGGATCTGAAGACCCCCTTCGACCCGCGCGAGGTCATCGCCCGGATCGTCGACGGCTCCGACTTCGACGAGTTCAAGCCGCTCTACGGGCCCAGCCTGGTCACCGGCTGGGCGCGGCTGCACGGCTATCCGGTCGGCATCCTCGCCAACGCCCAGGGCGTGCTGTTCTCCGCCGAGTCGCAGAAGGCCGCCCAGTTCATCCAGCTCGCCAACCAGCGCGACGTCCCGCTGCTGTTCCTGCACAACACCACCGGCTACATGGTCGGCAGGGAGTACGAGCAGGGCGGGATCATCAAGCACGGCGCCATGATGATCAACGCGGTCAGCAACTCGAAGGTGCCGCATCTGTCGGTGCTCATGGGCGCCTCCTACGGCGCCGGGCACTACGGCATGTGCGGGCGCGCCTACGACCCCCGCTTCCTCTTCGCCTGGCCCGGCGCCAAGTCGGCCGTCATGGGGCCGCAGCAGCTCGCCGGGGTCCTCTCGATCGTCGCCCGCGCCTCCGCGCAGGCCAAGGGGCAGCCGTACGACGAGGAGGCGGACGCGGGGCTGCGCGCCATGGTCGAGCGGCAGATCGAGGCCGAGTCGCTGCCGGTGTTCCTGTCCGGCCGGCTCTACGACGACGGCGTCATCGACCCCCGCGACACCCGCACGGTCCTCGGCATCTGTCTGTCCGCCGTCCACACGGCCCCGGTCGAAGGCGCGCGCGGCGGCTTCGGCATCTTCAGGATGTGAGGCGCTGATGATCCAGTCCGTTCTTGTCGCCAACCGGGCCGAGATAGCCTCCCGGGTCTTCCGCACCTGCCGTGAGCTGGGCATCTCCACGGTCGCCGTGCACTCCGACCCGGACGCGTCGCTGCCGTACGTCCAGGAGGCCGACGCCGCCGTGCGGCTGCCGGGGGCCGCGCCCGCCGAGACGTATCTGCGCGGCGAGACGATCGTGAAGGCCGCCCTCGCGGCCGGCGCGGACGCCGTGCACCCCGGATACGGGTTCCTCTCCGAGAGCGCCGGGTTCGCGCGGGCCGTCCTCGACGCGGGGCTCACCTGGATCGGCCCGCCCCCGGCGGCCGTCGAGGCGATGGCCTCCAAGACCCGCGCCAAACAGCTGATGGCGGCGGCCGGGGTGCCGCTGCTCGCCCCCGTCGACCCGGCGAAGGCCACCGACGCCGACCTGCCGCTCCTGCTCAAGGCGGCGGCGGGCGGCGGCGGACGCGGGATGCGGATCGTCCGTGAACTCGCGGCCCTGGACGCCGAGTCGGCCGCCGCCTCCGCCGAGGCGCGGTCCGCGTTCGGGGACGGCGAGGTGTTCGCGGAGCCGTACGTGGAGCGCGGGCGCCACGTCGAGGTGCAGATCATGGCCGACGCGCACGGCACGGTCTGGGCGCTGGGCACCCGCGACTGCTCGCTCCAGCGCCGCCACCAGAAGGTCATCGAGGAGGCCCCGGCGCCCGGACTGCCCGAGGCCGTGCGCACCCGGCTGCGCACGGCGGCCGTGGCCGCCGCCCGGGCCGTCTCCTACCGGGGCGCGGGCACGGTCGAGTTCCTGGTGGACTCCGAAGGCCGGGTGTACTTCCTGGAGATGAACACCCGCCTCCAGGTCGAACACCCCGTCACCGAGGCCGTGTTCGGCGTCGACCTGGTCGCGCTCCAGCTCCACGTCGCCGAGGGCGCGGCCCTGCCCGCCGAGCCGCCCGAGCCCTCGGGGCACGCCGTCGAGGCGCGGCTGTACGCGGAGGACCCGGCGGGCGGCTGGACCCCGCAGACCGGGGTGCTGCACCGGCTCGACGTCCCCGGGGTCCGTCTGGACCGGGGCTACGGCGACGGCGACACCGTCGGCGTCCACTACGACGCCATGCTCGCCAAGGCCGTCGTCCACGCCCCCACCCGCGCCGCCGCCGTCCGTACCCTGGCCCGTGCGCTCGAACGGGCCCGCGTGCACGGGCCCGCGACCAACCGCGACCTGCTGGTGCGCTCCCTGCGCCACCCGGACTTCACCTCCGGCCGCGTCGACACCGGCTTCTACGACCGGCATCTGGCCGCCCTCACCGAACCGCTCCCGGGTGAGGCGCACGCGGCCCTCGCCGCCGCCCTGGCGGACGCGGCGGGCCGCGCCTCCCGCTTCGGCGGGGCCTGGCGCAACCTGCCGTCCCAGCCGCAGACCAAGCGGTACGGCGACCACGAGATCCGCTACCGCCTCACCCGCCGGGGCCCGGAGGCCGAGGACTTCCCCGAGGTGCGCGTCCTGGCATGCGCGTCCGGCCGTGTACGGCTCGAAGTGGACGGGGTGGCACGGGACTTCCGCGTCGCCCGGTACGGCGACCGGGTGTACGTCGACACCCCCACCGGCTCGTACGCGCTGACCGCGCACCCCCGCTTCCCCGCCCCCGGCGGCCCGCCCGCCCCCGGCTCGCTCCTCGCGCCGATGCCGGGCGTCGTCGTCCGGGTCGCGGACGGGCTCGCCGAAGGGGCCGAGGTCACCGCCGGGCAGCCGCTGATCTGGCTGGAGGCGATGAAGATGACCCACCCCATCACCGCCCCCGCCACCGGCACGCTCACCGCGCTCCACGCCGCCCCCGGCCGCCAGGTCGAGGTCGGCGCCCTGCTCGCCGTCGTCCAGGACGCCCCCGTCGCACAGGAGGACCAGCCGTCATGAGCCCCGTACCCAGCAGTGCCCTGGAGAGCCCGGAACTGAAGGACCTGCGGGCCGCCGTCGCGGCCCTGGGGCGGCGGCACGGCCGAAGCCACCAGCGCGAGGCGCTGTGGGCCGAGGCCGCCGGGCTCGGCTACCTGGGCGTGAACCTGCCCGAGGAGTACGGCGGCGGCGGCGGCGGCATGGCCGAGCTGTCCCTCGTCCTGGAGGAGCTGGGCGCCGCCGGGTGCCCGCTGCTGATGATGGTGGTCTCGCCCGCGATCTGCGGCACGGTCATCGCCCGCTTCGGCACCGAGGAGCAGAAGCGCGCCTGGCTGCCGGGGCTCGCGGACGGCTCGCGGACCATGGCCTTCGGCATCACCGAGCCCGACGCCGGGTCCAACGCGCACCGCATCACCACCACCGCCCGGCGCGACGAGGAGAGCGGCGGCTGGATCCTCACCGGCCGCAAGGTCTTCGTCTCCGGCGTGGACATCGCGGACGCCACCCTGATCGTCGGCCGTACCGAGGACGCGCGGACGGGAAGCCTCAAGCCGTGCCTGTTCATCGTCCCGCGCGACGCCCCGGGCTTCCGGCGCTCGCGGATCGACATGGAACTCCACGCCCAGGAGAAGCAGTTCGAGCTCGTCCTGGACGACGTGCGGCTGCCCGCCGGGGCGCTGGTCGGCCACCAGGACGCCGGGCTGCTCCAGCTCTTCGCCGGGCTCAACCCCGAACGGATCATGACGGCCGCCTTCGCGATCGGCATGGGCCGCTACGCGCTGGGCCGGGCCGTCGCGTACGCGCGCGAGCGGCAGGTGTGGAAGGCACCCATCGGCGCCCACCAGGCCATCGCCCACCCGCTCGCCCAGGCGCACATCGAGCTGGAGCTGGCCCGGCTGATGATGCAGAAGGCGGCCGCGCTCTACGACGCGGGCGACGACGCGGGCGCGGGCGAGGCCGCCAACATGGCCAAGTACGCGGCGGCCGAGGCCTGCGTCCGGGCGGTCGACCAGGCCGTGCACACCCTCGGCGGCAACGGCCTCACCCGCGAGTACGGGCTCGCGGCGCTGGTCACGGCGGCGCGTGTGGCGCGGATAGCGCCGGTCAGCCGGGAAATGATCCTCAACTATGTCTCGCACCGGACGCTGGGGCTTCCCAAGTCGTACTAGCCGTACTAGGGAGTGCCCCCATGGTCTTCTCCAGCGAGTACCCGCCCGTCGAGACCGTCGACGCCCCCATCCACGAGGCCGTCCTCGGCCACGCCGCCCGGTACGGCTCCGCCCCGGCCCTCGTCGACGGCACGGACCCGACGGGCTCCGCCACCGTCTCGTACGACCTGCTCGACGCCCGGCACCGCCGGGTCGCCGCGGCCCTCGCCGAGGCCGGGCTGCGCAAGGGTGACGTGCTCGCCCTGCACAGCCCCAACTCGGTGCTGTTCCCGGCCGTGTTCTACGGGGCGACGCGCGCCGGGGCCTCGGTCACCACGGTCCATCCGCAGGCCACGGCCGAGGAGTTCGCCCGGCAGATCGCGGACTCCGCGGCGCGGTTCGTCGTCACCGTCGCGCCCCTGCTGGAGACGGCCCGCCGCGCGGCCGAACTCAGCGGCGGCATAGCGGAGATCTTCGTCTGCGACCGGGCCGAGGGCCACCGCTCGGTCCTCGACATGTTCGCCTCCACCGCCCCCGAACCCGTGGTGGAGTTCGACCCCGGCGAGGACATCGCCGCCCTGCCCTACTCCTCGGGCACCACCGGCGCCCCCAAGGGGGTGATGCTCACCCACCGCTCGATCGCCACCAACCTCGCCCAGCTCGCCCCGCTCGTCCCCATGAAGAGCGGCGACCGCATCCTGGCCGTGCTGCCGTTCTTCCACATCTACGGCCTCACCGCGCTGCTCAACGCCCCGCTGCGGTCCGGCGCCACGGTCGTGGTGCTGCCGCGCTTCGACCTCGGCCAATTCCTCGCGGCCATCGAGCGCCACCGCGTCACCGGCCTCTACGTGGCCCCGCCGATCGTGCTCGCCCTCGCCAAGCACCCGGCGGTCGCGCGGTACGACCTCTCCTGCCTGGAGTACGTCGTCAGCGCCGCCGCCCCGCTGGACGCCCGGCTCGCCGCCGCCTGCTCGGCCCGGCTGGGGCTCCCGCCGGTGCGGCAGGCGTACGGGATGACCGAGCTCTCGCCCGGCACCCACGCCGTCCCCCTGGCGGCGCAGGACCCGCCGCCCGGCACCGTCGGCAAACTGCTGCCCGGCACCGAGATGCGGCTGCTGTCCCTGGACGACCCCGGCCGCGACGCGGCGCCGGGCGAGCGGGGCGAGATCGCCGTCCGGGGCCCGCAGGTCATGAAGGGCTACCTCGGACGGCCCGACGCCACCGCCGAGATGATCGACGCGGACGGCTGGGTGCACACCGGCGACGTCGGCCGCGTCGACGGCGACGGCTGGCTCTTCGTCGTCGACCGCGTCAAGGAGCTCATCAAGTACAAGGGCTACCAGGTGGCCCCGGCCGAACTGGAGGCGCTGCTGCTCACCCACCCCGCCGTCGCGGACGCGGCGGTCGTCGGGGTGTACGACGAGGACGGCACCGAGATCCCGTGCGCCTGCGTCGTACGGGCACCGGGCGCGCCGGAGCTCACCGCCGAGGACGTCATGGCGTACGTGGCCGGGCGCGTCGCCCCGTACAAGAAGGTCCGCCGGGTGGAGTTCGTCGGCGCGGTGCCGCGCGCGGCCACCGGCAAGATCCTGCGGCGCGAACTGAGGGAACGGCGAAAGGGCAGCGCATGACCTACGTACAGCGGGCGCGGGAGCGGGGCGTCGAGACCCTCACCCTCGACTCGCCCGCCAACCGCAACGCCCTGTCGGCGGGACTCGTCGGCGAGCTCGCCGCCGCGCTGGCCGACTGCGGCCGGGACCCGGGCGTCCGGGCCGTCCTGCTCACCCACACCGGCCCGGCCTTCTGCGCGGGCGCCGACCTGAAGGCCCCGCCCGACCCCGCCGACCTCGTGGCGCTGCTGCGGGCGCTGGTGGAGCTGCCCAAGCCGGTCGTGGCGCGGGTGACCGGACACGTCCGGGCCGGCGGGCTCGGGCTGCTCGGGGCCTGCGACATCGCGATGGGAGGCCCGGACTCCTCGTACGCCTTCACCGAGTCGCGGCTCGGGCTCGCCCCCGCCGTGATCTCCATGCCGCTGCTGCCCCGCATGGACCCGCGCGCCGCCGGGCGCTACTACCTCACGGGGGAGCGGTTCGGGGCGGCCGAGGCGGCACGGGCCGGGCTGCTCACGGAGGCGGCCGAGGACGTGGACGCGGCGCTCGTGCCCGTCCTCGACGGGCTGCGCCGGGCCTCCCCGCAGGGCCTGGCGGCGTCGAAGGCACTGGTCACGGCTACCGTGGTGGAGACCTTCGACCGCTGGACGCAAGAGCTGAGCGCGCGATCGGCGGCCCTGTTCGCCTCGGACGAGGCGCGGGAGGGCGTCACCGCGTTCCTGGAACGACGGGATCCCGTATGGGTGTGGTGACGTCCGCCGCCAAGAGCCCCAAGCAGGACCGCAGCCGGGCGACCCGGCAGCGCCTGCTGGAGGCGGCGGTCGCCTGCCTGGCCGAACACGGCTGGACGGGCTCGACGGTGTCGGTCGTGGCGGAACGGGCCGGCGTCTCGCGCGGCGCGGCGCAGCACCACTTCCCCACCCGCGAGGACCTGTTCACGGCGGCCGTCGAGTACGTCGCCGAGGAGCGCTCCTCGGCGCTGCGGGCCCTGGGCCCCACCGACCGCCGCACCGTGGTCGCGGGCCTGGTCGACCTGTACACCGGCCCGCTGTTCCGGGCCGCGCTGCATCTGTGGGTGGCCGCCGCCAACGAACCCCAACTGCACGCGCGCGTACGGGAGCTGGAGGCCCGGGTGGGCCGGGAGTCGCACCGCATCGCGGTGGCGCTGCTCGGCGCGGACGAGTCGGTGCCGGGGGTGCGCGAGACGGTCCAGGGGCTGCTCGACATGGCCCGGGGCCTGGGCCTCGCCAACCTCCTCACCGACGACGCGGCGCGGCGGGAGCGGGTCGTGGCGCAGTGGGCGGAGCTGGTGGACGGGGCGCTGGGGTGAACCCGCGGCCCGGCCGGCCACCGGGCCCGCGGACGGGACGACGGGCCCGGGCGCGCCCAGGGAAGCGGGGCGGGCCGGGGCGGACGACCGCCCCGGCCCGGCCCGTCGACTAGGAGGCGCGGCCGTCCGCGTCCTCGCACATCTTGGCCTTCTTGCGCAGGGCGTCGGCCTGCTGGTGCGCCCTGGCGGCGGCGGTGCGCTCGCCCAGGTGCTTCAGCTCCTCGGCCTTCCGGTCGAGCTGGGCGGCCTGCTGACGCAGCTCGGCCGGCTTGCAGATGATCACGCCGGCCTGCGCGGCGGGCGCGGCGGTCACGGCCAGACCGCCGGCGAGCAGCGCGGCGGAGAGGACAGCGGTCACGGTACGACGCATGGGTACTCCAAATCCCGGGCCCGAAAAGCCCGTTGTGGGGTGGACTGGTACCCGAAACCCTATCCAATCCGGCCACCTAAATGATCAAGGGGGGGGTCGGGCGGGGGCAGATACGCGTGCGGCGCCGCCCCCGTCCCCGGGGCGGCGCCACACGTACGGCTGCGGGAGCGGGCTCAGGCCCGGATGTCCCCGTACCCCTCCACCTCGCGCGGGTCGCGCGGGCCCGGGCCGATGTAGCGGGCCGAGGGGCGCACCAGGCGGCCCGTCCGCTTCTGCTCCAGGATGTGGGCCGACCAGCCCGCCGTACGGGCGCAGGTGAACATCGACGTGAACATGTGCGCCGGGACCTCCGCGAAGTCCAGCATGATCGCCGCCCAGAACTCCACGTTCGTGGCGAGCACCCGGTCGGGGCGGCGGGCGTGCAGCTCTTCGAGGGCGGCCTTCTCCAGCGCCTCGGCGACCTCGAAGCGGGGCGCGCCCAGCTCCTTGGCGGTACGGCGCAGCACGCGCGCCCGGGGGTCCTCGGCGCGGTAGACGCGGTGGCCGAAGCCCATCAGCCGCTCGCCCTTGTCCAGGGCCTTCTTCACGTACGCCGTGGCGTCGCCGGTCCGCTCGATCTCCTCGATCATGCCGAGCACGCGGGAGGGGGCGCCGCCGTGCAGCGGGCCGGACATCGCGCCCACCGCGCCGGAGAGCGCGGCGGCCACGTCGGCGCCGGTGGAGGCGATGACACGGGCGGTGAACGTCGAGGCGTTCATGCCGTGCTCGGCGGCGGAGGTCCAGTAGGCGTCGACCGCCTTGACGTGCTTGGGGTCCGGCTCGCCGCGCCAGCGGATCATGAACCGCTCGACGACGGACTCGGCCTTGTCGATCTCGCTCTGCGGCACCATCGGCAGCCCCTGGCCGCGCGCCGACTGGGCGACGTAGGAGAGCGCCATGACGGCGGCGCGCGCCAGGTCGTCGCGGGCGGTGCGCTCGTCGATGTCGAGCAGCGGCTTCAGCCCCCAGACCGGGGCGAGCATCGCCAGCGCCGACTGCACGTCGACGCGGATGTCGCCGGAGTGGACGGGGATGGGGAACGGCTCGGCGGGCGGAAGCCCGGGGTTGAAGGCGCCGTCGACCAGCAGGCCCCAGACGTTCCCGAACGACACGTGGCCGACGAGATCCTCGATGTCGACGCCCCGGTAGCGCAGAGCACCGCCTTCCTTGTCGGGTTCGGCGATCTCCGTCTCGAACGCGACGACTCCTTCAAGTCCGGGTACGAAGTCGGACATCAGGCGGCTCCTCGTGATGCTTGCGACAGCTGCGGGAATGGGTCGGGCAGGGGGGCGCCCCTCCCCCCGTGATGCCCCGTGCGCGGTGGAAAGTCACCCACCGGGTCGTAGGGGGGCCACAGTGGCCCAGCGGAGAGTTTGGCGGGTCCGACGGGTGCGGGGAAGCGTGACATCCGGCACACTGCCCCATTTGCCACGCGGAGGGTTGGCGACCCTCCGTGCCGGGAAAGCTGACACGCCGTGCCATGCGGGGACGGCCGGGCGCGCCCGCGCCGCCCTGCGGCAGGATGACGCCGTGACCGATCACGACCCGGCCGCCATGCGCCGCCAGTACCGCACCACGCTCCTGGACGAGGCGGACCTCGCCGCCACCCCCATGGCCCAGTTCGCCCGCTGGTTCAAGGAGGCCGTCGCCGGGGGGCTGCACGAGCCGAACGCCATGGTCGTCGCCACCGCCACGCCCGACGGCGGGCCGTCCACGCGCACGGTCCTGCTGAAGGCCTATGACGAGGGCGGCTTCGTCTTCTACACGAACTACGCCTCCCGCAAGGGCCGCGAACTGGCCGCGAACCCCCGTGTCTCCCTGCTCTTCCCCTGGCACCAGATCTCCCGCCAGGTCATCGTGACGGGCACGGCGGCGCGCGTGGCACGGGAGGAGACCGAGGCGTACTTCCGGGTCCGCCCGCACGGCTCGCAGCTCGGCGCCTGGGCGAGCCCCCAGTCGGCCCCGCTCGCCTCCCGCGCGGAGCTGACGACGCGGTACGAGGAGCTGGCGGCCCGCTACCCCGAGGGCACCGAGGTCCCGCTGCCGCCGCAGTGGGGCGGTTTCCGGGTGGCGCCGGAGACGGTGGAGTTCTGGCAGGGCCACGAGAACCGGCTGCACGACCGGCTGCGCTATGTGCCCGCGGCCCCGGACACCTGGCGGGTGGAGCGGCTGGCCCCGTGACCCGTCCGTGCGGGGCCCGGAGCGTCCACGGGCCCGGGCACGCGGAAACCCGCGGGCTCGGGTTCCTCCGGAGAGGAGCCGGCCGGACGTACCGGCGAGCCCGCGGGTCGGTGACTGCTGGGAATTTCGGCCGGCGACGTGCCGGCACCACACAGAGTGTGCGACTGGCAGGCGCTAGCCCGCAGTCACCTCACGCGTCCGGTATCCATACATCTGCCGAACCACCTCCCTTCTCGTGTGCACCACACATTAGGAAGCCGCGCGCGGCGCGACAACCGAATTATTCGGCCCGTTCCCCGGCCGACCGCTCGACGCAGAACTCGTTGCCCTCCACGTCCGCGAGCGTCACCCAGCCCGAGCCGTCGGGACGGCGGTGGTCGCCGACCAGGGTGGCGCCGAGGGCGAGCAGCCGGTCGACCTCCTCGTCACGGGTGCGGTCCTGGGGCTGGAGGTCGAGGTGGACGCGGTTCTTCACGGTCTTGGCGTCGGTGACCGTGACGAACAGGAGCGTGGCGCCCTCGGCGGTCACCAGGGCCTCCGGGTCGCCTGGGAAGTCCTCGTCACTGATCTTGCCGTCGAGGACCGCGGCCCAGAAGGTGGCCAGGGTGTAGGCGTCGGTGCAGTCGAACGTCGTATGACGTACAAGAGAGCTCATGAGCGTCACTATGTTCGAAGAGCCCGGTGCGGAAAAGGGCTTTACGCGCGCGTGGGCGATGGCCGGCGCGCGGACCGACCTGGAACCCCTGCGGACCGCCCACGCCGAGGAGATGGCCGGCGTGCTCGCGGACCCGGCCCTGCACCGCTTCATCGGCGGCGCCCCCGACACCCCCGGGGAACTGCGCGCCCGGTACGCGCGGATGACCGCCGGATCCGGCGACCCGGCCGTGCACTGGCTCAACTGGGTCGTCCGGCTGCGGGCGGAACACCGCGCGGTGGGTACGGTCCAGGCCACTGTGGACAGCGGCACGGCCGAGATCGCCTGGGTCGTGGGGACGCCCTGGCAGGGGCGCGGGCTCGCCACCGAGGCCGCGCGGACGCTCGTCGCGGGGCTCGCCGCGCGCGGGGTGCGCCGCGTCGTCGCGCACATCCACCCCGATCACCCCGCGTCCGCCGCCGTCGCGCGCGCCGCGGGACTCGCCCCGACCGACGGGCGCCAGGACGGCGAGGTGCGCTGGAGCGCGGAACTCAACCCCCGGAAACCCTGAACCGGGGCGCCGCGGCGCGCCCTTCTCCCCCTCGCCCGGGCGACGAAAAACGATCCCTCCGCTCCGGCGATTTCGGGGAAGTCGCTGTGGGATGCGTCACGTTCCAGTTCAATGATCTGACGCGCGTCGGTGCGTCGGCGCGTCGGTGTGACGCGGCGACACGTCCTGCAGGGGGTGCCAGGATGAGTGCTTCCCGGAGTGAGACCACCAACGCCCTCGGTCCCGATGAGCCGGACCGGGGCGACGACCACGGCCCCGGCGGTACCCTCGGGCCCGAGCCCGGCGGCGACCTGCTCGCCGCGCTGCTCGACGGCATGGACGCCGCGCTGTGCGCGTTCGACGCGGCCGGCGTGGTCACCCACTGGAACCGCGAGGCCGAACGGATCCTCGGCTGGAGCGCCCGGGAGGCCGTCGGCCGCCGGGGCTTCGCCGGCTGGGCGGTCCGGGCCGCCGACGCGGACGACATCCAGAGCCGCCTGATGGCCGCGATGGAGGCGCCCGGCCGCCAGGTGCACGAGTTCGCGCTGCTGACCAAGGACGGCGGACGGGTGCTCGTACGGACCCAGTCGGCCGGAGTCCGGGGCGCGGACGGCGAACCGGCGGGCGTGTACTGCGCGTTCAGCGAGGTGCACGCGCAGATCGACCTGGAGCGCGCCATCGCGCTCAGCGAGGCCCTGTTCGAGGACGGCTCGTCGGGCGTCGTCCTGGTGGACGTGGACCTGCGCCCCACGGTCGTCAACGCGTACGCGGCACGGGCGCTCGGGACCGGCCGCGTCACCCTGCTCGGCCGTCCGCTGGGCGAGCTGATCACGCAGGGCGTGGAGGAGCTGGAGAACGCCCTCCACCACGTCCTCGCGGAGGGCCCGCCCACCTCGCCCGCCGAGCTGTGGGTGACGCTGCGCACCGCCGAGGGCGAGCGCCGGTGCTGCTGGCGCAGCGGCTTCCTGCGGCTGGCCTCGCCGCTCGCGGAGGAGCCGGTACCGCTGGGGGTCGCCTGGCTCTTCCAGGACGTGACCGACGCGAAACTGGCCGAACAGGAGGCGGACCGGCTGCGCTTCCGCTGGAACCAGCTGTACCGGGCGGCGCGTACGGCCGCGGAGTGCGAGGACCCGGAGGAGGCGGCGACGGCCCACCTCGACTTCGCGCTCGCCGGGTTCGCGGAGCACGCGCTGGTGGACCTGGTGGTGGACGGGGCGGCGGGGGAGCGGCTGGTCCGGACGGCCGCGTCCCCCGCGAGCGCGCCGGGCCCGGTCGCGGCGGTGGCGGGCGGCGGGTTCCCGGTGCGGTACGCCCCCGGCCACCCCGCGCTCCAGGCGCTCGACCGGATCGGCTCGGTCCGGGCCAGCGGGGAGGGGAACTGGGGCCGCGAGCGGCAGTGGCCCCCCGACGCGCGGCACGCCCTGTGCACGGTCCTGCGCAGCCGGGGCCGCACGCTGGGGGTCCTCACGTTCCTCCGGGGCCCCGGCAGACCGGCGTTCGAACGCCCGGACGCGGTGTACGCGGAGAGCGTGGCGGTACGGGTAGCGGCATCCCTGGACCTGTCCCGGACCCTGTCCTCCAGGACTCCGCCGGGGGCGTAGGGGGTTGCGAGGGCGGTGCGGAGCCGGGTGCGGCTGGGCGGCTGATGGGCTGACCGCGCAGTTCCCCGCGCCCCTGGGGGGTCCGTTTTTGCCTGCGGGCCGGTGGTGGGTTGCTCGCGCAGTTCCCCGCGCCCCTTGGGGGGTTCGGGTCCGGTTTTTGGGTGCGGGCCGGCGGTGGGCCGGTCGCGCAGTTCCCCGCGCCCCTGGGGTGTCCGGGGCCGGTTTTTGTGTCCGGCTGGTGGTGGGTCGGCCGCGCTGTTCCCCGCGCCCCTAAAGGCCTGTGGCTGAGCCAATTGTTCGGGCTGCGGGCAACCCGCTAGGGGCGCGGGGAACTGCGCGACCAGCCCCCACGACCTGCGGACGAAGTCCGGCCTTTTGAGGGGCGCGGGGAACTGCGCGACCAGCCACCCACGACCCGCACACGAGGTCCGCCTTGGAGGGGCGCGGGGAACTGCGCGACCAGCCACCCACGACCCGCACACGAGATCCGCCTTGGAGGGGCGCGGGGAACTGCGCGGGCAACCCGGCACGGTCCGCAGGCGAAGTCCGGCCTTCGAGGGGCGCGGGGAACCGGAGCCGGCCCGCGGCCCCAGTCGCCCCAGCTAGTGCCGGAAGAAGATCCGGTCCCCGTACTCCGCCAGCACCCGCCCGTTCCACTCGTGGCCCCCGTCCACATTCCCCGACCGCAGCAGCGGCGGTTCGATGCCGCGCTCCGCGAGGGACTCCGCGGCGGCGGCCATCATCGCCTGCATCAGCGCGCTCGTGACCACCGTCGACGCCGGCGCGAACGGCGCCGGGACCGCCTCGTGGGTGAGTTCCGCGTCGCCGATCGCGATCTTGCTGTCGAGGACGATGTCGCAGTGGTCGCGCAGGAACGTCCCCGAGACGTGCCGCGACTTCGTGCCCTCGGTGTACGCCAGCGACGTGACCCCGATGACCTTCAGCCCCAGCGCCCGCGCGTTCATCGCCATCTCGACCGGCAGCGAGTTGCGCCCGGAGAGCGAGACGACCACCAGGACGTCGCCGGGCTTCGCGGGGCTGGAGTCCAGGACCGCCCCGGCCAGCCCGTCCACCCGCTCCAGCGCCGACCCCAGCGTCGCGGGCGTCACGTCCACCCCGACCGTGCCCGGCACCGCGAGGAGGTTCATCAGGGCGAGGCCCCCCGCCCGGTAGACCACGTCCTGCGCGGCCAGCGAGGAGTGCCCGGCGCCGAAGGCGAACAGCCGGCCGCCCGCCGCCACGGTGTCCGCGATCGCGGTACCGGCGGCGGCGACGTTCCCGCCCTCCTCGTCCCGTACCCGCTGGAGCAGCCCGATGGCGGCGTCGAAGAACTGACCGGCCAGTTTGCTCTCGCTCATCGCCTGGGCCCTTTCCGGGGGAATGCTGGGGAATGGGAATAGTCCGTGCCGCCGCACACGTTGCGGTCTGGACCATTGCCGTGTCAATACGCCCGTCATCCGCCCCGCCGCGGTCCGTCGCGGGTGCCGTACGCGGCCGGGGCACGGTTGTCAGTGCGATGCGTCAGAATTGAGCCAGGGCCAGCGCACGAGTGTTTTCGACATTCACAGCATCGAGGGGCACGTATGTCCGGACTGATCGACACGACGGAGATGTATCTCCGCACCATCCTCGAGCTTGAGGAAGAGGGTGTGGTCCCCATGCGCGCCCGGATCGCGGAGCGACTCGACCAGAGCGGGCCGACCGTGAGCCAGACGGTCGCGCGCATGGAGCGCGACGGCCTGGTCCAGGTCGCGGGCGACCGGCATCTGGAGCTCACCGAGGAGGGCCGCCGGCTGGCCACCCGCGTCATGCGCAAGCACCGGCTCGCCGAGTGCCTGCTGGTCGACGTGATCGGCCTGGAGTGGGAGCAGGTGCACGCCGAGGCCTGCCGCTGGGAGCACGTGATGAGCGAGGCGGTGGAGCGCCGCGTGCTGGAGCTGCTGCGCCACCCCACCGAGTCCCCGTACGGGAACCCGATCCCCGGCCTGGAGGAGCTCGGTGAGAAGGCCGAGGCGGACGCCTTCCTGGAGGACGGCATCATCAGCCTCAGCGAGCTCCGGGCGACGGACGACGGCATGACGGTCGTGGTGCGCCGCATCGGCGAGCCGATCCAGACCGACGCCCAGCTGATGTACACCCTGCGTCGCGCGGGCGTGCAGCCCGGCGCGGTCGTCAGCGTGACCCCCTCCCCGGGCGGCGTCCTGGTCGGCAGCAGCGGCGAGGCCGCGGAGCTCGGCGCGGACGTGGCCTCCCACGTCTTCGTGGCCAAGCGGTAGGCCGGTCTTCCGGAGACGGGGGCGGTGTCGCGCGGGTGCGCGGCGTCGCCCCCGTTTCCTTTGGGGCACAAGGGAGTTGAGGGAAGGGTCCGGGTACCGTTTCCGCCCGTTCTTTCCGGTCGGATCGGCAGCGGGCGGGCGGTTCGCGTGCCACGCTGTCGGGTGAGGCATATGACCTGAAGGGCCCGAAGGAGCCGAAGGGCGCACGGCCCGCGAGGGGAGGGTGGGGACCATGCCGGAAGCCGCATCCCGCCGAGCCGCGCCCCGCACGGCACCGCCCCGCACGGCACCGCCCCGCACGGCACCGCCCCGCACGGCACCGCCCCGCACGGCACAGCCCCGCACGGCACCGGCCCACCCGCCATCGTCCGGCGCGCCTTCGTCCCGTACGCCTTCGTGCCGGACGCCTTCGTCCTCCCGTAGGCCTTCGTCCCGTACGTCTGCGTCCCGTACGGCCGTGCCCCGGGGGACAGCAGAGGGCCCCGGCGCCCTGCGGCGCCGGGGCCTGCCCTCCCCGGTGCTGACCCGGAGCCCCGAGCTCTCGGGGTCAGCTCCCTCGGGCCGGCCGGTCTGTCCCACCGTGGCCGCCCGCCTCCCGCAGAAGATCTCCCCTCGGGGCGGCCCGTCAATCCTTGAGAGCGGTCACTCGAACGAGGGGTGTTGCGCGAGAGACGCGAGTTTTCGAATACGGGTTCGATATCCTGCGGTGAACTGACTCCAGAGCGACCGAGAGCTTCGGGGGCCGAAGGGGGTGCCAGGACACATGGTGCGACGCAGCGACGTGACGGGATCCGATGGCGTACGCCTCGCTGCCTGGGAGTTCGCGGACCCGCCCAAGGACCGCGGGGAGAGCGACCGGGCCGCCCCCGGGGTGTTACTGCTCCACGGACTGATGGGCCGCGCCGCGCACTGGGCGCCCACCGCCCGCTGGCTCGCCGAGGAGCACCGCGCGGTCGCCCTCGACCAGCGCGGCCACGGCCGCAGCGACAAGCCCCCCGAGGGCCCCTTCACCCGCGAGGCCTTCGTGGCGGACGCCGAGGCGGCGATCGAGCAGCTGGGCCTCGCCCCGGTCGCCCTCGTCGGCCACTCCATGGGCGCCCTCACCGCCTGGCAGCTCGCCGCCCGCCGCCCCGACCTGGTCCGGGCCCTGGTCATCTGCGACATGCGCGCCTCGGCGCTCGGCGCGGCCTCCCAGCGCGAGTGGGAGGACTGGTTCACGTCCTGGCCGCTCCCCTTCGCCACGCTCGCGGACGTACGGAAGTGGTTCGGCGAGGACGACCCGTGGGTGGAGCGCCCCAGTCCCGCGCGCGGCGACTTCTTCGCCGAGGTGATGGCCGAGCGCGGGGACGGCTGGCGCCCGGTCTTCTCCCGCCGCCAGATGCTGAGGGCCCGCGAGACCTGGGTCTTCGACGCGCACTGGGAGGAGCTGGCGCAGGTCCGCTGCCCCACCCTGGTGGTCCGGGGCCTCGACGGCGAGCTCGGCCGCGCCGAGGCCCAGGAGATGGTCCGCGTCCTGCCCCAGGGGAGGTACGCGGAGGTGGACGGCGCCGGCCACCTCGTCCACTGCGACCGGCCCGAGGCCTGGCGGGCGGCGGTCGAGCCGTTCCTCCACGAGACGGCCGGACACCCGGTCCCGTCGAGCCCCTGAAGCAGTCGGATCAGCCCCGGCTGACCGCCGCGAGGATCTCCGGCAGCCGCTTCGCGGTGCGCGGGGCCGCCGCCCGCAGCCCGGTGTACGCGACGAGCACCGCGTACACCGCTCCCAACGGCAGCAGCAGCCACAGCGCGCCGTGCCGGTCCGAGACGTGCAGCCAGACCGTCAGGGCGATCAGCGGCGCGCAGAGCAGCGCGCTGGCGAGCATCCCGCCGAGGATCGCCAGGGACGCGATCCCGCCCTGGCCCGGTGCCACGTTCTTGCGGCTGTCCTGCGGGATCGAGTACGGAAACAGCGCCGAGGCGACCGCGCCCGTGCCCAGCATCGCCCCGAGCAGCGCCAGCGAGAGCCCCAACGCCTGCGGGAAAGCGCTCCAGTTGCCGACCAGCGAGGCCGTGACCACCGCGACCAGGAGCGTGTACGGCACGGTCACCAGCGCGATCGCCAGGGCGCGGGCGCGCAGCTCAAGGAAGGCGTCCCGGGGCGTGGAGAGCGTCTGGACGACCATCCAGAACGCCGAGGTGTCCTGCCCGAACTGGTTGGCCATCTGGGCGCCCAGCATGAACGCGCCGAACGAGGCGAAGTAGACCGTGCCGTTGCCCTGGAGGGCGTTGACGACCGGGACGATCAGACCGAGGGCGAGCGAGGTGATCCACGCCGCCTTGGTCTTGGGGTCGCGCCAGGCGTACCGCAGGGTGCGCAGCATCACGGTGCCGGTGCGGCCCTCGGGCAGCAGCGCTGCCAGGCCCGGTCGGCCCCCCTGCGCGCGGGCGGAGTCGGCGGGGCGCAGGGTGGAGCTGTCCGGGCTCGTCATCAGCCGGACCAGCGAGCCCTGCCAGGCGTACAGCAGGGCCGCCAGCGCCACCGCGGTGAGGAGGAGCTGCGCGGCGGCCCGTCCGTACGCGCCCTCGCTCGTCGCCTCGACCGCGCCGAGCGCGGCGGCGGGCGGCAGCCAGCGCACCACGTCCGCGACCGGGTCCAGGGCGCTCAGACCGCCGGAGTCGCCGAGCTTCTGCACCCCGAAATTGACGGCCTGGAAGCCGACGGCGATCACCAGACCGCTCAGGACGGCGAGGTCGCGGCCCTTGCGGGAGGTCAGCAGACGGGTGTTGGCGGTCGCCACCGTCCGCGCGAGCGCCACGCACACCAGGATCGCCAGCGGTACGGCGACGACCGCGACCCCGGCCGCCGCCGCGCCGTGCGCCACCGCGAGCGCCGCGCCGAGCGCGAGGCAGAGCGTGAAGAGCGGTCCGATGCCGACCAGGGAGGCCGTCAGGAGCGCCACGATCAGCGGACGCGGACGCAGCGGCAGCATCACCAGCCGGGTCGCGTCCAGCGTCTCGTCGCCGCTGGGGAAGAACAGCGGCATCACCGTCCAGGCGAGCGCGAGGACGGCGGCGACCAGGACGGCCACCGTGCCCGCGTGGGCGTCGCCGCGCAGCGCCACCAGACCGAGCAGCTGGAGGGCGGCGAAGAGCAGCGCGAGGACGACGGAGGTGATGTAGGCGGCGCGCCGCCCGCCGGACTGGCGCAGGCCGTTCCTGAGCAGCGACAGCTTCAGCCGGACGAAGAGCGGGACGAGAGAGGCCGCGCCCGGGGCCGAGGGCGCCGTGTGCGCGGTGGGGGTGGGGTGCGTGGTGCTCATCGGGCCGCACCGCCGCCGAGCCAGTCGAGGGTGTCGCCGGTGTCGCGGCCGTGGGCGCCCACGAGTTCGAGGAAGGCGCTCTGGAGCGAACTCGCGCTCCCCCGCACCTCCGCGAGCGTCCCCTGCGCGCGGATGCGCCCCGCGGCCATCACCGCCACCCAGTCGCACAGCGACTCCACGAGCTCCATGACGTGGCTGGAGAAGACCACGGTCGCGCCGGAGGCGGTGTAGCGCTCCAGGACGCGGCGGATGGTCGCCGCCGACACCGGGTCGACGCCTTCGAACGGCTCGTCCAGGAAGAGCACTTCGGGGTTGTGCAGCAGCGCCGCCGCGAGCCCGATCTTCTTGCGCATCCCCGTCGAGTAGTCCACGACGAGCTTGTGCTGGGAGCCCGCCAGGTCCAGCACGTCCAGGAGCTGGGTGGCCCGCTTGTCGACCTCGGCGCCGGGCAGCCCGCGCAGCCGGCCGGTGTAGCCGAGCAGTTCGCGGCCGGTGAGGCGCTCGAAGAGCCGCAGGCCCTCGGGCAGCACGCCGATCCGGGACTTCACCGCCACCGGGTCGCGCCACACGTCGTGGCCGCCGATCTCGACGGTGCCCCGGTCGGGGCGGAGCAGGCCGGTCACCATCGACAGGGTGGTGGTCTTGCCCGCCCCGTTCGGCCCGACCAGGCCGATGAACTTGCCCGTCGGCAGCTCCAGATCGATGCCCGCGACGGCGATCTGGTCGCCGAAGCGCTTCCACAGATCGCTGACCCGGACGGCGGGCGGCAACTGCCCCGCGGGTGCCGGTCCCGCCGGAGCGGTGCCGCCGTCGAATGTCTGGTCGGGCATGGTGGTGCGCCTTTCGTCCCCGTCCGTACGTCTGTCCGTACGGCCTCGGGGACAGCCTACGAGCGGCGCCCCCGGGCGGCGGCGGCCTCGCGTCCGCAGGCGTACGCGAGGGGGCTGATCAGCTCTTCCGCGTCCGGCAGCCAGCGGTTGGCGGGGGTGGGGCGGCGGGCCCACTGCACCGCGCCGCGGCCGCCGACCCGGGTGGGGGGCGCCGCCACGTACTCCCCCTCGCCGCGGGTGACCAGGTCGATCGAGGAGGCCGTCCAGCCCAGCGCGCGCACCAGGTCGGGGACCTTCGCACCGGCTCCGGGCAGCACGAAGAACAGCATCCGGCGGTCCGGGGTGCAGGTGGCCGGGCCCAGCGTGAGCTCCATGCGCTCCATACGGGCGAGCGCCAGGAAACCGGCCGACTCCGGGACGTCGATCGCGTCGAAGGTGCGGCCGGTGGGGAGCAGGATCGAGGCCTTCGGCTGCTTCGACCACAGGCGGCGGGCGGCCACCGCGCTCCCCGTCGCCTGGGTCGCCCAGTCCGGCCGGGACGGGTGCGCCCCCGGCGCGGGGCAGGCGGCGTCGCCGCAGGAGCAGTGCTCCACGCCCTCGGCCGCCTCCAGCCAGGTGCCGGGGAACACGTCCCAGTGCCGCTCTTCCGCGTACCGCACCGCGCTGTCGAGGAGCTGGTCACCGCGCTGCTTGGGAATCTGTGCGGCTTCCGTGCCTGTGATGGTCTCTTCCACGCAGGACTCAACTCCCGCCACCACCCCGGGTTACGGGCGCGCGCCAGGCGGCGCAGGAGCATCGATCCTGCATCCGGGGCGCATGGGTGCATGGACGGGGGCGCGCGTGGGGCCGCGCCTCTCGGGGCGGGTAACCACAAGCGGGGGGCTCAGAGAACCGGACAAGGCGCGCGTTCGTTCGACATCACACGTGACCGTGACATTCATCTGATGAACGGAGCATCGGCGCTTGTCGTGCTTGTCGGCACTTGTATGCGATTACCCGCGCTTACATGCGCTTACATGCGCTTACCTGCGCGTATCGAGAAGGTTTGCGCTTTTCTTCGTTCCCTTCGCTTCCTTCGCATTCTCTGCCTTTTCGCAGGGCAGTGATCACAGTAGTGATCAACTGCCGCATCAGGGGGTTCACATGGCAGCCAGGCCGCTAGTCGCCCGCCAGCCCAATGAACGGCTGCAGGCGCTCATCCAGGAAGCCGGGTGCTCCAACGCGGGTCTCGCCCGGCGCGTCAACATGGTCGGGGCCGAGCGCGGGCTCGACCTCCGGTACGACAAGACATCCGTGGCGCGCTGGCTCCGGGGCCAGCAGCCCAGGGGACGGGCGCCGGGCATCATCGCGGAGGCGCTGGGGCGCAAGCTCGGGCGCACGGTGACGATCGACGAGATCGGCATGGCGAACGGCAAGAACCTGGCGTCGGGGGTGGGTCTTCAGTTCTCGCCCACGGTCGTCGGCGCGATCGAGCAGGTCTGCGAGCTGTGGCGCAGCGACGTGGGCCGGCGCGACTTCCTCACCGGCTCGACCGTCGCGGCCTCCGCGCTGGTCGAGCCGAGCCGCGACTGGCTGATCACCGGGGCGGACGCGCAGGTCGCGCGGCACGCCGGGCAGCGGGTCGGGGTCGCGGACGTCGACGCGGTGCGGGCGATGACCGAGGCGCTGGTCGAGCTCGACCACCGGTTCGGCTCCGGGCACGTACGGCCGGTCGTCGTCCACTACCTCAACAGCGTGGTGTCCGGGCTGCTGGCCGGCTCGTACCGGGAGACGGTCGGGCGCCGGCTCTTCGCGGCGGTGGCGCGGCTGACGGAGCTGGCGGGGTACATGGCGGTCGACACCGGCCAGCCCGGTCTCGCCCAGCGCTACTACATCCAGGCGCTGCGGCTCGCCCAGGCGGCCGGGGACCGGGGGTACGGCGGGTACGTCCTGGCCGCCTCCATGAGCCACCTCGCCGCCCAGCTCGGCAATCCGCGCGAGATCGCGCAGTTGGCGCGGGCGGCCCAGGAGGGGGCGCGGGGGCGGGTCACCCCGCGCGCGGAGGCGATGTTCTTCGCGGCGGAGGCGCGCGGGCACGCCCTGCTCGGGGACGCGCGGACGTGCCAGACGGTGGCGGGGCGGGCGCTGGCCGCGATGGAGGCGGCGTCCTCGGACTCCGGGGACGACCCGTCGTGGATCGCGCACTTCGACCACGCCTACCTCTCCGACGAACTCGCGCACTGCCACCGGGACCTGGGGCAGCCCGAGGCGGCGGCGCGGCGCGCGGAGGAGTCCCTGGCGGGTCACCCCGAGACGCGGGCGCGGCGCCGGGCGATCGGGCTGATCCTGCTGGCCACGGCGCAGGTGCAGCAGCGGGAGGTGGAGTTGGCTTGTGCGACGGGAACGCGGGCGGTGGAGCTGCTGTCCACGTTGCGTACGAATCGGGGGGCGGACTATCTGGACGATCTTCAGCAGCGGTTGGAGCCGTATGCGGATGAGCCGTCTGTACGGGAGTTCGGAGCCCGCCTGGAACTCCAGGCGGCCTGAGCCCCCGTACAAGCTCACCCCCCACCCCACCTGGGGCTCCGCCCCCAGCCCCGCTTTCGTCTGCGGGCGGTGGTGGTTGCTCGCGCAGTTCCCCGCGCCCCTAAACCCGCTGTCGTCTGCGGACCGTGGGGGGTTGCTCGCGCAGTTCCCCGCGCCCCTGAAGGCCTGTGGTTGAGCCGACTGTTTCGGCTGCGGGCAACCCCCTAGGGGCGCGGGGAACTGCGCGACCGGCCACCCACCGGCCCGCAGCCGAATCCCTGGCACAACAGGGGGCGAGGTCGTCGCGGGCGGTGGGGGAAGGGGGGCGGGCCCCCGGGGAGGCGTGGGTCACCAGGTGGCGTGGCACCTTGGGGGGCCGACCCGGTAGCGTGGCTCGACGATTCCGTAGTCCCACGCGTAGGAGTCCCGGTGACGCAGAGCCGACAGGGTGACGAGCCGCAGCAGCCCGCTGCACGGCCCGCACACGAGGGCGTCGTGCTGCCCGCCGACGGATCCGCCCCCTGGCCGCCCGGCGGCCGGCCGTGGGGGGCCCAGCAGGACGGGTGGGCGCAGCCGCTGCCCCCGGAGAGCGGTGACGCCACCCAGTACATCGCTCCCGTACCGGCGGGCCCCGAGGAGACGCAGTACCTCACCCCGCCCCCGGCGAACGCCACGGACGCCACGCAGTACATCGCGCCCGTCCCCCCGGCACCCCCCGGCGCCTCGGACGCGACGCAGTACATCGCCCCCGTGCCCCCGGGCCCCCCGGGCGCGCTCCCCCCGGAGACCCCGGGCGGCGCCGAGGCCACCCAGTACCTGCCGCCCATACCCGCCGCTCCGCAGGACACCCCGCAGGACATCCCGCAGAACGCCCCGTACGGCATACGCCCGGGCGCGTCCGAGGAGCGGCAGCCGCCCGCCGAGTTCGACAGCCTCTTCAGGAACGACGCGGCGCCGCAGGGCCAACCCCAGGCAGGCAGCCAGCAGTTGCCCAGGTTCGCCCCGGCCCCGCCCGTCCAGGTCCAGCTCCAGACCCCGCAGGCACCGCCGCCCGGCCACGCGGGCCCGGCCGCCGCGTACGACCCGTACGACGACGAGCCCCGCCGCCGCTCCCGTCTCGGCGTCATCGCCGCCGTCGGCGTCGGCCTCGCCGTCGTGGGGCTCGGCGCCGGGTACCTGATCAGCGGCACCGGCGGCGGTGGCGGACCGGAGAAGAACGACAAGACGCCCATCGCCGCGACCACGCCGACCACCGGCGGCGACGACGGCAAGGCCGAGACCGACCCCGCCAAGGCGCAGGCCGTCGAGCTCGACAAGCTCCTCGCGGACAGCAACAACAGCCGGGACGCCGTCATCGGCGCGGTCGCCGGTATCCGGGGCTGCGACAAGCTGGACACCGCCGCCTCGACCCTGCGCGACGCGGCCCGCCAGCGCGGCGAGCTGGTCACCCGGCTCCAGAAGATCGCCGTGGACAAGCTGCCCAACAACGCGCGGCTGACCGCCGAACTCACCAAGGCGTGGCAGGCGTCGGCGTCCGCCGACAACCACTACGCCGCCTGGGCGGACCAGACAGGCAAGGACAAGGGCTGCAAGCACGGCCACGCCCGCCGTACGCCCGAGGCCGCCCAGGGCGACCGCGCCAGCGGGGAGGCCACGCTCGCCAAGAAGCAGGCGGCGGGGCTGTGGAACGCCATCGCGGGCAAGTACGGGCTGACCAAGCGCTCTTCCACCCAGCTCTGACCCGACCCACGCCCGGGGCGCCGGACGGCGACGGCGTGTCGGCGTCAGCCTCAGCCCAGGGCCGACGCGTCCTCCAGCGTCCGGCTCACGTCCGTGAACCCGCGCTGCGCCGCGGTGAGCCGCCCCGCCCTCACCACCTGGAACGTCACCTCGCGGTTGACGATCCGGGGGAAGCCGGGCGCCGCCAGCATGTCCTCGAACTTCCACCGCAGCGTCGGCGTCAGCCCGCCCGTCTCCACGCTGACGCCCCTGTTGAGGGCGCGGACGAGGTCGTGGGCGGCGATGCCGTCCTGGCCGAGCGACTCGACGACCTTCTTCAGGACGGTGTAGGCGATCCAGGTCGTCTGCACGCCCGCGTCCGCCGCGTCGACGGACTCGTCCCGGAACGCCTGCTCCCGGATCACCCGCTTCATCGGCTCCCAGCGCGGATCGCCCGCCTCCGGGTACCAACCGGTGATGTACGCGCCTTCGAACGGGCCGTCCGCGCCGCCGGTGCGGTCGACCAGCGGCTGCCCGACGGAGCCGAGGACCGAGGCGATCTGGACCTTCTGGCCGTCGTTCTCGACGCGCCGGAAGGAGTCGAAGAACGTCTCGGTGCGGTCGCCCAGGACGGCCGTGACGCACCCCTTGCGGGCGCGCTCGGCCGCCGCCTTCCCGCCGACCTTCCCGGGCAGCTCCGGGTCCGCACCCGCCCGGAGAAGCGCCTCCTGGGCCTGCGGGGTGTAGTCGCCCGCGTCCTCGGTGGTGCGGATGTCGGCGGACGGCCTGCGGTGGCCGGCGGTCAGGCCCGAGTTGAGCAGGACGGGCAGGATGTCGCCGGAGACGGTGTCGGGGCGTACCAGCGCGACCTTCTCGCACCACACCGAGAGCTGCTTGCCGGTGCCGGCGAGGAGGGTGGCCTGGCCGCCGTTGACGGGGTAGGAGAGGGCGCTGGTGAACTCCTCGTCGGAGACGCCGTAGCCGCCGATGTACGGGATGCCGGCGGACTCCAGGGGGGCCATGAAGGCGCGGCCGTGCTGGCTGTAGGAGCCGACGACGGCGACCGCGTGCTCCTTCACCGCGCGCCGCGCGCACTCGGCGGCGCCGACGGCGGTGTTCTGCTCGTCGCAGGTGAGGACCTGGAGCTTGTGCCCGTCGATGCCGCCGTGCGCGTTGACCCAGCGGGCGTACGCCTGTGCCATGGACGGCATTCCGGGCATATTGGTCGCACGGGTGTGGTCCGGTGCCCAGGTCATGACCGTGACGGTCTCCCTGGATCCCCCCGTGGTCCCAGGGAGCACGCCACAGCCGGTGACCAGGGCGGCTCCGACCGCCGTACACACCGCGACCAGCGCGGTCACCGCGGGGCGGAAGGGGCGGGGGGAGGAGGAGCTGCGCCATCCGGTCATGTCCCTGCACAATTCCGCCTCACGGGTAACGGCGGAGTGAGCGTTTCCCAACACAGGGTGACCGGCGGGTGAATTGCCCGGGCTCCCGGGGTCCGGGGGAAGTGCGGCAGGAGGGGAACGTACGATCGGGCGCGTGCAGCAAGGTTCAGCCAGCTCTTCCCGTCGCGGCCGTCGCTCCTCCACCATGGGCGGCATGCCGTTGAATGACATGCCCTGGTGGCGCTGGCGCGCGAACGTGCGGTCCGCGCTGCACATGCTCTCCGACGACGCCTTCCAGCGGGAGGTGTGGCTGGCCGGACGGGAGGGGTACGGGGACATCACCGACGCCGTCTACCGGCTGGTGGAGGACACCTGGCTGGACAACTGGTCGGCCGAGAAGTACGTCGGCACGGTCTTCCGGGACTCCGGCGAGGCCGCGCTGGTGGACGTGGCCGTGCTGCGGGTGCTGCGGATCATGCACCAGGTCGGCGCGGACGCCCCGGTGTCGGCGTTCCTGGCCCACCACGGGTGGCCGGAGGCGGTACGGGCGGCGCGCGAGGCGCACGTACGGCTCGCGGCGAACGACGGGGACGACCCGGACGCGGAGCCGCGCTCGCTGAAGGTCCTGCGGATCCTGACGCGCTCGGCGTAGCCGTCGCGGCGGGCGGGGCCGTGGGGTCCGCCTCGCGGGGGTCCGCATCCTGGGCCCGGACCCGGGGGCCGGGTCGGTTTGTGGCATCCTGCCTGGATGACTGACCAGTACGTCCTCACGCTCTCCTGCCCGGACAAACAGGGCATCGTGCACGCCGTGTCGAGCTATCTCTTCATCACCGGCTGCAATATCGAGGACAGTCAGCAGTTCGGGGACCGCGACACCGGCCTCTTCTTCATGCGCGTCCACTTCTCGGCCGAGGCGCCGGTGACGGTGGAGAAGCTGCGGGCCAGCTTCGCCGCCGTGGGCGACTCCTTCCAGATGGACTGGCAGATCCACCGCGCGGACGAGCGCATGCGGATCGTGCTGATGGTGTCGAAGTTCGGCCACTGCCTGAACGACCTGCTCTTCCGCTCGAAGATCGGCGCGCTGCCGGTGGAGATCGCGGCGGTCGTCTCCAACCACACGGACTTCGCCGAGCTGGTCGCCTCGTACGGCATCCCCTTCCGGCACATCCCGGTGACGAAGGAGACGAAGGCGGCGGCGGAGGCGGAGCTGCTGACGCTGGTGCGGGAGGAGGGCGTCGAGCTGGTCGTGCTCGCCCGCTACATGCAGGTGCTCTCCGACGACCTCTGCAAGCAGCTGAGCGGGCGGATCATCAACATCCACCACTCGTTCCTGCCGAGCTTCAAGGGCGCGAAGCCGTACCACCAGGCGCACGCCCGGGGCGTGAAGCTGATCGGGGCGACGGCGCACTATGTGACGGCGGACCTCGACGAGGGGCCGATCATCGAGCAGGAGGTCGAACGCGTGGGGCACGAGGTCACGCCCGACCAGTTGGTGGCGGTCGGGCGGGATGTGGAGTGCCAGGCGTTGGCGCGGGCGGTGAAGTGGCATGCGGAGCGGAGGATTCTGCTGAACGGCCGCCGCACGGTGGTCTTCGCCTGACCCCACGCGGGGTGACCCCGCGACCCCCTGTGCCCGTTCGGGCGATCTTCCCCGGCCGCGGCGGTGCGTGCGGCTCCTCACGCAGTTCCCCGCGCCCCTTTTTGGCCGGGTGTTTGTCTGCGGGCCGGTGGGGGCTGGTCGCGCAGTTCCCCGCGCCCCTGGGGGCCTGGTGTGTGTCTGCGTGTGCGGACGGGTGGGGGGTTGCTCGCGCAGTTCCCCGCGCCCCTGGTCGGGTCAGGGTCTGTCTGCGTCTGCGGGCCGGTGGGGGCTGAGCGCGCAGTTCCCCGCGCCCCTGGTTGGGCTGGGGGTTGTCTGCGTCTGCGGGTCGGGTGTGGCTGGGCGCGCAGTTCCCCGCGCCCCTAGGGGGCTGGGCTGAGCCGACTGTTCCGGGTGCGGGGGGTTTCCTCAGGGGCGCGGGGAACTGCGCGACCAGCCCGCCACGGTCCGCAGGCGAAAACGGATGGGGCCGTAGGCCCCCTCTGAGGGGCGCGGGGAACTGCGCGAGCAAGCCAGCACGGTCCGCAGACGAAAACGGGGTGGGGCCGCAGGCCCCTTTTGAGGGGCGCGGGGAACTGCGCGACCAGCCCCCACCGGCCCGCAGGCGGAACCCGGGCCAGAAAGGGGCGTGGGGAACTGCGCGAGCAACCCCCACCGGCCCGCAGACAAACACCCGGCCAAAAAGGGGCGCGGGGAACTGCGCGGGCAACCCCCGGCCCCGGGGGTTACAGGCGGCTCAGGGACGCCGTGGCCAGGAGGACGTCTCTGATTGCCTCGCGGTCTCCCAGGCGCCCCGCCGCCGCATCCTCCGGCGGCACATGCCCCGACGCCAGACGGCAGAACTCGACGCCGTCCAGGGCGATATGGGCCACCTCGTGGTCGGGGGAGCCGAGCGCCGCCGGGGAGTCCAGCGCGATGTACCAGTCACCCCCGCCCGCCCCCTCGATCTCCAGCCGGAGCGACCGTCCGGGCGAGCCCGCCGTGACGAGGCGGGCCGGGGGCGGTGCGAGGCCCGCGCGCCGGCGGGCCGCCAGTGCGTCCGGCAGGATCCGCGCCGCGAGGTCGATCATGCGGTGGAGATGCGCGCCCGACGGCGGCTCGTACGGATAGTCGACCGCGTCCGCGATGTCCCCGGCGTGGATCCAGCACTCGAAGGCCCGGTCGAGCAGCGCGTCCTGGAGGGGAAGCGCGAAGTCGCCGTAGGGGACGGCGAGTTCGGCCGCGCCCCGCCCCGCGAACGACACCGTACGGATCAGCGTGTGCGTCTGCTCGCGCCACGGCTCCCGTACCGCCCGCGTCAGCGGAAACCGCGTCGAGGTCCAGAACGCCTCCGTACGGGCCGTCGGCCCGGCCGGCAGTCCCGTCGGCAGGCCCGTGCCCGCCGGGTCGTCCAGGCCGAGGGCGGCGGCCACCAGGCCGTCCACCGCCATCAGATGGCCGATCACGCCCGCCACCGTGGTCCTGCGGTTCATCTGCCGCTCCTGCTCGAACCACTTCAGCCGCACCGGAGCGTGCCACTCCGCGTCGCCGAAGTCATTGAGCAGGGCGTCCAGCCGGGCGGCCTCCGCGTCGTACGCGGACGCCCAGACGGGTACGGGGATGCGCGCGGGGCGGCGGCCCAGGCAGTTCTCCAGGACCCGGGACCGCAGCAGCGGGTCCAGGTCCAGGCTGCGGTCGGTGTGCAGCAGCCCCACCGCGTCCCGCAGCCGCAGGGCCTCGTCGGCGCAGGGCGCGCACTCGGTGAGATGTGCCTCCACGGCCTCGGTCTCCTCCGCCGAGCACGCGGTCAGCGCCCACGCCCCGAGCAGTGATTTCAGTATGGCGTGCGTACGGACCACGGGTTCGGGCGCGGGCCCGGGCGCCGGGGCCGGTGACGGCAGGCGTTCGATGTCGTCCGCCGCCCGCCGTGGTGGCGGTATGCGCGGCGTGCCGTTCTCGTCGTCGGGGAGGGCCGGCCCCTGCTCGGCGGGCCCGTTCACAGCGCCCGTCCGTAGCCGGGCGGCGAGGAGCCCTCCGCCGGGCGGGTGTTCGCCGTGGACAGCAGCTGGAGCCCCAGCCGCAGCCGGCGCCGTGCCTCGTCCTCGCTGATGGCGAGGTCGGCGGCGGCCTGCCGGTAGTCGCGGCGCTGGTGGTACGCCAGCTCAAGGGCCTGCCGCAGCGGGGCGGGCATCGACGTCACGATGTAGTCGGCGCGGGCGGCGGCCGTGGCCCGCAGCACCTTGGCCTCCAGCTCCTCGGCGGAGCCGCCGTGCCGCGCGTACTGCGCCGCCTCGGCCTGGCGCAGCCGCAGTACGGCCTGGCGCTGGGCGAGTTTGGCGACCCAGGAGCGCATGGAGCCCTGCTTGGGGTCGTACGCGTCCGGGTTCTCCCAGACGTAGCCGAACACCTCGCGGGTGATCTGGTCGGCGGCGGCGTCCTCGCCGAGCACGCGGTGGGCGAGGCTGTGGACGAGCGAGGCGAACCGGTCGTACAGCTCGCCGAGCGCGGCCGCCTCGCCGCGCGCCAGGCGCTGCTGCATCCTGCGGTCCCAGCGAGGTGGTGCGTCCTTCGCCATGCGGCTCCCCAACCGTCTGCGCGTGTACCGTTGTGCGTTCTCTATGATCTTTGCGTCTTTTGTCCGCGCCCCTGTGTATGCGTGTCTCCTCGAATGTAGTGCGCCCGGCCGAGGAGGAGCGCTCGTTTACGGCAAGTGCGCCCCCGAAGGGGCAGGTCGTGGTAGGGGCGAGGTGGTTTCGCGCGGTGCGGTCCGGGAAGGCGCCGGGCACGGGCGGGGGCCGACGGCACAGAGAGGTACCGGACGCGTGACGCTGATCGTGAACGAGGCCGAGCAGGGCGGATGGGCCGTGGTGTGCGTCCGCGGGGAACTGGACCTGGTGACGGCGCCGCAGGTCAGGCGCGTGGTGCACGACGTGGTCGCGGCGGGCCGGCACGATCTGGTGCTCGATCTGTCCGAAGTGCTCTTCTGCGACTCCAGCGGCGTGGGCGTACTGATCGCCAGCCGCCGCCTGATCCGTTCCTGCCAGGGCCGGCTCCGTCTGATCCTCCCGGCCCGGGGCGCGGAGGACGGCTCGCACGTGAACCGGGTGCTGGCGGCCCTCGGGGTGCGACGGCTCTTCGACGTGTACGGGGACGTGGCGACGGCGGCACGGGAAGAGGCGGAGCCCCTCTCGGCCTAGGACGTCAGGCGCCGCCTCCGAACCTCTCCCGCAGCCGGTACTTCAGCACCTTCCGCAGCGTCTCGTTGCGCGGCAGCGCCTCCACCACCTCCAGCCGCTCCGGCAGCTTGTGCACGGCCAGGCCCCGCGCCCGCAGGTGCTCGGTGACCTCGGCCAGAGTCAACACCGGTGCTCCCGGCGGCTGTTCGACCACCGCGCAGACCAGCTCCCCGCGCTCCGCGTCCGGCAGTCCGACCACCGCCGCGTCTCCCACGCCGGGGTGCTGGTGCAGCAGGTCCTCGATCTCCTTCGCGGAGATGTTCTCGCCCTTGCGGATGATGATGTCCTTGAGCCGCCCGGTCAGCACCAGATGCCCGCTCTCCTTCACGAACCCCAGGTCGCCGGTGCGCAGGAACCCGTCCTCGTCGAAGGCGGCGGCGGTCTGCGCGGGATCGAGGTACCCCTGGCACACGGCCTCCCCGCGCAGGCGCACCTCCCCGTCCACGATCCGTATCTCCATCCCCTCGGGCGGCCGTCCCTCCGTCGTCGCCAGGTTCTCGTCCGTGTCGTCCGGGTCGCCCATCGTGATCATCGGGACCTCGGTCATGCCGTAGCCGTGGGTGAGCCGCACCCCCATCTCGCGGACGACCGCGCGGTGGACCTCCGGCGGCTTGGGGGCCCCGCCGCCCGCGAGCAGCCGCAGCGAGGGGATGACCTTCTCGCCCGGCCGCCGGCGCTGCTCGGCCAGGAACATCGAGTAGAACGCGGTCGACCCGCCCGCCACGGTCACCCCGTGCCCGCGGTACGCCTCCAGCGCCTCCGGCAGCGCGAAGTGCTCGAACATCACCGCGGGGAAGCCGTACAGGAGCAGCATCACCGTGTAGTCCGGTCCGCCGATGTGGGCGTACGGGAACGCGATCGAGCCCACGTCGTCGGCGGTCAGGTGCAGCGCGTGCGCCAGGCACGAGCCGCCCGCGATCAGTGAGCGGTCGGTGTGCAGGACGCCCTTGGGGTCGGAGGTGGTGCCGGAGGTCCAGTAGATCCAGCGGACGGCGGTGCCGTCGCGGGGCGGGGGCGGCAGGACGGCCGGATCGCCGTCCGGGAGCGTCCCGTACGCCTCGAAGACGCCCCGGGCGCCGAGCCGGGCCGCCATTGCCCCGTGGTCGAAGCCCCGCCAGACCCCGGGCACGGCGAAGAACTCCGCGCCCGACTCCCGTAGCGCGAAGCCCACTTCGCGGTCGCGGTAGAAGGGGATGACGGGGGACTGGACGGCGCCCAGGCGGGCCAGGGCGAAGGAGAGGAGCGCGGTCTCGATCCGGGTCGGCAGCTGCCAGGCGACCACGGTGCCGGGGCGCACGCCCATGCCGTACAGGCCCGCAGCCACCCGCTCGGCCCGGTCGCGCAGCCCGTCGAAGGTGAGGGCGCGGTCGTCCTGGAGCAGGACGGGCCGGTCGGGGGTGAGGGCGGCGCGCCGGACGACCAGTTCCCAGAGGGTGTGCGAGGCGCCCAGCGCGTGTGCGGTGTCGTTCACGTCGACCCCCAGGGAGCAACGGTAGCTGACGGTCAGTCAGATCGTGCCAGGAGCGTAGGGGCGCACCGCCTTGTCGGTCCAGGGGTGCGCGGCTAGCCTGCGTTCTGACGGTCCATCAGATGTGCCAGCGGGTGGAGGCCACGCATGACCGAACTGCCGCGCGTCGTCAGCGTCGACGACCATGTGATCGAACCGGCCCACCTCTTCGAGACCTGGCTCCCGGCGAAGTACCGCGAGCGGGGTCCGCGCCCGCTGACCGCCGGTATCGGTGAACTCGCCTACGTGGGCGGCAAGTACCGGATCACCATGGACCCGGACGGACCGCCCACCGACTGGTGGATCTACGAGGACCTGAAGTTCCCGTACAAGCGCAACATCGCCGCCGTCGGCTTCGACCGCGACGAGATGACCCTGGAGGGCATCACCCGCGAGGAGATGCGGCGGGGCTGCTGGGATCCGAAGGCGCGGCTGGCCGACATGGACCTCAACCACGTCGAGGCGAGCCTGTGCTTCCCGACCTTTCCCCGGTTCTGCGGGCAGACCTTCGCGGAGGCGCACGACAAGGAGGTCGCGCTGGCCTGTGTGCGGGCCTACAACGACTGGATGGTGGAGGAGTGGTGCGGGGACAGCGGCGGGCGGCTGATCCCGCTCTGCCTCATCCCGCTGTGGGACATCGCCCTCGCCGTCGCCGAGATCCGCCGCAACGCCGCGCGCGGGGTGCGGGCGGTGACGTTCTCCGAGATCCCCACCCACCTCGGGCTCCCGTCGATCCACTCCGGCTACTGGGACCCGTTCTTCGCCGTCTGCGAGGAGACCGGAACGGTCGTGAACATGCACATCGGGAGCAGCAGCCAGATGTCGGCCGCGAGCCCCGACGCCCCGCCCGCCGTCCAGGCCTCGCTGAGCTTCAACAACGCCATGGCGTCGATGATGGACTTCCTGTTCAGCGGGGTGCTCGTGAAGTTCCCGCGGCTCAAGCTCGCCTACTCCGAGGGCCAGATGGGCTGGATCCCGTACGCCCTGGAGCGCGCCGACGACGTGTGGGAGGAGCACCGCGCCTGGGGCGGGGTCCGCGACCTGATCCCCGAGCCGCCCTCCACGTACTACTACCGGCAGATCTTCTGCTGCTTCTTCCGCGACAAGCACGGGGTGGCGTCCCTCGACGTGGTGGGACGGGACAACGCGACCTTCGAGACCGACTACCCGCACGTCGACTCCACCTTCCCGCACACCAGGGAGGTCGCCCTCGACCACGTCAAGGGCCTCGACGACGAGACCGTGTACAAGCTGATGCGCGGCAACGCCATCCGCATGCTCGGTCTGGAGCTGGACAAGGACCGCCGGTAGTGGACCTCACGTACACCGAGGAGGAGGAAGAGTTCCGGGCCCGGCTGCGCGCCTGGCTCGCGGCCGTGCTGCCGGGGCTGCCGCCGAGGCCCGACCCGCTGGACTGGCCGGGGCGGCGCGCGTACGACACCGGCTGGCAGCGGATGCTCTACGACGCCGGGTACGCGCGCGTGCACTGGGACGCCTCCGCCACCCGGCGCCTGATCCTCCTGGAGGAGACCGAGCGGGCCGGGGCGCCCTATGTCGGCGCCAACTTCGTGGGGCTGCTGCACGCGGGCCCCACCATCGCCGCCGAGGGCACGGGGGAGCAGCGCGCGCGGTGGCTGGAGCCGGTGCTGCGCGGCGACGAGGTGTGGTGCCAGGGGTTCTCCGAGCCCGACGCGGGCTCGGACCTGGCGGCGCTGCGGACCCGGGCGGTACGGGACGGGGACGCCTACGTGGTGAGCGGCGCCAAGATCTGGACCTCGCACGCGCAGGTCGCCGACTGGTGCGAGCTGCTGGTGCGCACCGACCCGGACGCGCCCCGGCACCGGGGCATCACCTGGCTGGCGATGCCCATGGACGCGCCCGGCATCACGGTACGGCCGCTGCGCACGCTCGCCGGCTCGGAGGAGTTCGCCCAGCTCTTCCTCGACGAGGTGCGCGTCCCGGTCGCGCACCGGGTCGGCGCCGAGAACGACGGCTGGCGCGTGACCATGGTGACGCTGTCGTACGAGCGGGGCACGGCCTTCGTCGGCGAGGTGGTCGCGTGCCGCCGCGTCCTGGTGGAGATCGCCCGCGCGGCGCACAAGAACGGGACCTGGGACGATGCCGAGATCCGGCGCCGACTGGGCTCGCTGCACGCGGAGTTCGCCGCGCTGTGGCGGCTGATCCAGTGGAACGTGAGCGAGGCGGAGCGAGGCGGGGGCGTGCCCGGCGTCGGCGGCTCGGTCTTCAAGCTGCGCTACTCGCACGCCCGCCAGGAGCTGTACGACGCCGCCGCGGCCGTCCTCGGACCCGACGCGCTGGACCTCGGCCGCGAGTGGACCCGGGACCGGCTCTCCTCGCTCTCGTACACCATCGCCGCCGGCACCTCCCAGATCCAGCGCAACATCGTCGCCGAGCGGATCCTCGGCCTGCCCAAGGGGGGCCGCTGATGGACTTCCGGCTGAGCGAGGACCAGCTGGCCCTGCGGGCGGGCGTACGGGAGGTGCTCGCCCGGCGCTTCGACGCCGCCGCGCTGCGCGGCGCCCTCGACGGGGGCGGGCTGGACCGGGGACTGTGGCGGGCGCTCGGGGACGCCGGGTTCTTCGCGCTGCGGCTTCCGCGGGAGGCGGGCGGGGTCGGGCTCGGGCTGCCCGAGGCGGTGCTGCTCTTCGAGGAGGCGGGGCGGGCGCTGCTGCCCGGCCCGCTGATCGCCACGCACCTGGCGGCTGGCCTGGTGGCGGGGGCGGCCGAGGGCACGGCCGTGGTGACCGCGCCCGACGGGGGCCTGGTGGAGTGGCTGGCGGAGGCCGACGCCGTCCGGGGGGACGTCACCGGCGCCGAGCCCGTCCGCTCGGCCGACCCGCTCACCCCCCTGCACCGCGTCCCCGGCGCCGGGGACGCCCGGGGCACCCAGGACCCGGAGCGGGCGCTGCTGAGCGCCGCCGAGCAGCTGGGCAGCGCGGGCCGCAGCACCGCCCTCGCCGTCCACCACGCACGGACCCGCCACCAGTTCGGACAGCCCATCGGGGCCTTCCAGGCGGTGAAGCACCTGTGCGCGGGGATGCTGGTCCGCACCGAGGTGGCCCGCGCCGCCGTGTACGCGGCGGCCGTCACCGGCGACCCGGTGGAGATCGCGGGCGCCAAGCTGCTGGCCGACGAGGCGGCCGTGCGGTGCGCCCGTGACTGCCTCCAGGTGCACGGCGGCATGGGCTTCACCTGGGAGGCGGAGGTCCACCTCCATCTGAAGCGGGCGTGGCTGCGCGGCACGCGGTGGCCGACGGCGGCGCGGGCACGGGAGCTCCAGGCGGTGGCGCTGGCGGAGGCGATGTGAGGCGGGAGCCGGTCCGCACGGGCGTGGTGCGCGACGAGGCGTTGGCCGGAGCGTGATGAAGCGTAACCGTGCGTCGATACCGGGTTGTGTCCTTCGAAGGACTCGTCACACCCCGGAGTCGGGGCCGCCCTCGGGTAACCTCCGTGGAGTGCGATCCCCCAGGCATCCCGCGCGCTCCTGTTCGACCCCCCGCAATGTGCGTCGCACAGTATGCACCACGCGTACTCCTTCGCGCTGGAATATGCCTGAAGCGCTTGTTGCGGTGACTGTACGTCAACCATGCTGTCTCGTAAGGAAATCACGTTCCGTGAGCTTGTCGAGGCGCGAGGCGATGTGTCCGCCGGTTCGGATGGTGTGAGCGGTGCAGGTGCTTCAGGTTCAGTTGGAGGTCGGAGCCGACCCCGCCGAGGTGGGACGCGCTCGCAGATGGGCCCGCTCGCGGCTGGCCGGGTGCGGGATACGGCTCGACGAGCCGCTCGCCGAGACCCTGATCCTGCTGATCTCCGAGCTCGTGACCAACGCGGTGGTGCACACCGGCTGTCCGGCCGTGCTGCGGATGCTCTTCGGTCCCGTCGACGGGCCGGACGACGGCGGCACGGTCCGGGTCGAGGTGGCCGACAGCAGCGCGTGCGCTCCCAGGCCGCGCCACGCGGACGGGGACGACACCAACGGCCGGGGCCTGGAGCTGGTCGACGGCCTCGCCGACCGCTGGGGCTGGCAGGCCGAGGGCGCGGGCAAGTCGATCTGGTGCGAGGTGGACCGCTGCTGCGACGGGGGCGCGCCGGAGCGTACGGGCGGGGCGTTCGAGCCGGGCGCGTATGAGCCGTCGTGCGCTGTCACAAATCGGGCGTAAAGGGCAAAGCTTTCACTAGGTGTTGACGCGCCGTGGCGGTCTGATCACCCTTGGATGAGCGATTCGTCGCGAGGGGACGCCGAGGGCGCGGACCGGCCCCTGGTCCGTCCTGGGCCGGTCCTGGTTCTCCTCGGCGAGTGCGGGTCGTGGCCCGGCGTGGGCCCAGGGCAAGGCTCCTTCAGGGCAACGGGAGCAGGGCGAGCACGCCGTGGCCGGGTGGCGGCCGCCGTGCCGTGCTCGGGGTGCGCATGACGCGCCGCCACCCGTGACAGGGGGACAGGCCCGGGGCGCGGACTCCTCGTACGCCCCGGCGCGGCGCCACGGCAACGGCACTACGGCGATGGCGCCACGGCAACGGCGCAACGGCGCTACGGCGATGGCGCCACGGCGACAGCGCTACAGCACGGCGACCGGTGCGACCGGAGTCCCGGTGGCCCCCACGAACGGCTCGGGCATCGCCGACAGCCAGAACGCGTACCGCCGCTCCTGCGCACAGGCTGTGGACAACTCCTCCAGATTCCAGTTCTGGCCCTGGAGCATCCCCATCTCGACCAAGTCGAGCGCGTGCACCCCGAGCCACAGGTCCTCGATCTCCGGCGGGAAGATCTCGAAGGTCAGGGTGTCGTTGGCGACGGCCGCGACGTCGCGCGCGTGGAACCACTCCGGCGTACGCAGCGACAGGCCCGGCGAGGGAAAGCCGTACCCGTGCCTGTCGCCGGCGAGGCAGAGCTGCACCTGCCCCGTCCGTACGAGCACGATGTCGCCCCCGCGGACGGTGACCCGGCCCAGCTCCTCGGCGGCCGACAGGTCCTCCGGGGTGACCGCGTGCCCACCGGGCAGCCGGTCCACGCCGTGGACGCGCGCCACGTCCAGCAGGACGCCGCGCGACACGAGGTGGCGCGGCTTGTCGATGCCGCTGAACTCGGCGCCGCCGTGCGCGGTGATGGTGGTGGCGGGGCGGCCGTTGTAGATGCGGCCGGAGTGCGAGACATGGGTCAGTGCGTCCCAGTGGGTGGCCGCCTGGAGTCCGAACGTCACGGTGTCGTCGCTGGTGGCGACCGTGCCCGGGCCGAAGATCTCCTGGTTGATCTGCACCATGGTGTGCAGCGGGTTGACCCGGCCGGGGATCAGACCGGTCTGGACGCCGTTCTGCTCCAGAGGGAGTGCGAGCGGGACGCGGCGGCCGGTGCGGACGGTGGCGGCGGCCTCCCGCACCACCTCGTCGGTGACGAGGTTGAGCGTCCCGATCTCGTCGTCGCGGCCCCAACGCCCCCAGTTGTTCACGCGCTTGGCGATCTCGTGGAACTCGGGCGGCAGCGCGGACGCGGGGGACGCGGCGGACGTCGCGGACATGTGGGCCCTCCCTGGGTCTTGTCTTCCGGTGCCTGCCGGGCCCTAAAATCTAACGGTCCGTCAGAAACCGCGGGAAGGGGCCGGCGTGGGGAACTTCTTGGCAGGCAAAGTGGTCGCCGTGACCGGCGCGGGGCGCGGTATCGGCCGCGCGGTGGCGCTCGCGGCGGCGGCGCAGGGCGCCAGAGTCGTCGTCAACGACTACGGCGTCTCCATCGACGGCGCCTCGCCCAGCAGCGAGATCGCGGACGCGGTGGTCAAGGAGATCGAGGCGGCGGGCGGCGAGGCGGTGGCCGTCGCCGACGACATCTCGACCATGGAGGGCGGCCGGCGGATCGTCGACACCGCGCTCACCCGGTGGGGCCGGGTGGACGGGGTGGTGTGCGTGGCGGGCATCCTGCGTGAGCGCATGCTCTTCAACATGACGGAGGAGGAGTGGGACCCGGTGGTGGCCACCCACCTCAAGGGCACCTTCACCGTGTTCCGGGCGGCCTCGGCGGTGATGCGCCGGCAGGGCACCGGCACGCTGATCGGCTTCACCAGCGGCAACCACCAGGGCAGTGTGGCGCAGGCCAACTACAGCGCGGCCAAGGGCGGAGTGATCTCCCTGGTCCGCAGCGCGGCGCTCGGTCTGCACAAGTACGGCGTCACCGCCAACGCCGTCGCGCCCGTGGCGCGGACCCGGATGTCCGCCAACGTGCCCATGGAGCTGACGGAGATCGGCGAGCCGGAGGACGTGGCGGCGTTCGTGGTGTACCTCCTCAGCGACCGGGCCCGCGAGGCGGGGGTCACCGGGCAGGTGTACACGGTGGCCGGACCGAAGATCGCGGTGTGGGCGCAGCCGAGGGAGCTGCGGGCGGGGTACGTCGCCGGGGGCGGGTGGACTCCGGAGCGGATCGCGGAGTTCCTGCCGGGGGGTGTGGGGGTGGATCCGATGCCGTTGCTGGAGCGGGTGGGGGAGATGGGGCGGGCGGCGGGGTCCGGGGCCCGCCCCAACGCGTGAGGGTTCCTCCCGGGGGGGCGTGGGGGCGGGGCCGTGGTGGGGGAGAAGGTTTCGTGCCGGTCTGCGGGTGGTGGGTGGCTGGTCGCGCAGTTCCCCGCGCCCCTGGGGTACTGGGTGGCGGCCGGGGAGTTGGCCTCGGCCACGGGTGCGGTTTCGTGCCGGTCTGCGGGTGGTGGGTGGCTGATCGCGCAGTTCCCCGCGCCCCTGAGGTACTCCATCGCCCCCGGAAACCCGGGCTCGGCCCCGCCCCGCCAAGGAGCACGAGGCACCGCACGACCAGCCCACCACGGCGGGGGTTTGGGGGCACGAGGAACGGCGCGACCGGCCCACCACGGTCCGCAGACGAAGGGGGGGTTTGGGGGCGCGGGGAACTGCGCGAGCAAGCCTCCACGGTCCGCAGACGAAAGGGGGGGTTTGGGGGCGCGGGGAACTGCGCGAGCAAGCCTCCACGGTCCGCAGACGAAGGGGGGTTTGGGGGCACGAGGAACTGCGCGAGCAACCGTCCACGGTCCGCGGACGAAAGCGGGGTTGGGGGCGCGGGGAACTGCGCGAGCAACCGTCCACGGTCCGCGGACGAAAGGGGGTTTGGGGGCGCGGGGAACTGCGCGAGCGAGCCTCCACGGTCCGCGGACGAAAGCGGGGTTGGGGGCGTGGGGAACTGCGCGAGCGAGCCACGCGCCGGCCGCGGGCCACGGCCGGGCAATTAGGGGCGCGGGGAACCGCGCGAGCAAGGCACCACCAGCCGCAGACAAAGACCGGGCAGAGAAGAGACCCCATGGACTTCGGCTACACCCCCGCCGACGAAGCCTTCCGCCACACCGCCCGCACCTGGCTCACCACACACCCGCCCCGCGGCACCCCCCGGCAGTGGGAGCGCGAGCTCGGTGCCGGGGGGTGGATCGGGCTCGGGTGGGGGGACACGCCGTACGGGAACCGGGCGGCGACGCTCACGCAGCAGGTCGTCTGGGCCGAGGAGTACGCCCGGCACCCCGGCACCCCGCCCCGCCTCGGCCACATCGGGGAGAACCTCCTCGCCCCCACCCTCCTCGCCCACGGCACCCCCGCCCAGCGGGACCGCTTCCTGCCGTCCGTCGCGCGCGGGGAGGAGATCTGGTGCCAGGGCTACAGCGAGCCCGGCGCCGGATCGGACCTCGCGGCCGTGCGCACCACCGCCGTACGCGACCCGGGCGACCCGGCGGGCACGTACCGCGTCACCGGACAGAAGATCTGGACCTCGCACGCCCACGAGGCCGACTGGTGCTTCGTGCTGGCCCGTACCGAACCCGGCTCGCACCGCCACCACGGCCTCTCCTTCCTCCTCGTCCCCATGGATCAGCCGGCCGGCCGCGTCGAGGTCCGGCCGATCCGGCAGCTGACGGGGACCAGCGAGTTCAACGAGGTCTTCTTCGACGGCGCCCGCGCCCAGCCCGGCCACCTCGTCGGCGGCGAGGGCAACGGCTGGCGCGTCGCCATGGACCTGCTCGCCGCCGAGCGCGGGGTCTCCACCCTCGCCCAGCAGATCGGGTTCGCGGAGGAGCTGGCGGAGGTCGTACGGCAGGCGGCCGAAGGGGGGTCGGCGGACGATCCGCTTCTGCGGGACCGGATCGTCCGACTCTGGGCCGAGCTGCGCACCATGCGCTGGAACGCCCTGCGCACCCTGGGCGGCTTAGACCCCGCCGCCCCCAGCGTCGCCAAGCTCCTGTGGGGCGGCTGGCACCAGCGGCTGGGCGAACTCGCCCTGGCCGTACGGGGCGCGGCCGCCACGGTCGGGCCGGACGAGTGGAGCGAGCGGGAGCCGTACCGGCTCGACGCGCCCCAGCGGCTGTTCCTCTTCTCCCGCGCCGACACCGTCTACGGCGGCTCGGACGAGATCCAGCGCACCATCATCGCCGAGCGCGTGCTCGGCCTGCCGAAGGAGGCACGGGGCCAGTGAGAGGTGTCCTGTTCGACGGTACGCACGCGCGGGTGGTCGACGACCTGGAGGTACGCGACCCGGGGCCCGGCGAGGTCCGGGTGGCGATCGCCGCGGCGGGCCTGTGCCACTCCGACCTCTCCGTCATCGACGGGACGATCCCCTTCCCCGTGCCCGTGGTGCTCGGCCACGAGGGCGCGGGCGTCGTCGAGGCCGTCGGGGACGGGGTCGCCCATGTCGCCCCGGGCGACCACGTGGCGCTCTCCACTCTCGCCAACTGCGGGGCGTGCGCCGACTGCGACCGGGGGCGACCCACCATGTGCCGCCGGGCGATCGGGCGTCCGGGGCGGCCGTTCTCGCGCGGCGGCGCGCCGGTCCACCAGTTCGCCGCCAACTCCGCCTTCGCCGAACGCACGGTGGTCAAGGCCGTCCAGGCGGTCGGGATCCCCGCCGACCTGCCGCTCGCCTCCGCGGCCCTCATCGGCTGCGCGGTCCTGACCGGCGTCGGCGCCGTACTGAACCGCGCCCGCGTGGACCGGGGCGACACCGTCGTCGTCATCGGCACCGGCGGCATCGGCCTCAACGTCCTCCAGGGTGCCCGGATCGCGGGCGCGCGCACGGTCGTCGCCGTCGACAGCAACCCGGCGAAGGAGGCCGCCGCGCGGCGGTTCGGCGCCACCCACTTCCTGACCTCGGTGGACGGTGTACGGGAGATCCTGGAAACGGGCGCCGACCACGTCTTCGAGTGCGTCGGCCACGTCGGGCTCGTCCGCCAGGCCGTCGACCTGCTCGACCGGCACGGCCAGGCGGTCCTGCTCGGGATGCCCGCGCCGACGGCGGAGGCGGCGTTCGCGCCCGCCGCGATGTTCCTGGACAAGTCCATCCTCGGCTGCCGGTACGGCAGTTCACGCCCCCAGTACGACATCCCCCGCTACGCCGAGCTGTACCGCACGGGCGCTCTGCTCCTCGACGAGCTGGTGACCGAGACGTACCCGGTGGAGGACTTCGCCAAGGCGGTGGAGGACGCGCGGCAGGGGAGGGTGGCGCGCGGGGTGCTGACCTTCTGAGCCGTCCGGCGGGACGTGCGCGGGAAGAACCGGTGCGGTCCCGTACGGAGGACGGTCCGGGGCCGGGCCGGCGCTCAGCCCTCCACACGGTCGCGGCCGGCGGCGCGGAAGGTGCGCCGGTAGACGGTCGGCGGGACACCGAGCGCGGCCTGGAGGTGCTGGCGCAGCGAGGTCGCCGTGCCGAACCCGGCGGCCCGCGCTATCCGGTCCACGGACAGGTCGCTCGACTCCAGCAGGTACCGGGCCCGCTCGACGCGCTGCTGGGTGAGCCACTGGCCGGGGCTCATCCCCGTCTCCTCACGGAACCGGCGCGTGAACGTCCGTACCGACATCGCCTCCTGCTCCGCCATGTCCCGCAGCTGGATCGGCTCGTCGAGGCGGCCGAGCGCCCAGGCGCGGGCGCCGGTGGTCGTCGCCACCTGGGGCTGCGGCAGCGGCCGCTCGATGTACTGGGCCTGCCCGCCCTCCCGGTGCGGCGGCACCACGGTCCGCCGGGCCACGTCGTTGGCGACCGCCGATCCGTGGTCGCGCCGCACCAGGTGCAGGCACAGGTCGATCCCGGAGGCGACCCCGGCCGAGGTCAGCACGTCCCCGTCGTCGATGAACAGCACGTCCGGGTCGACGGCGACGGACGGGAAGAGGTGCTGGAAGTGCTCGGCGTGCCGCCAGTGGGTGGTGGCGGGCCGCCCGTCGAGGTACCCGGCGGCGGCCAGGACGTAAGCGCCGGTGCAGATGGAGACCATGCGCGTACCGGGCCGTACGTGGGCGAAGGCGCGCGCGAGCTCGTCGGTGAGCACGCCCTCCTCGTACACCGGCCCCAGCTCGTGCGAGGCGGGCACGACCACGGTGTCCGCGTGCGCCAGCGCCTCGGGTCCGTTCTCCACCAGCACGGCGAAGTCGGCGTCGGTCCGCACGGGGCCGGGCGCGCGCACCGAGCAGGTGGTGACGGAGTACAGCGGCCCGCGCTCCCCGCCCGCGCTCCGCGCCAGCCCGAAGATCCGCTGGGGGATGCCGAGCTCGAACGGGAGGATGCCGTCGAGGGCGAGGACGACGACGCGGTGGGGGGCGGCCGGGGGCATGGCGCCGAGTCTACGTGGCCCGATCCCTGCGAACCATGGCTACCCAGCCACTCGTACGGACCGGACCGCCACGCCAGGCTGTGGCCATGTCCCAGACAACCGATGCCGTCGCCCCCGGCGCTCAGACGGCCCCCTCCCCGCGGCCCGGGCCCGGCCGCCGTATCCACCGTGCCTGGTTCGTCGCCGCCGTCACCTTCGTGACGATCATCGGCGCGGCCGCCTTCCGGTCGCTTCCCGGGCTGCTCATCGACCCGCTGCACGAGGAGTTCGGCTGGTCGCGCGGCACGATCGGGGCGGCGGTCTCGGTGAACCTCGCGCTGTACGGGCTCACCGCGCCCTTCGCCGCCGCGCTGATGGACCGGTTCGGCATCCGCCGGGTCGTGGCCGCGGCGCTGACCGTGATCGCCACCGGCGCCGGGCTCACCGTCTTCATGGACGCCGCGTGGCAGCTGATGCTCTGCTGGGGTCTGCTCGTGGGGCTGGGCAGCGGGTCGATGGCGCTGGCGTTCGCCGCGACCGTCACCAACCGCTGGTTCACCGCCCGGCGCGGCCTGGTCACCGGCATCCTCACCGCCGCGTCCGCCTCCGGGCAGCTGATCTTCCTGCCGGTCCTGTCGTGGCTGGTCGAGCACCACGGGTGGCGTCCGGCCGCCGTCACGGTCGCGCTCGCCGCGCTCGCGGTGGTGCCGTTCGTGTGGCTGCTGCTGCGCGACCACCCGGCGGACTCGGGACTCGCCCCGTACGGCTCGGACACGTACGTGGAGAAGCCCGCCCCCGTGCCGGGCGCCGCGGGGCGCGCGGTGAAGGTGCTGCTCTCGGCCGTGCGCACCGGCCCGTTCTGGCTGCTCGCCGGCACCTTCGCGATCTGCGGCGCCTCCACCAACGGCCTCGTCCAGACGCACTTCGTGCCCGCCGCGCACGACCACGGCATGCCGGTGACGGCGGCGGCCGGGCTGCTCGCGGTCATCGGCGTCTTCGACGTGGCCGGCACGATCTTCTCGGGCTGGCTCACCGACCGCTTCGAGTCGCGCCGGCTGCTCGCCACGTACTACGCGCTGCGCGGCATCTCGCTGCTGTTCCTGCCGATGCTGCTCGCGCCCTCCATCCACCCGCCGATGCTGTTCTTCATCGTCTTCTACGGTCTGGACTGGGTCGCCACCGTCCCGCCCACCCTCGCGCTGTGCCGCGAGCACTACGGCGAGGACAGCGCCATCGTCTTCGGCTGGGTGCTCGCCTCGCACCAGGTGGGCGCGGCCGTCGTCGCCTTCCTCGGCGGTCTCGCGCGTGACGCCTTCGGCTCGTACGACATGGTCTGGTACGGCTCGGGCACGCTGTGCGCGGTGGCCGCGCTGATGGCCCTGGTGATCCGCCGCACCGGATCCGGCGCCGCCGCCACGCCGTCGGCGGAACCGGCGGACGCGTGATCCCCTCTCCCTGGGGGAGGGGGGCCGGATGAAGCCGAGGAACAGGCCGGGCGTGGTGGTGGCGGGGCTGCTCTGCGCCGTACTGGCCGGATGCGGGACCGAGAGGGCGGGGAGCGCGGCGGGCGAGGGGCGGCCCTCGTCGCGGCCGTCGCTCGCCGCCGAGAAGCAGCCGTGCCCGCCGGACGAGACGACGCAGGACACGTCGCCGGGCGGGGGTGTGGACGAGACGTCGCAGGACGCGTCGGGCGGAACGTCGGGCCCCGCCGCCGACGGGACGACCGAGGACACGACGACCGGCGACGGTGCCGGATCCGCACAGCCGTCCACGGACGACACCACCGACGAGACCTCCGGCAGCGCCGAGCCCCCCACGGACGAGGACACCGGCGCCCCGGAACCTCCCACGGACGAGACCACCGACGACGACGCCGGTGACGCCGGGCCGCCCACCGAGGGCACCGCCCCGCCCTGTCTGCCCGCCGGGTGGTTCGACATGACCCAGGAGTTCACCGACTACTACGCCCAGCACCTCACCAAGGCCGACGACGGCATGTGGCCCTTCCTGGTGGCCGCCCGGCTCCGGCAGGAGGGCGACTCGGTCAAGGCGCTCGTGACCGTGAACTTCATCCCGTCCGGCGCCGACGACTTCGAGGGCCGCCGGATCGCCGAGGTGTTCGCCGCCTGGCGCCACGAGGCGTACGGGGACAAGGGCAAGCTGCGGATCGAGACCCGCAGCGGCGGCCGGGTGGCCGAGCAGAGCTGGTGAGTGCGCGGGGCGTGCGTACGGGGGCTCCGCCCTCGAAGACAGGCGCCCGTACGGGGCTCCGCCCTCGAAGACGGGCGCTCAGGCGGTGAAGCGCCCGAACCGGCCCCGGTGGAACAGCAGCGGCTCGCCCTCCGCCGTCCCGCCGAGCGCCTCCACGCGGCCCACCACGATCAGGTGGTCGCCGCCGGTGTGCACGTTCTGGATGCGGCAGTCCACCCAGGCCGGTACGCCCGCCAGGCGCGGGGAGCCGGTCACGGGGGCCGCGTCGAAGTCCACGCCCGCGAACTTGTCGGCGCCGCTCACCGCGAACGCCCGGCACAGCGGGCCCTGTGCGGCGCCCAGGATGTTCACGCAGAAGGTGCCCGCGCGGGCGATGCGCGGCCAGGTCGTCGACGTACGGCCGACCATGAAGGCGACCAGCGGCGGGTCGAGGGAGAGCGAGGCGAAGGACTGGCAGGCGAAGCCGGTCGGGCCGCTCTCGTCGCGGGCGGTGACGACCGTGACGCCGGTGGCGAAGTGGCCCAGCACGCCCCGGAACTCGGCGGGGTCGAACGGCAGCCGCTCGTCGTCGCGTACCGCCCGTAAGTCGGGCCGGGGCAGGGCCTCGACGGGCTCGGCGGGGGCCGTGGCCACCGCGCCGACGGACCGCAGGTATCGGACGACGGTCGCCGCCATCCCTTCGTGTCCCATCACGCCCTCATTGAACCTGACGGGTCGTCAGATGGGAACCCTCACAGACCCCGGTACTTCGGCGTCCGGCGCTCCACGAAGCTCGCCACGCCCTCCTGGGCGTCCCGGGTGGTCATGTTGATCTCCTGGGCGGCCGCCTCGGCGGCGAAGGCACTGCTGCGGTCGCCGTCCAGGGAGGCGTTGACCAGCTGTTTCGCCAGCGCCAGCGAGCGGGTCGGGCCGGCCGCGAGCCGCTGGGCCCACTGCCGGGCCAGGGCGGGCAGATCGTCATCCGGCACCACCCGGTTGACCAGGCCGAGCCGCTCGGCGTCCGCAGCCGCCACCGCGTCCCCGAAGAACATCAGCTCCTTGGCGCGCTGCGGCCCCACCAGCCGGGGCAGCAGATACGCGCCCCCGCCGTCCGGGACCAGGCCGCGCCGGACGAACACCTCGATGAAGCGGGCCGACTCCGCCGCCAGTACCAGGTCGCAGGCGAACGCCAGATGCGCGCCGATCCCGGCCGCCGTGCCGTTGACGGCGGCGATCACCGGCTTCTCGCAGTCGAGCACGGCCCCCACCAGCCGCTGGGCGCCGAGGCGGATGGTGCGGGCCACGTCCCCGGCGACCCGCTCGCCGGACACCACCGCGCCCCGCAGGTCGGCGCCCGCGCAGAAGCCCTTGCCGGTGGCGGTGAGCACGACGGCCCGTACGGCCGGGTCGGCGCTCGCCTCGCCGAGCAGCGCGATGATCCGCTCCCGCTGCTCCCAGGTCACGGCGTTCATCGCCTCGGGCCGGTCGAGCGTGATCCAGGAGACGCCGCCGTCGGTGGTGTGGCGGACGGTCTCGGTGAGCGGGCGGGCGTCCTCGCCGCTCATGAGCACACCACCAGCGCGTCCAGCGCCACCGCCCCCTGCCCGCGCGGCAGGACCATCAGCGGGTTGATGTCCAGCTCCGCGAGGTCCCCGCCGAGCTCCAGGGCCATCCGCTGCACCCGCAGCACCACCTCCACCAGCGCGTCCACGTCGACCGGCGGCCCGCCGCGTATGCCGTCGAGGAGCGCCCGGCCGCGCAGCTCGCCGAGCATCGCGCGGGCCTGCTCCTCGCCGAAGGGGGGTACGCGCACGGCCGCGTCGCCCAGGACCTCCACCAGGACGCCGCCCAGGCCCACGGTCACGGTCGGCCCGAAGAGCGCGTCGTGGGTGACGCCGACGACCATCTCGACCCCCCGGGCGACCATCTGGCACACCAGCACCCCGTCCAGCTCCACCCCCTCGTACCGGGCGATGTCGGTGAGCTCGCGGTAGGCGTCGCGCACCTGGCTGGCCGAGGTCAGCCCGACCTTCACCAGGCCGAGTTCGGTCTTGTGGGCGAGGCGGGTGCCGGAGGCCTTCATCACCACCGGGTAGCCGACCTGGCCCGCCGCCCGCACGGCCGCCGCCGCGCTGGTCACCAGCTGCTCGCGCGGCACCCGGATCCCGTACGCCCGCAGCAGCTGCTTGGCGGCGTGCTCGCTCAGCTGGTGGCCCGGCCGCATCAGGGCCTGGGCCTTGCGGAAGGAGGGCGAGGGGACGCGCGGCGCCTCGTCGAAGGGGGAGCGGTAGGAGGAGGTGAACCGGTGGTGGGAGAGGTAGGCGCGGACGGCGCCCACGCAGTTGCCGAACGTACGGAAGGTGGCGACCCGCGAGGAGCCGAGCAGCGTCTCGCGGTAGGCGGCCTCGGTGCCCACCGGCGAGCCCCACACCACGCACACCAGCTTGTCGGTGTGCTCCGCCGCCTCCACCAGGTCCCGGGCGAGCCGGTCGCTCATCGGCGGGAACGGCCCGGTGATGGGGCAGATCAGCACGCCCACCGACGGGTCGTCCAGGAGCGCGTCGATGATCTTCCGGCCGCGCCAGTCGCCCACCGGGTGGCCGCCGTTGTCGACCGGGTTGGCCACGTTCAGGTACGGCGGTATCCAGGTGTGGAGCTCGGCCTGCTTGGCCTCGGAGAGCGTGGGCAGGGTGAGTCCGGCGGCCGTCGCCAGGTCCGCGAAGTGGGCGCCGGTGCCGCCCGAGATCGAGTAGACGACGACCCCCTCGGCGACCGGCGGACGGGCCCGCGCCAGCAGGGCCGAGGTGTCCTGGAGCTCGTCGAGCCCGTCGACGCGGATCACGCCGTACTGCCGCATCGCCGCGTCCACCACCTGGTCGGCGCCGGTCAGCTTGCCGGTGTGGGAGGCGGCGGTGCGCGCCCCGGTCTCGGTGCGGCCGACCTTGACCGCCACCACCGGCACCCGCGCCCGCGCCGCCCGGTCGGCGGCGAGCAGGAAGGAGCGGCCGTCCTTGAGCCCCTCCAGATAGCAGGCGATGGCTCCGACCTCGGGGCGCTCCGCGAAGTACGCGAGGAAGTCGGCGCACTCCAGATCGGCCTCGTTGCCGGTGGGCGCCCAGTGGGAGAGGCGCACCCCGAGCTCCTGCATCGCGAACAGCGGGCGGCCCTGGTGGCCGGACTGGGTGATCAGGGCGATCGCGGGCCCCTCCAGGTCGTCCCGGAAGCGCTCGAAGGCGTTGAGGTTGGTGTTGGGGCCGAGCAGGCGCATCCCGGAGCGCCGCACGGCGGCGCGCAGGCGCTCCTGGGCGGCGGCGCCCTCCTCGCCGGTCTCGGCGAAGCCGGACGCGAACGCGACGGCGAACTTCACCTTGGCCTCGGCCAGTTCGTCGATCAGCGGAAGCGGGTCGCCCACCAGCAGGACGGCCAGATCCACCTGTTCCGGCAGCCCGGCGACGGACGGGGCGCAGGGCAGGCCGAAGACGGAGTCGCGGGTCGGGTGCACCGGGTGGACGCGGGCGCCCACGCGCTCGGCCCAGGCGATCAGCTGGCGGGTGATCCCCGTGTTGGGGCGGCCCTCGGCGTCGGAGGCGCCGACGACGGCCAGCGACTCGGGCCGGAAGAACCGGTCGAGGTCGGGCACGGGCGCGTACAGGGGCCGGCCGCTGACGTCCAGGTCGCCCTCGGCTGCGGCGGTGCCGTGGACGGTGCCGGGCCGGGGCTGCTCGCCGCAGGCCACCACCCGGGCGCGGAGGTCGGTCGTGAGGGTGCCGTGAGTCGATCCAAGCATCGTTCCGCCCGCTCCTGGTCGATGGCCAACATGGCACGTGCGCATCTGCCGTGACGCAACTGGCTGGTAACTGACGCACAGTCAGATTACAGACCTGACGACCAGTCAGGAACCTCCGTGCGGGCACATGCTCACCGAAGGCTCCTGGGCGCGCGGGAGGTCCGGCCGAGTACGTTTTCCGTACCCGCCCGTAGGGCGCCTACCCGTCACCATTGCGCCAACTACGGCGTACGCGGGTGCCGTCGCGGGGGCGCGAGCCGAGGGCCGAGTGCCGAGGGCCGGGCGCCGTCGTCAGGAGCGCGCGACCGCCTTGGCGATCCTGCCGGCGTCGATGCCCAGCTCGCGGAGCATGCCGCTGATGGGGTTGGTGAACCCGGTGAAGTGGAGGCCGGGGGCGCCGGGCGCCGCACGGCCGCCGTGGACGGTCGGCCGGCCCCGCTCGTCCAGCACGCCGAGGTGGCCGACCAGGCCCTCCAGGGCCCGCCGGTAGCCGGTGGCCGCCACGACCGCCTCGGGCGAGACCCGGCTGCCGTCGGCCAGGACGACCTTGGCGCCCTCGAACGACTCGACCGCCGCCACCGGTTCGACCCGCCCCGCCCGCACGGCCGCGATCAGCCCCACGTCCTGTACGGGGATGGCGCCTTCGCGCACGCGCGCGTAGAGGCCCTTCTCCGGCCGGGGCAGCCCCTTCGCGGTCAGGTCGGGCACGCTGAGCCGGGCCAGCGCCCCGGCCGCCCGGTCCACCAGCGGGACCGGCAGCCGCCGCACCAGGATGCCGGAGGCCTGGGCGGGCCAGCCGGCGGTGGAGCGGCGCAGGATGTGCGGCGCGGTGCGCACGGCGAGCCGCACCCGCCCGGCGCCACCCTCGGCGAGGTCGACGGCGATCTCCGCACCGGTGTTCCCGGCGCCCACCACGAGCACGTCCCGGCCGGCGTACGGCGCGGGGTTCCGGTACTGACCGGCGTGCAGCAGGGTGCCGGTGTACGTGTCGGCGCCGGGCCACTCGGGCACGTACGGCGTGTGGTTGTACCCGGTCGCCACCACGACCGCCCGGCCGGTCAGCCGCCGCCCGCCGGTGGCGTGCAGCAGCCAGCCGCCGTCCTCGGCGCGCTCGATCCGGGACACCTCGACGCCGGTGACGATCTCCAGCTCATGGACCTCGGCGTACTTCTCCAGGTACCGCACGACGTCGGCCCGGGCGACCCAGCGACCGAACGAGCGGGGCATCGCGAGCCCCGGCAGCGCGGACAGCCGCCGGGTGGTGTGCAGCCGCAGCCGGTCGTAGTGGTGGCGCCAGGAGTCCCCCACGGCGTCGGCCTTCTCCAGCACGACGGCCCGTACGCCCCGGCCGCGCAGCGCGGCGGCGACGGCGAGTCCGCCGGGGCCGGCGCCGATGACGTAGACGGGGCGGGTGGGGTCGTTGGTGGCCATGGGAACCGAGCGTAACGACGCGGGTCTTTGATGGGTCTCGGTCAAGACCTGAATCGGTTACGAAACGATCACGCTCCGGAGTGCGCGGGGACGGGAGTCCTTGCGCGGGACGCCCCGGTCCGCTGAACTGACGTACCGTCAGATGACGGACGGCGTGTGCGGGGAAGGGGCTGCGGATGGACTCGATCTGGCTCAGTGGCGCCGAGTGGGTGGCCGTCCTGCGGATCGGCCTCGGCCTGTGGTGGCTGGAGAGCTGGCGCCACAAGGACAAGAAGGGCTGGTTCGAGCGCGGCACGGGCATCGCCTGGGCGGCGGACGTGGCGGCGAAGCACCGCTGGGAGGCGGTCCGCAGCGGCTTCGCGCTCGTGGTGAAGCCCCGGCCCCGGACGATGGCGTACGTGGTGGTCTACGCCGAACTGGCCCTGGGCCTCGGCCTGGTGGCGGGCCTGCTCACCCCGGTGGCGCTGGTCGGCGGCCTGCTCCTCAACCTGCTCTACCTGGTCCTGATGATCCACGACTGGGCCGAGCAGGGGCAGAACGCGATGATGGCCCTGATCTCGCTGGTGGCGCTGTTCGCGGTGTCGTGGCAGACGTGGTCCCTGGACCACGCGCTGGGGTGGTTCTGATGAGCGCGACGCCGGAGACGGACGCGTTCACGCGCGCGTACTGGGACGCGGCGGCGGCAGGGCACCTGCTGATCCGCCGCTGCGGGGGGTGCGGGCGGGCGCACCACTACCCGCGCGAGTTCTGCCCGTACTGCTGGAGCGAGGACGTGACGTGGGAACGGGCGAGCGGCCGGGCCACGCTGTACACGTGGTCGGTGGTCCACCGCAACGACCTGCCCCCTTTCGGGGACCGGGTCCCGTACACGGCGGCGGTGGTGACGCTGGAGGAGGGCCCGCGCATGATGACGGAGGTGGTGGGGGGTGCCGCGCTGCGGGTGGGGATGCGGTTACGGGTGGGGTTCCGGGAGGGCGACGGGGTGGCGGTGCCGGTGTTCCGCCCGGAGGGATGAGGTGTGCGGGCTGACTTTGTCTGCGGGCCGGTGGTGGGTTGCTCGCGCAGTTCCCCGCGCCCCTTGAGGGCCTGGACTTTGTCTGTGGGCCGGTGGTGGGCCGGTCGCGCAGTTCCCCGCGCCCCTTGAGGGCCTGGACTTTGTCTGTGGGCCGGTGGTGGGTTGCTCGCGCAGTTCCCCGCGCCCCTTTAGGGCCTGGGCTTTGTCTGCGGGCCGGTGGTGGGCTGGTCGCGCAGTTCCCCGCGCCCCTTATCGGGCCGGATGTCGGCTGCGGGCCGTGGTGGCTCGGTCGCGCAGTTCCCCGCGCCCCTTCAGGGCAACGCCCCGGGCCGGACGTCAAGGCTGCGCCGGGCCCCCCTAGGGGCGCGGGCAACTGCGCGGTCGGCCCCCGCTCACCCGCAGACGAAGCAGGCACCCCGGGAGGGGATCGGTGAGCGTCCCGGGCCGCGCCGGACCCCGCAAGGGGCGCGGGGAACTGCGCGAGCAACCCGTCACCGGCCCGCAGACAAAGCGAACCCCGCACCCCCGCACCCCCTACGGCCAGAGCAACTCCCGCCCCCAAGCACCCCCCGCCCGCCCCCGCGAGTACCGCAACCGCACATGCCGCCGCGAAGCGTCCCCCTGGAAGAACTCCACCTCCACGGGGTCGAGGACGTACAGCGTCCAGCTCGGCACCACCGTGTCCGGTGCGGCCGCCGCGCGGGCCCAGGCCCGTTCCGAGGCGTCCGCCAGCTCCTCCAGGGACGGCAGCACCTCGCTCTGGCGCCCCACCAGCGCCGCCGCCAGCGCCCCGGTGGACCGGGCGTGGAGATCGGCCCGGCTCGCCTCGGCCCCGGCCGGGGTCACCGTCCCCCGCACCCGCACCTGCCGCCCCACCGCGGGCCAGTAGAACCCGAGCGCCGCCGACGGGCAGCCGGCCAGCTGCCGCCCCTTGGCGCTGCCGGCGTGCGACCCGAACGACCACCCCGCCGTATCCGCCCCGTGCAGCATCACGGTCCGTACGTCCGGCCGCCCCTCCCCGTCCACGGTCGCGAGCGACATCGTGTGCGGTTCGGCCTGCCCGGCGCGGCCGGCGTGCGTCAGCCACTCCTGGAAGAGCGTGACGGGCTCCTCGGGCGCGTCCCCGGGAGCGAAGTGCGGCAGCTCGGTGTCCCAGACGCGCAGGGTGTGCAGGTACTCCTGGAATTCCATGCGCCGATTGTCGCCCGGCGCTTCCCGGCGCTTCCCGGCGCTTCCCGGCGCGCCCCGCCGCTCAGACGGCCCCCGGGACCGCGCCCCCGGCCCCGCCCCGCGCCGCGAGCCACTCCTCCCGCGTCAGGGCGTACTCGACGTCCCCGTGCTCGTCCCCCTCGACGGAGTAGGGCCACTCCTCGAAGTACGTCCGTACGTACGTGAGGCCGCACCGCTCCATCACCCGCCGCGAGCGGCCGTTCACGTACATGGTGTTGGCGGTGATCCGCGTGTATCCCAGCTCTGCGAACCCCTTCTCGATGAGGGCGAGCGCGCCCTCGCGTGCGTACCCCTTCCCCCAGGCCGCCCGCCGCAGCCGGTACCCGAGGTCCGCCTGGTCCGCGGGCGCGTCGGGGCCGGGGCGCAGGCAGTGCCAGCCGATGAACTCGCCCGTGTCGCGCAGATGCGTCGCCCAGAAGCCCCCGGGCAGCATCCGCGCGAACGACTCGGCGCGGATCTCCTCGCGGCGCATGGGGCGGCCCCCGGTGATGTACCGCATGACCTCGGGGTCGCTGTCCAGCTCGACGACGAGGTCGAGGTCGGCGGGGGTGTCGGCGAAGGGGCGCAGGAGGAGGCGATCGGTGGTGAGGAAGGGGGCGGGGGTGGTGGTCATGGGGTGATTGTGGGACGGCCCCAACCGGCGTCGCCACGGAATTTCACCCCCGCTCGCGCCCCAGCACCACCGTCCCCGAAGAGCAGAACCAGCCCCCCGTGCCCGAGGCGACGGCCAGCTCGGGCAGCGTGCCGTCGGCCCTGCGGACCTGCCCCGGCCCCGCCTCGCCGCGCAGTTGCCGTACGGCCTCGACCAGGAGGAACAGCCCCCGCATCCCGGGATGGCAGGCGGAGAGCCCGCCGCCGTCGGTGTTGACGGGCAGCGCGCCCCCGGTGAGCAGGCGCCCCTTCTCCACGAACGCGCCCCCTTCCCCCTTCGCGCAGAACCCGAGGTCTTCGAGGGTGACGAGGGTCATGTACGTGAAGGCGTCGTAGATCTCCGCGAGGTCGATGTCGGCGGGGCGCACTCCGGCGCGCTCGAAGGCGGTCCGGCCGGAGACGGCGGCCGGGGAGACCGTGAAGTCCTCCCACTCGGACATGGTGGTGTGCGAGACGGCCGTGCCCGAACCCAGCACCCAGACGGGCGGCTTGACGGTGTCGGGGACGTACTCCGCCGCCGCGAGCAGCACCGCGCAACCGCCGTCGGAGCGGATGCAGCAGTGCAGCTTGGTGAAGGGGTCGGCGATCATCGGCCCCGCCAGGACGTCGTCGACGGTGATCGGGTCGCGGAACATCGCGTCGGGGTTGGTGGCGGCGTTGGCGCGCGCCTGCACGGCGACCTCGGCGAGCTGTTCCAGGGTGGTGCCGTACTGGTGCATGTGGCGACGGGCGGCCATGGCGTACTTCGCGACGAGCGTGTGGCCGTAGGGCACCTCGAACTGGAGGGGCCCGCGCCCGCCGAAGGACAGGTTCGAGGTCCGTCGCCCGGCCCGGATGTCGGCGCGGGCGGTGGAGCCGTAGACGAGGAGGACGGCGTTGGCGTGCCCGGCGGCGATGGCGTCCACGGCGTGGGCGGCCATCACCTCCCAGGTGGCGCCGCCGACCGAGGTGGAGTCGACCCAGGTCGGCCTGAGCCCCAGGTACTCGGCGACCTCGACCGGCGCGAGCACCCCGAGACCGGCGGACCCGAACCCGTCGACGACCCCGCGCTCCAGCCCGGAGTCGGCGAGCGCCCGACGGGCGGCCTGGGCGTGCAGGGCGTACGGGGTGACGCCGTCGACGCGCCCGGTGTCGGAGAGGGCGACACCGACGACGGCTACGGGGCGGGGGGCGCGGGCGGTGGCTGCCATGGATCTGACGGTACATCAGATCGCCTGTCGGCAGCCCGCCTCGCGTCCAAAGTCCCGTCCCGCACCTCCCCCCAAAAGGGGTCCGCTCCTCACGAACTGATGTACCGTCAGATCCCGGTGCCGTCCGCCCCCCGGGAGGAGAAACCCCGCCCATGAACCCCGAGCTCACCCCCGAGCAGCAGGAGATCCGCCGCACCCTCCGCACCCTCCTCGCCAAGCGCTGCGGGCCCGACGCCGTGAAGGCCGCGACCCTCACCGCCGCCGGGTACGACCGCGCCCTGTGGCGGCGGCTCGCCGGGGAGCTGGGGCTGGTGGGGGTCGCGGTGCCCGAGGCGTACGGCGGGGGCGGGGGTACCGGTGCCGAGCTCGTCCTCGCCGCCGAGGAGACCGGCCGCGTCCTCCTGCCCTCCCCGCTCCTCGCCACCGCGGCCCTCGCCGCCCCCCTCCTCCTCGCCCTCGGCACCGAGCCGCAGAAGCGGGCCCACCTCCCGCTCCTCGCCCGCGGCGAGCTGACCGCCGCGCTCGCCGTCCCGGGGCCCGCCCTCGCCCCGGCTCTCGGCCTCACCGACGACACCACCGACGGCGCCTGGGCAGGGGGCGGGCGCGCCGGAGGGGTGCGGGCGCGGGAGGCCGAGGGGCGCTGGCGGCTGTACGGCGAGGCCGCCCAGGTCCTGGACGGCCACCGCGCCGGGCTCCTCCTCGTCCCCGCCCGCACCGGCGGCTACACCCACGGCCGCCTGCGTCTCTTCCTCGTACGGGGGGACGCGGCCGGGCTCCGCCGGACCCGCCACACCACCCTCGACGAGACCCGCGCCCAAGGCGGCGTGCGACTGCGGGACGTGGAAGCCGAGTTGCTCGGCGACCGCGATCCGCTCCCGGCCCTCGCCGCCGCCGGACGCACCGCCGCGGCCCTCCTCGCCGCCGAAGCCGTCGGCGCCGCCGACCACGCGCTGGAGCGGACCGTCGCGTACGTCAAGGAGCGCCATCAGTTCGGGCGGCCCATCGGGTCCTTCCAGGCCGTCAAGCACCGGCTCGCGGACCGTTACGTACAGGTGAGCGCGGCCCGCTCCGCCGCCTACTACGCCGCCTGGGACCCGGACGCCGGGGGGCTCGCCCTCGCGCAGGCGCTGGAGGCGTTGCGGAGCACCGCGGCCGAGGCCGTCCAGCTGCACGGCGGCATCGGGTTCACCTGGGAGCACGAGGCGCACCTGTACCTCAAGCGGGCCGCGTCCGACGAGCTGCTCTTCGGGCCCGTCCCCGCGCTGCGCGCCCGGGCCGCCGAGCGGGCGGGGCTGTTCCGCGCCTCTCGTACGGGGGAGGGCGCCGCCGCCCCGCGCGCGCGGGCGGGCGTCCGGTGAGCCGGGCCCCGCGCGGTGTGCGCCTGGTCCAGAAGGTGTCCTCCACGCGCGCGTTCGCGAAGGTCGCCCCGCACGTCGTCCCCGCCCTCGACCGGGCCGTGCACCGGCTCACCCGGGGCCGGGTGCTGCCGAGCGCGCGGATGCTCCCGGGGGTCGTGCTCACCGCGCGCGGGGCCGCCTCGGGGCTCGCGCGGCGGACACCGCTCGCCTGTATGCCGGAGGACGGCGGGACCTGGGTGCTCGTCGGGTCGAACTTCGGGCGCCCCGGCCACCCCGCCTGGACCGGCAACCTGCTGGCCCACCCGGACGCCGAGATCAGCTGGAAGGGGCGGGACGTGCCGGTACGGGCCCGGCTGCTCACGGGGGAGGAGCGCGCGGCGGCCTGGCGGGCGGCGCTGGAGTTCTGGCCCCCGTACGCCGCGTACCAGGCCCGCGTCGAGCGCGAGATCCGGCTCTTCCGGCTGGAGCGGAGGGAGGGCGGCGGGCGGGCGCCGGGGAACGGCACGGAGCACGGCCCCAACTAGGACCCCTGGACCGGGGCCCGGACCACGGCCCCAAGAACGGGAAAGCCGGCGGGGTCCACCTCGGTGAACCTCCGCCGGCGTGACAGGACTTGAAGGGAGGGACGGGGGCGCGCCGCAGCGGTTCTCCGTACCGGCGCCGGGGCGTGCGCCCCGGCGCGGACCGGCCGGCCCGCGGGCCGCGTCCGGCGCCGCTACCTCGTGGGCTTCTTGCCGGTGATGCCCAGATGCACGAGGAGCGCCAGATTCGGCTTCAGCTCGGCCTGCTTGACGCCCCAGGTCTGGAAGCCCTTCTGGTGCGAGGCGACCGCCGCGAGCATCGCGACGATCGAGCCGGCCATCGCCGCGGGGCTGATGTCCTTGTCGACCTTGCCCTTCGACTGGAGTTCCTTCACCGCGTCCGTAAGGGAGTTGTTCACGGAGTTGAGGATCTTCATGCGGATCTTGTAGAACCGCTTGTCGCCCTCGGCCGCGCCCAGGTCCACCACCCGCAGGATCGCGTCATTCTTGCGCCAGAAGTCGAGGAACCCCTCGACCAGTTCCTCCGCCGTCTGCCAGCCGGCCTTGCCGACCCAGGAGCGGCCCTCCACGAGGGCGGTCAACGCCGCGCCCTCCTTGGCCATTTCCTCGGCGACCTCCAGGACGGCGCCCTCGACGTCCGGGAAGTACTGGTAGAAGGTCGCGGGTGAAGTGCCCGCCTTCCGCGCCACATCGATGACTTTCACGTCCCGGTACGGCGAGGAGCTGAGCATCTCGCTGAGGCAGTCGAGCAGCTTCTGCCGCGTCGCCTGGCCGCGTCGGCCTGCCACGCGGCCGTCGACGGTGCGTACTTGTCCTGTCATGCCGTCAGCTTACCGAGGGGTGATCGGAGCGCGATTCGGCCGACTGCAAATGGGGGCCGGGGGTTGACGGCCGCCGCGGGAACGGCCCCGCCGGGGCCGCGGGCCCGGCTTCCTCGCGCGCCCGTCCGCCACTCGAATGGTGTTATCAACAGCCTGTGGACACGCTCTGTGGACAACCCGTGCGGGAAAAGGGCGCGGGCGCCTACAGTGGGGGCAATGCAGCTCATTTGTTCTATTTGTGCCGGTGCGGGGTGCGGACGGGCCCGTTAGCTTCACCGCGTAGCGGCACCCGCGTCCCGTCCCCGCACCCGGGGCGGGGCCACCCCAGGAAGGAACCAGGCGCATGGGCGGATATCCGGAAGGCGCGCCGTGCTGGGCCGACGTGACGCTCCCCGACCTCGCGGCGGGCAAGCGGTTCTACGGCGCGCTGATGGGCTGGACCTTCGACGAGGACGCGGCGGAGAGGTACGGGCACTACACGACCGCGCTGAGCGGCGGCCGGCGCGTGGCCGGGCTCGTCCCCAAGCGGGACGGCCGGATGCCCACCGCCTGGGGCGTCTACTTCGCGGCCCCCGACGCGGCGGCGCTCGCCGTGCGCATCAGGGCGGCGGGCGGCCAGCTGGTGACCGACCCGGTCCAGGTCCCTCCGTACGGGACGATGGCGGTCGCCGCCGACCCCGGCGGCGCGGTCTTCGGTCTCTGGCAGGCCGGGGCGCACCCCGGTTTCGAGAAGAGCGGCGAGCCGGGCTCCTTCTGCTGGACCGAGGTGTACGCAAGGGACACGGCCCGCGCCGACCGCTTCTACGAGGCGGTCTTCGGCTTCGAGGGCCGGGACCTGGAGGAGACCGAGGGCGACTACCGCACCTGGTCGCCCGCCGGCTCCGCGCCGGGCCCGGGCACGGCCTTCGGCGGCCGCGCTCTCCTGGGGGACGCCTTCCCCGCCGAGATGCCCGACCACTTCCTGGTCCACTTCGCGGTCCGGGACTGCGATGCCACGGCCGCGGCCTGCCGTGACCTGGGCGGCCGGGTCACCGCCGGGCCCGTCGACATCCCGTACGGCCGCATGGCGGTCCTCGCCGATGACCAAGGGGCGAGCTTCGCCATCCTCCAGAAGGAGTGAGGCGGGGGGAGTGCGCGGGGCGCGCGGCGGGTGTTTTCGCAGGTGGGGCGGGTGGGGCCGGGTCAGGGGGGTGTCCGGATAGGGATGAGACATCCCGATCCGTACACGGGTTGGCCACCGGGTGCCTCCGGCAGGAAGAATCGGGGTGTCGCGTGAGACGCTGCACGGGGCCTCGTTGCGACACGTTGATACTTGAGGCCCGTACGGGGAGGTGGCAGGCAAGTGGAGCAGCTGACGCAGCACGACCCGAGGCGTATCGGCCCCTTCGAGGTGCTGGGACGGCTCGGTGCCGGCGGCATGGGGCTGGTCTATCTGGCGCGCTCGGCGTCCGGCCGCCGCGTGGCGATCAAGACGGTGCGCACGGAGCTCGCCGAGGACCAGCTGTTCCGGGTCCGCTTCACCCGTGAGGTGGAGGCGGCCCGGGCCGTCAGCGGCTTCTACACGGCGGCCGTGGTCGACGCCGACCCGCGCGCGGCCGTGCCGTGGCTGGCCACCGCGTACGTCCCGGCGCCCTCGCTGGAAGAAATAGTGAACGAGTGCGGGCCGCTCCCGGCCCAGGCGGTGCGCTGGCTCGCGGCCGGTATCGCCGAGGCGCTCCAGTCCATCCACGGGGCGGGCCTGGTCCACCGCGACCTCAAGCCCTCCAACGTCCTGGTGGTCGAGGACGGCCCCCGGGTCATCGACTTCGGTATCGCCTCCGGCGTCTCCAACACCCGGCTGACCATGACGAACGTGGCCGTGGGCACGCCCGCGTACATGTCGCCCGAGCAGGCGAAGGACTCCCGCAGCGTGACCGGCGCGAGCGACGTGTTCTCGCTCGGCTCGACGCTCGTCTTCGCGGCGACCGGCCATGCGCCCTTCCACGGCGCCAACCCGGTCGAGACCGTCTTCATGCTGCTGCGCGAGGGCCCCGACCTCGCCGGGCTGCCCGACGAGCTGCGCCCGCTGATCGAGTCCTGTATGCAGATGGAGGCCGCGCTGCGGCCCTCGCCCGAGGACCTCCAGGCGCAGCTCGCCCCGCACCTCTTCGGCGGTTCGGACGACAGCGGCACCGCCTCCGCGTGGCTGCCCGACCGCTCGGTGGCGATGATCGAGCAGCGCCGCGGCGGCGGCCGCGCCAAGCCGGTCGCGCGCGTCCAGGACCCCGAGCCCTCGCCGCCGACCCGCCCGCCCTACCAGCCCCCGCACCAGCCCTCCCTCCCGGAGGCCGTGCCGGACGGGCCCGTGCGCCTCGCCGGGGCGAAGGTGGCCATCGGACCCGGGCCCCGGGTCCTGGACCAGACGCGTGCGGCGGCCGAGGCCAGCCCCGCCACGGGGTGGGTCAGGTTCCCGGCCGGCGGCCCCCTGGGCAGACCGGACCGGCCCCCGGCCAACGGGGCACCGGCGGCGGCGCCCCCCGTCCCGCCCCCGTCGCGCGCCTCGGAGCAGCCGGGCCGCTGGCGGCCCTGGCGCTTTCGCATGTCGAACGACGTGTGGGGCACCCCGGCCGTGGCGGGCGATCTGCTCTACGTCACCTCCTTCGAGGTGCACGCGCTGGACGTGGGCAGCGGCCGGCGCCAGTTCAAGACGCGGGACGTCGCCTGGGCGATGGCCGTGGAGGCGGGCCGTATCCACGCCTCGGACGGCCCCACGCTCTACGCGCTGGACGCGACGGACGGCCGCGAGCTGTGGCGCCTGCCGACGGACGCCTGGGTCTACGCCCTGAAGGCCTCCCGGGGCACGATCGTCACCGCGACCCGGGGCGGCGGGGTGCAGGCCTGGGAGGCCGCCAATGGCGAGAAGCTGTGGGAGATCACCGGCGCCCAGAGCGACTTCGAGACCCCCGAGGCCGGCCCGGTCATCCACGAGGGCACGGTGTACGTGTGGCAGGACGCGCGCCTGCGCGCCCTCGACGCGCGTACGGGCACCGAGCGCTGGTCGTACCCGGTGGGCGACGCGGCCTCGTGCGGCGGCGTCCCGGTCCGTCCGGCGCCCGCGCCGGACGGCTATGTGTACGTGTCGGCGGGCACCCGGGTCCTGTCGATCGACATCGCCAGCGGCCACGTCCGCTGGCACTTCGAGGCCCCGGCGGTCTTCCTCTGCCCGCCGACCTTCGCGCCCGGCCCGGCGGTGGCCGGCGGCGGGGTGTACCTGGCGGACTACCTCGGCACGGTGTACGCGCTGGACGCGGCCACCGGCAAGGACCGCTGGCGCATCGCGACGGAGTCCCGCCAGTCCATCGAGCCGGTGCTGGTGGCGGACGGCAACATCCACGTGGGCAGCGGCAACGCGCTCTACACCCTGGACGCGGTCACCTCCACCCCCAAGTGGCGCTTCGCGGCGGGCGCGGAGGTGGTGGGCGCCCCGGTGGTGGCCGACGGCCGCATCCACTTCGGCTCGGCCGACCACTGCCTCTACACGCTGGACGCGGCGGGCGGCCAGCTCCGCTGGAAGCTGGCCACGGGCGGCGAGATCACCGGCTCCCCGGTGGCGCGCAACGGCGTGGTCTATGCCTGTAGCAAGGACCGCTGTGTGTACGCGCTGGACGCGGTGAAGGGCACGGCGACGTCGGCGAGGTAGCCGTGGGGGGACGACGGGGGCGCCGAGGAGATCGTGTGGCGGCCCCCGGGCGGCCCGCGGCCCCGCCGGCTCCCGCTGTTACGGTGTCGGCGGTTTCCGCGGCCTTCGACAGGTCGCGGCTTCGGCAGGGTTCTTACGGGGGGTGGGGGCGCGATGCTGCGTCGACGGATGAGGTTCACGGCCGTACTGGCCGGAGTGGTGCTCGCGCTCACCGGGTTCTCCGGGCACGGGCACGGCAAGAGCAGCGGCGGCGGGGGCGGCTGCTCCAACTCGCACAAGAGCAACGGAAGTTCGAGTTCGGGGTCGGGGTACCGGCACACGGACGACGACGACTACGACAGCACCGGCGGATCCGGCTCCGGCTCGCGGTACACCCCGAGTCCGACCCCGACCCCGACCCCGTCCCCCTCGGCCTCGCCCGCCGGGAGCGTCGTCACCTGTGTCGCCCCCGCCGAGGGCAAGCGCCGGGCGGTCACGTCGGCGACCGTACGGGTCACCGCCGACCCGCTGGCGAGCGACAACCGGCGCTACCGCCTGGAGGTCGACTTCCTCGGGCCGGCCGACAAGAGGGTCGACACCGGATCCACGTTCGTGACGCTGGACGCGGGTGAGTCGCGGACCGTGGAGGTGCCGATGAGGGAGCCGGCGCGGGTCGCGGAGGTCCAGGAGTGCCGGCTGACGCAGGTCATGCAGTGGAGCTGACGCCCGGAGCGCCGGGGCCGCACGGCCCGCGGGCGAAGAGGCGGGCAGGCGTGACCCGGGGGCGAAGAGGTGCCGCACCCCCGGTGCTCACCTCACCCTGAACCCCTTCCCCCTCCCCCTCCGCCCGAACAACTCCCCCTGCCGCTCCGCAGGCAGGTTGCCCAGGGCGATCAGGTGCGGCGCGTGGGCGAAGGCGTCCGCGAGGGCGGGGGCGCGGGTGGTCCACAGCGCCCGCACGGTTCCCTGCACCGCCCCGGTGGGGTAGGACGCCAGGGTCCCGGCGCACGCCAGCGCCGCCCCCACCTCCTCGCCCGGGGCCGTCACCTCGCTCACCAGCCCCGTCTCGTACGCCCTGCGGGCCGAGACCCGCTCCGCCGTGCCCATCAGGGCCAGACGCGCCGCCTCGCCGAAGGGCATCCGGGTGGCCAGGTGGGCGGACTCGTACGCGCTGACCATGCCGTACGTCGTGTGCGGGTCGAAGAACGTGGCGTCCTCGGCCGCGATCACGAACTCCACCTCCCCCAGCAGGTAGAACGCCCCGCCGCACGCCATCCCCCGGACCGCCGCGATCACCGGCTTCCACAGGTCGTTCGCCTTCGGGCCGATGGTGAGCAGGGGGTCGTCGATCGCGTACGGGGAGGCGGGCTGGGGGACCTCGGCCGCGCGGTCGATGCCCGTGCAGAACGCCTTCCCGCCCGCCCCGGTCAGTACGACCGCCCGGATCGCCTCGTCGTAGCGGAAGCCGCGCCAGGCGGCGGCGAGTTCCGCCGCCGTCTGAAGGTCGATCGCGTTGTGCTTCTCGGGGCGGTTCAGCGTCACCACCGCGACGCCGGTCTTCTCGTCCCGTACGACGGACAGGGTCATGGGCGTTCCAGGAGCCAGCGCGGGACGGTCATGCCGCTGCCGTCCGCCCGGGTGAACGCGACCTGCACCCGTGCCCCGATCCGCAGCCGCTCCGGCGCCACCGAGTCCAGCGGCGCGTCCGGTTCGGCCACCACGTTGCCGACCAGGCGGATCAGCGGGTCCTCGGCCAGCTCCACCACCACCACGTTGTACGGGGCGTGGGCGGCGTACTCCGGCAGGAGCGGGGGGTGGGGGAAGACGTACGACCAGATCCGGCCGCGTCCGGACATCGCACGCCATTCGCTGTCGAAGGAGTGGCAGTGCGGGCAGCACGGCCGGGGCGGGAAGCGCAGCCGTCCGCAGCCGGGGGCGGCGCACGCCTGGACGCGGAGTTCGCCGCGCGCGGCGTACTCCCAGAAGGGGGCGCCGTCGTCGTCGGTCACCGGGGTCAGCATCCGGACTCCTCAACTCCTCAGCAGGACGGCCGAGGTGGGAACGCCCTCGCCCGCCGTCACCAGACAGGTCGCGGCGCCCGGCACCTGGGCCGTGGAGGTGCCGCGCAGTTGCTTGACGCCCTCGTTGATGAGGTTGAAGCCGTGGACGTACGCCTCGCTGAGGCCGCCGCCGCCGGTGTTGAGCGGCAGCCGTCCGCCGATCTCCAGGGCGCCGCCCTCGGTGAAGGCGCCGCCCTCGCCCCGGCCGCAGAAGCCGTACCCCTCCAGGGACAGCGGCACCAGCGGGGTGAACGCGTCGTAGATCTGGGCGACGTCCACGTCCTGGGGGCCGAAGTCGGCCTGTTTCCACAGGTGCCGGGCGGCGGTCCAGGCGGGGCCGGTCAGGGGGTCGTCGTTCCAGTAGTTGACCATGCCGTGGTGCTGGGCGGGCAGGCCCTGGGCGGCGGCGTGCACGTACACCGGTTTCTGGCGGCAGTCGCGGGCGCGCTCGGCGGAGACGATCACGCACGCCAGCGCGCCGTCCGTCTCCAGGCAGTTGTCGAAGAGGCAGAGCGGTTCGCTGATCCAGCGCGAGGTCATATACATGTCGCGGGTCAGGGGCCGCTCGTACATCATCGCGGCCGGGTTCTGGTTGGCGCGGTTGCGGCAGGCGAGGGCGACGTTGAAGAGGTGGTCGCGGGTGGCGCCGTACTCGTGCATGTAGCGCCGGGCCAGCATGCCGATCTCGTCGGCGGGGCGCAGCAGCCCGAAGGGGCGCGTCCACTGCGCGGGGGTGGGGAGCTGGACGGCGGTGTTGGTCCAGGGGCGCGGGCCGCTGCCGCGTTTGCGCGAGCGCCAGGCGACCCCGACGCTCGCCTGGCCGGTGGCGACGGCGGCGGCGAGGTGGGCGACGGTGGCGCAGGAACCGCCGCCGCCGAAGCCGACCTTGCCGAAGAAGGTGACGTCACCGGCGCCGATCGACTTGGCGATCTCCACCTCGTCGGTCTCCTCCATCGTGTACGAGGCGAAGCCGTCCACCTCGCCCGGTGAGATCCCGGCGTCGTCGAGCGCCGCGAGGATGGCCCGGCAGGCCAGCTTCTTCTCGGAGTCGCCGAGCCGGCGCGCGAACTCCGTCCGGCCTATGCCCGCGATCGCCGTCGCGTCCTTGAGCATCGACACCCGCCACCTCCGCACAGCCGTGTGCCCCTGCCGCTGTTGCTGCTGACAGCGAGGAAGGCTACAGCTAATCTGACGGGTAGTCAGCTATCGTGTACGGCTACCGTCAGCGGGAGGGCTTGCCATGGGGGCGGACACACGGGCGGACATCCGGGGTGACCTGGAGTGGGGCACGGTCCCCGGGCTCGTACGGAGCGCCGCGTCGCGGTACGGGGAGCGGGAGGCCGTCGTCGAGGGCCGCGTCCGCGTCTCGTACGCCGAACTGGGCGAGCGGGTGGAGCGGGCGGCGGCGGCCTGTATGGCGGCCGGGGTCGAGCGCGGCGACCGGGTCGCGGTGTGGGCGCCCAACACCCTGGACTGGATCGTCTCCGCGCTCGGCGCGGTCACGGCCGGGGCGGTGCTCGTCCCGCTGAACACCCGCTTCAAGGGGTCCGAGGCGGCGTACGTCCTGCGCCGCAGCCGGGCGAGGCTGCTGTTCGTGACGGGGACGTTCCTGGGCACCTCCTACGTCGCCACCCTGCGCAGCGCCGCCGCCGAGGGGGAGGGCGGCGGACCGCTGCCGGGGCTGCCGCATCTGGAGCAGGTGGTGGTGCTGGCACAGGACGCGCCGGAGTCCTTCCGGACGTGGAAGGACTTCCTGACGGGCGGCGAGGGCGTGCCGGCGCGGGAGGTGCGGGAGCGGGCGGACTCGGTGGAGCCCTCGGACCCGTCGGACATCGTCTTCACGTCCGGCACGACCGGCCGGCCCAAGGGGGCGGTGATCACGCACGCGCAGACGCTGCGGGGGTACGCCCTGTGGAGCGAGCTGGCGGGGCTGCGGGAGGGCGACCGCTATCTGATCGTGAACCCCTTCTTCCACACCTTCGGGTACAAGGCGGGGATCATCGCCTGTCTGACGCGGGGCGCGGTGATGGTGCCGCAGCCGGTGTTCGACGCCGAGACGGTCCTGGCGAACATCGCGGCCGAGCGCATCTCCGTCCTGCCAGGCCCGCCCACCCTCCACCAGTCCCTCCTGGACCACCCGGCGCGCGCGGCCCACGACCTGTCCGCGCTGCGGCTCGTGGTCACCGGCGCGGCCGTCGTCCCCCTGCGGCTCGTCGAGCGGCTGCGGACGGAGCTGGGGATCGGGACGGTCCTGACGGCGTACGGGCTGTCCGAGGCGAGCGGCATCGTCACGATGTGCCGGCGCGAGGACCCGGCGGAGGTGGTCGCGGCCACGTCGGGGCGGGCGATACCCGGGACGGAGGTACGCGTGCGGGCACCCGCGGGAGAGCCCGGGGAGGTGCAGGTGCGGGGATTCACCGTCATGCGGGAGTACTTCGAGGACCCGGAGGAGACGGCCCGGGCGATCACGCCCGACGGGTGGCTGCGGACGGGGGACGTGGGAGTCCTCGACGCGGCGGGCAACTTGCGGATCACCGACCGGATCAAGGACATGTTCATCGTCGGGGGGTTCAACGCCTACCCCGCCGAGATCGAGCAGGTGCTGGGGCTCCACCCGGAGGTGGCGGACGTGGCGGTGGTGGGGGTGCCGGACGGGCGCCTGGGGGAGGTGGGGCGGGCGTTCGTGGTGCCCCGGGAGGGTTCTTCGCTGACGCCGGACGAGCTGATCGCCTGGGCACGGCGGGAGTTGGCGAACTTCAAGGTGCCGCGGGAGGTGGTGTTCGTGGGGGAACTGCCGCGGAACGCGTCGGGGAAGGTGGTGAAGGGGGCGCTGCGGGAGGTTCCGCCGGGGGCGGGCCTTCCCGGTGCGGGGTAGCCCGGGGACCTTCTGCTCCTACAGTTTCCGGGGCGGCCCCTGCCACGGAGAGGACATCCGATGACCGATGCCGGACCGTTCAGGATTCCCGGCCATGTGCGGCGTGCGGTGACGCCGGCCTCCCAGCGGCTCGTACTGAACCGGCGCGGTTCCACCGTCTGGGACGTGGAGGGGTCCACGGGGCGGGTGGCGGTCAAACTCGGCTACCCGAGCCGGACGCACGCGTGGACCGCGTTGGCGCCCGCCCGCGAGGGGGTGATCCTGCGGGCTCTGGGCTCGGACGCGGTGACGTACGGCCAGTGGGACCAGGGCACGTGGAACGTCCAGCCGTGGCATGCGGGTACCGATCTGCGCCACCGCTGGGAGCCGTACAGGACCCGTGACGAGGTCTCCCGTCCGCCGGTGTCCGACGCCCTGGCGTGCGCGCGAGCCCTCGCCGAGATGCACGAACAAGGTGTCGTGCACGGCGACGTGCAGCCCGCCCACTTCATCTTGGGGGGCGAGCCGGTGAGGGCGGCACTGATCGACCTTGCCCTGGCCCGTGGCGTCGAGATGCCCGCGTGGTGCGACTTCGCCTACCGGGGCTGTCTCGTCCACTACGAGAGCCCTGAGGTGTCCCGCAGGATCCTGGAAGACGGCGAGGCAGTACCCACGCGGCAGGCGGATGTGTACGCGCTGGGCGCGACCCTGTTCATGGCGGCGACGGGCTGGCGGCACGTCGAGTACCCGGACGAGGCGTCGCGGGCGGTTCAGCGGTCGGCGATCGTCAACGGCACACACCGCCCCGTGAACGTGGCGGGCCCCCTGGGGGCGCTCATCGACGACATGCTCCGGTACGACGCGGACGACCGCCCCACGATGCGGGAGATCTGCGCGGCCCTGGACCGGGCGGCGGTGTAGGCCGGCCGGCCCCGTGCCCCGTGCTTTTTCTTTACCGTGAAGGGTGCTCTCCGGGGGGTCTCGCCCGGGCCGGGCCTTCCCGGTGCTCCGGAGCAGGGGTGAGACTGGTCCGGACCGGGCTGTCAGGGGAATCGAGCCATGCCCGCTCGCCCTCGGCGGACACGGTGAGCCCGAAACGTTCGAACCCGGGGCTGCCCTGCTCGACCCACCAGTGGTGGGCGGCTTCCGTCTCGTCCCACAGTCTGCGCGGGCCGGACTGGACCACCACGTACTCGCCCGCTCCTGGCTCGTAGTCCGCCGATGCCCACGACCGGGTGTCGGTGCTGTAGGTCCACAAGGTGTAGGAGCCGTCGTCGTACCGCTCGGCGCGCCAGAACGCCCCGGGCACCCTCAACCCGATCACGAACTGTTCGAACCATCCCCCGATCGCGGCGGGGGAAAGCGTGGTCATGCTCCTCGTGCCGTCCGCGGGCCACCTCCGGCCCTTGAGGTAGGCGGCGAAAGGCGGGCGTTCCGGGCGCTGCTGCCGTAGACGCATGAAGGCGCTGGAGCGGGTGAAGTGGCCGGACGCCGTGCCGTCCTCGCCGACGACCAGGCGGGCGACGTACTCACCTCCGTAGTCCGTTCCCCAGGGGGCGACGATGACCCCGCCCGGGCGGGTCTGCTCGATCCAGGTCCGGGGCACCTCCCCGATGGAACATGTGGCGATGACCCGGTCATGGGGCGCGCTCCCTGCGTGGCCCAGCCGGCCGTCACCGACGACGACCAGAGGGGACAGCCCGGCGGCCCGAAGCCTCTCGCACGCCTCCCGGGCCACGGTCTCGTCGCACTCGACGCTGACCACGTTTCCGCCGCCCAGCCGGTGCGCGAGAAGCGCCGCGTTCCAGCCCGTGCCCGTGCCGATTTCCAGGATCCGGTGCCCTTCTCGTACGTCCAGGTCGGCGAGCATCGAGACGACCATGCGCGGCATGGAACTGGAACTGGTCGGTGTGGTTCCCCGTCCGTCACCGGTGTGCCGTCCGTCGTCCCACTGCGTGGTCAGGGGGATGTCGGAGTACACCGCCCTGAACCACGCGGCGGGGTCCTTGGAGCGTTCGACCAGAGCGGCCTGTTCGGTGCCGTCTTCGACGCCCGGCCAGATGCGGTCGGGTACGAACAACGCACGGGGCACCGCCTCGAAGGCCGGGAGCCAGTCAGCGGTCAGCGCGCCCACTCCGACGAGCGCGGAGGCGAGCCCCGCAGGGCCCGCCTCTTCTGTGGATGTGCTCACGTGCGCCTACTTACCCGTCGCGGGGCCGGAGCCGTCGGACGTGTTGCCGCCCTCGTCGGAGCCGCCGCCGCCATGCTTGGCGCCACTATTGCTGTCGTCCTGCTGGCTTCCGCCCTGGCCGCCGGAACCGCCGCCGTGCTGTCCACTCATGGGATGCTCCTGTGTCGCTGGGTCGAAGTCCGCCGACAACACGCTAGAGAGCGCGTAACGGCAACGGCCATCAACGTGCACGAGCGTGCACGCGAGTCAGCCGAGCGCATCCATGGCCGAGGTGATCAGCGCGCGAGCGGGGGCACCGTGGACAGCCAGCGCTGCCAGTTCCGTGAACGTCTGGCCGTACATGGCTACTTCGCCCGGTTGCGTGATCGTGAGGTATCCCGAAATCAACTCGACGTTGACCTGTGCCGTGTCGTAGATCCAGAAGCCTTCGGCCGGCCAGCGCTCACGATCCGGGGTCATGGGGACAACTCCCAGACTCACGTGGGGGAGTGAGGCGACCGAGACCAGCCGGTCAAGCTGCCCGGCCATGACGTCCGCGCCGCCGACCCCGGTCCGCAACACCGACTCTTCGACGAGGAACGCGAAGCGCCGATCCCCCTCGAACAGGACCCGCTGCCGTTCCATACGGGCGGCCACCGCAGCGGCCACGTCGTCCACCAGCCCGCGCCGCCGCTGGATCGCCCGCAGTACGGCGCTCGTGTACGGCCGTGTCTGGATCAGGCCCGGGACGAGCCACGACGAGTAGGAACGGAAACGGCGGGTCCGCTGATACAGCGGCAAGCGTGCTTCCTGCGCCCGTCTGAGTCCGGCCCGCTCCATGCGGCGCCACCCGACCCACATTCCCTCGGCGGTCCGCAGCATGGCAACGAGATCCTCCGTCTGATCCTCCGCGCCACAAGCGCGACACCATGCCCGGATGTCGTCGGCAGACGGGGGCGTACGGCCGTTCATGATCCGGGACGACTTGGACCGACTCCACCCACAGCGCACGGCCAGGTCGAGCCCGGTGAAACCCGCATCACGGCAGAGCTCCGCGAGTCGGTCGGCGAGAGCCTGCCGGGCTTGCTGGGCACTGGAAGAGGCGGAAGGGGCCACGGTGCGTCAGCCCGGCCGGTACTCCGCGTGGGGGATCGCACGTTCCCATGCCGCCTCATACGCCTTCGCGTACTGTGCGGCCAGCACGGGATCACGACGGACTTCCATGCGGGGGTCAGTCCACTGCCCCTCTCCGTCGAAGTGGTGGAGGATCACGGTTGCCTCGTCCATGACCCAGCCCTCCAGTACCGGCAGCAAGAGGCCGTGTGCCCGTGAGCGCGGCAGCCATCGCACGTCCTCGCCCGCCGCCACGTTGGTGAAGGTGCCGTCGTACTCGTATCGCACATAGTCGCTCAGCGGCTCGGAGACCACGCGCAGCCGCCGCATCACCACACCCCGCGCCGTCGTCTCGGCCACCACATCCAGCCATGACCGCCACCACGACTCGCGGTCGGCCGGGTCGTACCTGTGTCCTCGCTGCCAGCGGATGAACTCCGGGTCATCCCGCATGTAGCTGTCCCGCATCTCCAAGTGCAGCGCTGAGCGTTGCGTCTTTGCGAGGCATTCACGTACCGCTGTGGCCACCGTTGTCCTCACTGTCCGGGCGGGGAATGAATCGCAGCATGTTCGCGGGGAGTCGGATGATGCTTTCGTGATCCGGGACGTCGGTGGAGTGGCCGGGCACCGAACCGGCTGCCTGTGCCTGGCGAACGGTCTCCTCGTCCGCTGTCCATGACTGGATGATCAGGTCGCCGGTCGCCTCGTCCAGCCACATCGTGGGGGATCCGTCGTCAGGGGTGTTGGGCCAGATCCCCAGGAATTTCAGTGCCATGGGGCACTCCTCTGCCGAGTCATGTGCACGGACGCTCAGCTCCGAGCCGTCCTCCGGAACCTGCATACCCCCCGTACCCCCCGGAATCCCCACCGGAAGCGCCCACATCAGGACCCGCCCCCGACCGGGGTGTCCAGTACGCGGGCCCGGTGGAGTTCTGTGGGGGTCAGGGGTCTCAGGGCAGTGGGGGACGTGGCCCACTCCGTGCCGCCGCCGGGGGGGCGCAGGTAGACGCTTCCCTCGTAGCGGTGCTGCACCACGCCGATCCGGTCGTCGTTCGCGGTGTCCGCCATGTAGGTCGCGGGCCTCTCGGCGGGCCTGTGGTCGTCGGGCACGGCCGCTCCTCTCCGTAGTGATGGCACTACTCTGTGGATTCAGCGTGACCGCGCAGCGGGAACCCCTCAACCTGTCAGAACGGCACGGAAGGCCGGTGAACGCCTCTTGAACCGCAAGGAGTTGGACCCCGACAGCTCGCCCCAAGCCGCTTTCGGCGCACGTCTGCGCAGCGTGCGGGAGGAGCGGGGGTGGACGCAGGAGGAGGCCGCCGAGCGCATGGGTTATTCCAGTACGCACATCTCGGCCGTGGAAACTGGTCGCAAACTGCCGACTCTTCGCTTCGCGCGCAGTGCGGACAGGGCATTCGGCAGCGGCGACGCGTTCGAGCGCGCATACCGGAAGGTCCGCAACACCGGACTGCTGGAGGGTTTCCCGCAGTTCGTGGAGCACGAGGCGCGCGCGGCGGAGGTCCGGCTCTACGAGGTCGGGGTCATCCCCGGGCTGCTCCAGACGCAGGAGTACGCGGCCGTGCTCGCCCGGAGCGCGGTCAAGCGCGGGGCGATCACCCACGAGCAGGCGGAGGAGCGGGTCTCCCTCGTCGCCGAACGGCAGGCCGCCCTGGACCGCACGCCCCCGCCGCTGGTGCACGCGGTGCTGGACGAGAGCTGTATCCGTCGGCCCATCGGGGAGCCGGACGTCATGGACGCGCAGCTGGCGCGGCTGCTGGAGTTCGCCGACCTGCCGACCACGCTCTTCCAGGTGGCCCCGTTCAGCATGGGGGACCGTCGCCCGTTCAATCTGCCGGTCACGATCCTGACGCTGCCGGACCGGTCACTCGTGTCGTACGCGGAATCCGCCCACCGAGGGCATCTGGAGCGTGAATCCACCTTCGTACTCCTGCTGTTGACGGCCTACCATCAACTGCAAGGCGAATCCCCCTCCCAGGCGGAGGCAGTGGCCATGATCAGCAGGTTACGAAAGGGCACCCCGTGACGACCGACCATCTGCAGTGGTTCACGTCCTCGTACAGTGACAACGGCGGCCAGTGTGTCGAGGTCGCCCACACCGTCGCCGCCGCGCGCGGCGTGGTCCCCGTCCGTGACTCCAAGCGCCCGGACGGTCCCGTCCTCGACCTCCGCGCCGAGGCTTATTCCTCCTTCGTCTCGGGCGTCAAGGCAGGTTGGTTCGACCACGCCTGAGCGCTCGGCCGGGCGCGTACCGGCGGCGACCCCCTCCCGGCCACTCCCGCCACTCCCGTCTCCATGGGGAGTGGCGGGTCCTCGTGGTGGCGGCCGGGTCCCGCTACCCCGCCCAGAGCCCCGTCTCCGTCAGCCCCAGCAGGCCGATCGCGTTCCCCCGGACGATCCGCTCCACCACGTCCTGCCGGAGGTGCGCCATCTGGGCCGCCCCGACCTCCTTGGACTTCGGCCAGGTGGAGTCCGAGTGCGGGTAGTCCGTCTCGTACAGGACGTTCCCCACCCCTATCGCCCCCAGATTCCGCAGTCCGAACGCGTCGTCGAAGAAGCAGCCGTAGACGTGGTCCGCGAAGAGCTCGGACGGGGGGCGGTGGACCTTGTCCGCCACTCCGCCCCAGGCGCGGTTCTCCTCCCAGACCACGTCCGCGCGCTCCAGGATGTAGGGGATCCAGCCGATCTGGCCCTCCGCGTACATCACCCGCAGCCGGGGGAAGCGCTCGAACTTGCCGCTCATCAGCCAGTCGACCATCGAGAAGCAGCAGTTGGCGAAGGTGATCGTGGAGCCGACGGCCGGGGGCGCGTCCGCCGAGGTGGACGGCATGCGGGAGGACGAGCCGATGTGCATCGCGATCACCGTGCCCGTCTCGTCGCAGGCCGCCAGGAACGGGTCCCAGTAGTCCGTGTGGACGGAGGGCAGCCCCAGGTGCGGCGGGATCTCGGAGAAGGCCACCGCCCGCACGCCCCGCGCCGCGTTGCGCCGTACCTCCGCGGCGGCGAGTTCCGCGTCCCACAGGGGGATCAGCGTGAGGGGGATCAGCCGGCCGTGCGCCTCGGGGCCGCACCACTCCTCCACCATCCAGTCGTTGTACGCCCGCACCGACAGCAGCCCCAGCTCCCGGTCGGACGCCTCCGTGAACGTCTGGCCGCAGAAGCGGGGGAAGGTGGGGAAGCACAGCGCCGACTGGACGTGGTTGACGTCCATGTCCGCGAGCCGCTCCGGGACGCTGTACGAACCCGGCCGCATCTGCTCGTAGGTGATCACTTCGAGGCGGATCTCGTCCCGCGCGTACCCGACCGCCGTGTCCAGCCGGGTCAGCGGGCGGTGCAGGTCCTCGTACACCCACCAGTCGCCCACCGGCCCCTCGTCGCCCGGCGCGCCCATGACCGGCGCGAACCTGCCGCCGAGGAAGGTCATCTCCTTGAGGGGCGCGCGGACGATGCGCGGGCCCGCGTCCCGGTACCTCGACGGGAGCCGGTCCTGCCAGACGTGCGGCGGCTCCACCGTGTGGTCGTCCACCGAGATGATCCTCGGGAAGCTCTCCACGGTCTCCACGGTCTCCACGTGCTCGACGTGCTCGACGGTCTCCATGGCTCCTCACGGTAGACCTGATCTGACGATCCGTCAGCCAGTCGGTCCGGGGCGCTCGCGGCCCGGGGCGGCGGAGCCGGTCGCTCCTCCGGACCCGCGCACCGGTCGCACCTCGGCCACTCACCCGTCACTCGTCGGCCATTCGCCCCTCCGCCCCCGCCCCGCGACATCCGTCCGTCCCCGGGCGTGGCCGTGGACAGGCGCCGGTGACCTGTAACGAAAGTGTGCGGAGGCCTTGTGCGGAGCGTCACCCGTAGCTGACGCGCATGCCATGGACAGGGCAGACTGGCACGGGCATTACCAGCGCTACGGGGGCACAGGGGGTCGCTATGGACCGAAACGGCGAGCCGCGCATTCCGGAGCAGCGGGCTCCGGTTTCGGCGGTGGACGCCGGCCAGGCCGCGGACACCGCGGACCTGCGCTTCGGCGTGCTCGGACCCGTACGCGCCTGGCGGGGCCGAGAGGCCCTGCCGTCCGGCTCACCGCAGCAGCGGGCCCTGCTCGCCGCCCTGCTGCTGCGCGACGGCCGCACGGCCACCGCCGCCGAGCTGATCGACGCCATCTGGGGCGACGAGCCGCCCTCGCAGGCCCTGGCCGCGGTACGGACGTACGCCTCGCGGCTGCGCAAGGCCCTCGGGCCCGGCGTCCTGGTCAGCGAATCCGGCGGATACGCCATCCGGCTCGACTCCGGCGTCCTCGACCTCGCCGAGGCCCAGGAGCTGGCCGCCGAGGCCGAGAAGGCGCGGGCCGGCGGCGACCAGACGCGGGCGCGTGACCTGCTCAAGGCCGCCCTCGCGCTGTGGACCGGCGAGCCGCTGGCCGGCATCCCCGGGCCGCACGCCGACACCGAACGCACCCGGCTCGTCGAGTGGCGCCTTCAGCTCACCGAGGCCCGGCTCGACATGGAGCTGGACGCCGGCTGCCACGCCGAGGCCGTCTCGGAACTGACCGCGCTGACCGCCGCGTACCCGCTGCGCGAGCGGCTGCGGGAGCTTTTGATGCTCGCGCTCTACCGCAGCGGACGCCAGGCCGAGGCCCTCGCGGTCTACGCCGACACCCGGCGCCTGCTCGCCGACGAGCTCGGCGTCGACCCGCGCCCCGAGCTCGCCCGGCTCCAGCAGCGCATCCTCCAGGCCGACGAGGACCTGGCCAGGCCCGCCGAGGCTCCGGCCGCCCCGGCACCGGTCCGGGCGGCCCAACTCCCCGCGTCCGTACCTGATTTCACCGGCCGGGTCGCCTTCGTCCAGGAGCTGTCCGCACGGCTCGCCGCCGCTGAGTCCACCGTCATGGCGGTCTCCGCGCTGGCCGGGATCGGCGGGGTCGGCAAGACGACGCTCGCCGTCCACGTCGCCCACGCGGCCCGCCCGCACTTCCCCGACGGCCAGCTCTACGTCGACCTCCAGGGCACCGGGCCGCGCGCCTGCGAGCCCGAGGCGGTGCTCGGCGCGTTCCTGCGGGCGCTCGGCACCCCCGACGCGTCCATCCCCGACTCGCTGGAGGAGCGCGCGGCCCTGTTCCGCTCCACCCTCGACGGCCGCCGGGTCCTGGTGCTGCTGGACAACGCGCGCGACGCGGCCCAGGTCCGCCCCCTGCTGCCCGGCACGGCGGGCTGCGCGGCGCTGGTCACCAGCCGCATCCGGATGCTGGACCTGGCCGGGGCCTACCTGGTCGACCTGGACGTGATGTCCCCGGAGGAGGCCCTCCAGCTCTTCACCCGGATCGTGGGCGAGGAGCGGGTGAGCGCGGAGCGCCAGTCGGCCCTCGACGTGGTGGCCGCCTGCGGCTTCCTGCCGCTCGCCATCCGTATCGCCGCCTCCCGGCTCGCCTCCCGGCGCACCTGGACCGTCTCGGTGCTCGCCGCCAAGCTCGCCGACGAGCGGCGCCGCCTGGACGAGCTCCAGGCGGGCGACCTCGCCGTCAAGGCCACCTTCGAACTCGGCTACGGCCAGCTGGAGCCCGCCCAGGCCCGCGCCTTCCGGCTGCTCGGGCTGCCCGACGGCTCGGACATCTCGCTGGCCGCGGCCGCCGCAGTCCTGGACCTGCCGCTCCAGGAGACCGAGGACCTCCTCGAATCCCTCGTCGACACCAGCCTGGTGGAATCGGCGGCTCCCGGCCGCTACCGCTACCACGACCTCGTACGGCTCTACGCGCGTGCCTGCGCCGAGCGCGACGAGGACCCGCCCTCCGAGCGGGCCGACGCCATGTCGCGGCTGCTCGACTTCTATCTGGCCACGGCCGCCCGGGTGTACGCGATCGAGCGGCCCGGCGACCGGCTGGTGGAGCACCTGGCGCCCACCCGGTACCCCGGCCTCACCTTCGCCGACGGGCACGCCGCCGTGGACTGGCTGTACGCGGAGGCCAACTGCCTGCTGGCGTGCCTGCACCAGTGCGCGGCCGACCCGGCGATGCTGCGGCGCGCGGTGGACCTGCTGTGGGCGGCCAAGGACCTCGCCGAGTCGGGCGCCAACTCGCGCCAGTACGAGACGACGGCGGTGGCGGTACGGGACGCCGGGCACCGGCGGGGCGACGCGCTCGCCGAGGGACGGGCCCGGCTCGCGCTCTCCACGGTGCTGCTCGTCTCCGGCCGCTTCGAGCAGGCCGACGAGGAGGCGCGGGTCTCCGCGCTGCTCGCCCGGGAGGCCGGTGATCCGATGCCGGCCGGGGCCGCGCCCACCGACCGCGGGATCATCGCGTTCTACCAGAACCGGCACGCGGACGGCGAGCGCTTCCTCCAGGAGGCCATAGAGAACTACCGGGCCGACGGCAACCGGCCGGGCGAGGCCAGCGCGCTGTGCAACCTCTCCCGCATCCACGTGAACATGGGCCGCACGGCGAGCGCGGTCGAACTCGCCCAGCGCGGGCTCGACATCTTCAGCGAGATGGGCCTGGCGCTGCGGTGCGCCAACGGCCGCTTCGCGCTGGGGATCGCGCTGACCCGGGCGGGCCGGCTCGACGAGGCGCTGTCCCAGCTCGGCCAGGCCCTGGAGGTCTTCCAGGAGAACCGGCACCGCCTGTGGGAGGGCACCACGCACTTCCGCATCGCCGAGGCCCACTTCGCGGCGCGGCGCCCGGCGCGGGCGGCCCAGCACGCGGAGCAGGCGCTGGCGCTGCGCTGCATCGGCGGCGAGTGGATGCGCGGCAACGTCCTGACGACGCTGGGCCGGGCCCTGGACCAGCTCGGCCAGGCCGACCGGGCGCGCGCCTGCTGGCGCGAGGCGCTGGCCATCTATGAGTCGACGGGTGCGGCGGAGGCCAAGGACGTACGGCAGCTGCTGAGTCTGACGGCGGCGGCATAGCGGCTACCGCACCCGCCGCCACCTGGGCTTTCGCGCGGCGCGGCGGCTTCGCGCGCGCCGCGCCGGGGCGGCCGTCCGGGTGCCGTCCAAGGGGTTGCCGACGCCGTTTAGCCTTCGTTTATCGCCCCTCGGCACTCTTCTACTCAACGATCCGCCGCGTCGGGGGGCAGGCGGGTCGACGGTGGGCCTCCCCGCTACTGTGGACGGCCCTTGCAGTGCCCGTCCGGCGACCCTCGGGGGAGCCGCCGGGCGGGCACCGTTCACAGCACGACATGCAGCAACTCAGGGGAGCTGAACACGATGAGTGACGGTAACAAGCCCGAGACCGGCGACACCACGACGCAGGAGAACCACGCGGGGATCCCGGGCTCCGGCGCGGGGACGGGGACGGGCACCATCGTCCCGATGGAGAACCACGCGGGCCTGCTCGGTGGCGACGCCACCATCAAGCCCCTTGAGAACCACGCCGGTCTGGTGGGCGTGGGCGGTCCGGTCAAGCCGATGGAGAACCACGCGGGCCTGATCGGTACGGACGTGCTCAAGCCCCAGGAGAACCACGCCGGTTCCGAAGAGGTCTGAGCACCCCAGCACCACCGCTGGACGGGGACCGGCCGCGGCGACGCGGAGGGGGGGTCGCCGCGGCCGGCGACACACGGGGGACGTACGGGGGACGTACGGGGGAACCACGGGGGGAACCACCGGGCCACGGGGGAACGGGGGGCCACGGGGGATCGCCGGGGACGCGTACTTGGGGGTGCGCGTCCCCGGCGGGGGGAGCACGGGGGAAGTACGGGGGACACGGGGGAGAACGGGGGAGCGGGGGGAACGGGGGAAGCACGGGGGAACCAAGCGCCCCGCGGCCGGACGTGCCGCGGGGCGCTTCGCCGTGCGTGCGGGGGGCGGGGGCCCGGGGGGCTTCGGGCCTGCGCGCGGCCCGCTGCCGCGCCTCGGCGTGCGCGCCCGCGCATGGGCGGACCCGGCACCGCCTGCGCACGATCACCGGCCGGACGTGCCTGGCGCGGCCGGGCCTGGCGCGGCCTGCGTCCGGTGGCGAGCCGGACGTGCCGCGGGCGCTTCGCCGTGCGTGCGGGCCCGGGGCTCGGGGGCTTCGGGCCTGCGCGCGGCCCGCTGCCGCGCCTCGGCGTGCGTGCCGCGCGCGGGGCGGCCTCGCGCCGCCTGCGTCCGGTCACCCGCCGGACGGGTCGCGGGGGGCTTCGCCTGCCGGGCGGGCGTGGGTGGCCTTGCCCCCGGAGCCCCGTCCCCGCCACCATCCCCTCATGGACGCCCGCATCGCACAGAAGATCCTCGTCGAGAACTTCGCCCCCTGGGTGCTCGACCTCGGGCTGGCCGTCGAGGAGGTCGGGGCGCGGCACGCCGTGCTGCGGCTGCCGTGGGACGCGCGGCTGGCCCGGGAGGGCGGGGGGATGTCGGGGCAGGCGCTGATGGCCGCCGCCGACACCGCCACCGTCATCGCCGTCTCGGCCGCCCGGGACGCGTACGGCCCCATGGCCACCGTGCAGCAGTCGACCAGCTTCCAGCGCCCGGTCGTCGGCGCGGACGTGCTGGTCGAGGCGCGGGTCACCAAACTGGGGCGGCGCATGGCGTTCGCCGACATCACCCTCACCGCCGAGGGCGCGGACGAGCCGGCCGCCCGGGCGAGCACGGTCTACGCGCTCCTCGACTGACCGTACGCCTCCCGAGGGGTCCCGCACGAGGCCTTGTCTGACGGTCCATCAGATACCACGATGGGCACGGACGAGTCGACGTGACGCGGCGTCAGTTCCCCGGCGCCCGTCCGGACCGAGGAGGCGCCACCGTGGACCCGTACGCGCACATACCCACCGGGGGGCGGCTCGGTTACGGGATGCAGCTTCCCATCCAGTCCCAGAGCACCCTCTACGCCGAGCCCTGGGAAGCCGGAGCCACCCCGCGCGACCTCGCCGAGATCGCGCGGGCCGCCGACCGCGCCGGCTTCCACTACCTCGCCACCTGCGACCACGTCGCCATCCCGCGCCGGCTGGCGAGCGCGATGGGCACCACCTGGTACGACCCGGTCGCCACCCTCGGCTACCTGGCGGCCCTCACCACCCGCACCCGGCTCCTGAGCCACGTCGCCGTGGTGGGCCTGCGCCATCCGCTCCTCACCGCCAAGCAGTACGCCACCCTCGACCACCTCAGCGGCGGCCGGCTGATCCTGGGGGTGGGGGCCGGACACGTCCAGGAGGAGTTCGACGCCCTCGGCGCCGACTTCGCGGGCCGGGGCGGCGTGCTGGACGAGTCGATCGACGCGCTGCGGGCGGCGCTGGGGCCGGAGGAGTTCCCGGAGTTCCACGGCGAACGGTTCACCTTCTCCGGCCTCGGGCAGCGGCCCCGCCCCGCCCAGGAACGGGTGCCCGTCTGGGTGGGTGGCTCCTCGCCCGCCGCCGTGCGCCGGGCGGCCCTGCGCGGCGACGGCTGGCTCCCGCAGGGCGACCCGCGGGAGAAGCTGCCGCACCAGATCGCGCGGATACGGGAGCTGCGGGAGCGGGCCGGGCTCGACGGCCCGTTCTGTGTCGGCGCCATCGCCGAGCCCCTGTACGTGGGCGAGGCGCGGTGGGACCTCGGGCGCCGCACCCTCAGCGGCAAGCCGGACGCCCTGGCCGACTCCCTGCGGGAGTACGCCGCGCTCGGCGTCCACCAGGTCCAGCTCCGCTTCCGTTCGCGCGGCCGCGCCGAGCTCACCGACCAGATCGCGGCGTTCGCCGCCGATGTGGCCCCCCATCTGAGCTAGGGAGTAAGGACATGGGCAAGCTGGACGGGCGGGTCGTCCTCGTCACGGGCGCGGCGCGCGGGCAGGGCGAGCAGGAGGCGCGGCTCTTCGCGGCCGAGGGGGCGAAGGTGGTGGTCGCGGACGTCCTGGACGAGCAGGGCGAGGCCGTGGCCAAGGAGCTGGGCGCCGGTGCGGCGCGGTTCGTGCACCTGGACGTGGGCCGGGAGGAGGAGTGGCGGGCCGCGATCGCCACGGCCACGGAGACCTTCGGGCACCTGGACGGGCTGGTGAACAACGCGGGCATCCTGCGCTTCAACGAGCTCGTGGCCACACCGCTGGAGGAGTTCCAGCAGATCGTCCAGGTGAACCAGGTGGGGACGTTCCTGGGGATCAAGTACGCGGCGCCCGAGATCGAGGCGGCCGGGGGCGGCACCATCGTCAACACCGCCTCGTACACCGCGCTGACGGGCATGGCGTACGTCGGTGCCTACGCCGCCACCAAGCACGCCGTCCTCGGCCTCACCCGGGTCGCGGCGGTGGAGCTGGCGGCGAAGGGGATCCGGGTGAACGCGGTGTGCCCCGGCGCCGTGGACACCCCCATGACCAACCCGGCGGCCCTGGACCCGACGGCCGACCCGGCGGCGGCCGGGGAGGCGGTGGCCGGGCTCTACAAGCGGCTGGTGCCGCTGGGCAGGATCGGCCGGCCCGAGGAGGTGGCGGCCCTCGCCCTCTTCCTGACCAGCGAGGACTCCGCGTACATCACGGGCCAGCCGTTCGTGATCGACGGGGGCTGGCTGGCGGGCGTGAGCCTGTTCTGACGGCGTCCTCACGGCCTTCCGGCCGTCTTCTGACCGCGCATCAGGTATTGACGGGCGGGGCGGGCCGGTGGAACAGTCGCAGCACCAGATATCTGACGGTACGTCAGAAACTGACCAGACGTGGTGACGACGACAGGGACGGTGAACCGCCTTGGAATTCGGGCTGTTCGTACAGGGTTACGTGCCCGTGGCACGCTCGTCGGTCGACCCCCAGGCCGAGCACAAGGCGCTGATGGAGGAGACCGAGTACGTCATCCAGGCCGACAAGTCCGGCTTCAAGTACGCCTGGGCCTCCGAGCACCACTTCCTGGAGGAGTACTCGCACCTGTCCGCCAACGAGGTCTTCCTCGGATACCTCGCCCACGCCACCGAGCGCATCCACCTCGGCTCGGGCATCTTCAACCCGCTGGCGGCGGTGAACCACCCGGTCAAGGTCGCGGAGAAGGTCGCGATGCTGGACCACCTCAGCGAGGGCCGCTTCGAGTTCGGCTCCGGGCGGGGCGCCGGCTCCCACGAGATCCTGGGGTTCATGCCGGGGGTCACCGACATGAACCACACCAAGGAGATCTGGGAGGAGACCATCGCGGAGTTCCCCAAGATGTGGCTCCAGGACGAGTACGTGGGGTTCCAGGGCAAGCACTGGTCGCTGCCGCCGCGCAAGATCTTCCCCAAGCCGTACGGGAAGTCGCACCCCGCGATGTGGTACGCGGCCGGGTCCCCGTCGTCGTACGCCATGGCAGCCAGGAAGGGCCTCGGCGTCCTCGGCTTCTCCGTCCAGAAGGTCTCGGACATGGAGTGGGTCCTGGAGCAGTACAAGACCGCCATCCGGGAGGCCGAGCCGATCTCCGACTTCGTCAACGACAACGTGATGGTGACGTCCACGGCGATCTGCGCGGAGACGCACGACAAGGCGGTGGCCATCGCGGCGGCGGGCGGCCTGAACCGCCTCCAGTCCCTGGTCTTCCGCTACCACGACACCTTCCCGCGCCCGGAGGGCGTGCCGGAGTGGCCCGAGCTGCTGCCCGAGTACACCACCGAGATCATCGAACTCCTCATCGCGGAGGAGCTGATGATCTGCGGTGATCCGGAGGAGGTGACGCGGCAGTGCAAGCGGTGGGAGCAGGCGGGGGCGGACCAGTTGTCGTTCGGGCTGCCCATCGGGGTGCCGTACGAGGACACGATGAACACGATCCGGCTGATCGGGGAGCATGTGATTCCTAAGATCGATACGGATCCGGTGCACAGGACGACCCGATTCCGCGGGTCGGCGGGAGTCTGACTCGGGACTCCGCCCCGAACCCCTCCCTCGGGTCACGCCCGGCGGGCGGCTGCGGGGGTGTGCGGTGGGTTGCTCGCGCAGTTCCCGGCGCCCCTGAAACCCCGCGTTCGTCTGCGGGTTGTGGTGGGTTGCTCGCGCAGTTCCCCGCGCCCCTGGAGGCATGGGGCTGAGCTGGGTTTTCCGGGTGCGGGGGACTTACCTAGGGGCGCGGGGAACTGCGCGACCAGCCCCCACCGGCCCGCAGGTGAAGTCGGGCCTTTGAGGGGCGCGGGGAACTGCGCGACCAGCCCCCACCGGCCCGCAGGTGAAGTCAGGCCCTTAAGGGGCGCGGGGAACTGCGCGAGCAACCGGCCACCCGCCCGCAGGCGAAAACGGGCCTTTCGGGGGCGCGGGGAACTGCGCGGTCAGCCCCCGCCGCGCCCGTAGACGGAATCCCCTGCCCCCGGAGGGTTTAGGGAAGGGGCGGGGTGGGGGCTCCGACAAGCGCGGGACGGCGCCCTCCCGGAACGCCGCCCCGTACCCCCGGCCGGAGGCCAGAACGGCGGCGGCCCGCCGAACGGCCCCGGCCGGGACACCCACGTGAGGGAGAGGGACATGCTCGACCACCTGATCCGCCGCGCCACCGTCGCCGACGGCACCGGCACCCCCGCCTACCCCGCAGACATCGGCATCCGAGCAGGCCGCATCCAGGCGATAGCCGAACCCGGCACCCTCGCCCCCCACACCGCCCGCACCAGCGAGGACGCCGACGGCCTCGTCCTCGCCCCCGGCTTCGTCGACCCCCACACCCACTACGACGCCCAGCTCTTCTGGGACCCGTACGCCACCCCGTCCATGAACCACGGCGTCACCACCGTCGCCGGCGGCAACTGCGGCTTCACCCTGGCCCCCCTCCACCCCGGCCGCCCCGAGGACGCCGACTACACCCGGCGGATGATGGCCCGGGTGGAGGGCATGGCGCTCAAGGCATTGGAGGACGGGGTCGACTGGAGCTGGTCGACGTTCGGGGAGTACCTGGACGCCCTCGAAGGGCGGATCGCCGTCAACGCCGGGTTCATGGTCGGCCACTGCGCGCTCCGCCGCTACGTCATGGGCCCCGACGCCGTGGGCGGCGACCCCACGCCCGCCCAGCTCGACGCGATGCTGCGCCTCCTCCACGACGCCATGGACGCCGGCGCCTGGGGGCTGTCCACCACCCAGTCGTCCACCCACTCCGACGGCGACGGCCGCCCCGTCGCCTCCCGGCACGCCCGCCCCGCCGAACTCCTCGCCCTGTCACGGGCGGTCGGGCAGCACGAGGGCACCCAGATCGAGGCGATCGTGGCGGGGTGCCTCGACCAGTTCTCGGACGAGGAGATCGACCTCCTGGTGGAGATGTCGGCCGCCGCCGGGCGTCCCCTCAACTGGAACGTGCTCACCATCGACGCGGCCGTCCCCGAACGCGTCCCGCGCCAGCTCGCCGCCAGTGAGCGGGCCCGCCGCGCGGGCGGCCGGATCGTCGCGCTGACCATGCCGATCCTCACCCCGATGAACATGTCGCTCGGCACCTTCTGCGCCCTCAACCTCATCCCGGGGTGGGGGGAGATCCTGAACCTCCCCGTCCCCGAGCGGATCGCGAAGCTGCGCGACCCGGCCGTACGCGCCGAGATGCTGCGCCGCGCCCAGAGCAAGGAGGCCGGGGTCTTCCGGCGCCTGGCCGACTTCGGCCGGTACGTCATCGGCGACACCTACTCCGAGGCCAACGCCTCGCTCACCGGCCGCGTGGTGCGCGACATCGCCGCCGAACGCGGCCAGGACCCCTTCCACTGCCTGGTCGAGATCTGCGCCCACGACCGGCTGCGGACCGTGCTGTGGCCGATGCCCACCGACAACGACCCGGCCAGCTGGGCGCTGCGCCAGGAGACCTGGCAGCACGAGGACGTCCTGCTCGGCGGCTCCGACGCGGGCGCCCACCTCGACCGGATGTGCGGCGCCCCGTACACCACCCGTTTCCTCGGGGACTGTCTGCGCGGACGCGGCCTCGTACCGCTGGAGCAGGCGGTGAAGATGCTCAGCGACGACCCCGCCCGGCTGTTCGGGCTGCGCGGGCGCGGACGGATCGAGGAGGGCTACCACGCCGACCTCGTCCTCTTCGACCCCGAACGCGTCGCGGCCGGCCCCGCCACCCTCGTCCACGACCTGCCCGGCCGCAGCCCCCGCCTGGACTCCAAGGCGATCGGGGTCGTCTCGGTCCGCGTCAACGGCGTCGAGACGATCCGCGACGACGTGGTGACCGGCGCCGTGCCGGGGACGGTCCTGCGCTCCGGCCGCGACACGAGGACGGTGTCGGTCAAGTGAGCGTGTACGAGCCGAAGCTGTTCCTCGGGGGCGAGTGGGTCGAGCCGGACGGCGGACGGTACGAGATCGTCGACCCCGCCACCGAGGAAGTGGTGGGCCTGGCCCCCGAGGCGAGCCGCGCCCAGGTGTACGAGGCGGCCGCGGCGGCCCGCGCGGCCTTCGACGGCTGGTCCCGCACCACCCCCGAACAGCGGGCCGCGATCCTCGACCGGGCGGCCGACGTCATCCAGCGCGAGTTCACCCCGTACGCCGAACTCGCCCGCGCCGAGAGCGGCGCCACCACCGCCACCGCGCGCGGGATGCAGGTCGCGGTGGGCGCGGCCCGCTTCCGGCGGTACGCCAGGGGCGCCCTGGAACCGGTCGAGAGCGCCGTACCGCCGCAGATCAACGAGGCCGGGCCGATGGGGAAGGCGGGCGTCTTCGGGGCGGTCGCGGTACGGCAGCCGGTGGGCGTGGTCACCTGCGTCACCTCGTACAACAACCCCTGGGCCAACCCGGCGGGCAAGATCGCGCCCGCGCTCGCCCTGGGCAACACGGTGGTGGTGAAACCCGCCCCGCAGGACCCCCTCTCCGTCTTCCGCATGGCCGAGGCGCTCGCGGAGGCGGGGGTGCCGCCGGGCGTGGTGAACGTCGTCACCGGTTCCGCCCCGGCCGTGGGGGAGGCGGCCGTGGACTCCCCGGACGTCGACATGGTCAGCTTCACCGGCTCCACGGCGGTCGGGCAGCGCATCGCGGAGGTGTGCGGCCGGGGGATGAAACGCCAGCTGATGGAGCTCGGCGGCAAGGGCGCGGCGCTGGTCTTCGAGGACGCGGACCTGGAGTCGGCGGTGCGGGGGATCGGCACGACGTTCTCGTTCTACAGCGGCCAGATCTGCACGGCGCCGACGCGGGTGCTGGTGCACCGGTCGGTGCACGACGACTTGGTGCGGCAACTGGCCCTGTACGCCAGCCACTTGCCGGTGGGTGACCCCTCCGCACCCGGGACGGTGGTCGGGCCGGTGATCTCGGCGGCGCACCGGGAGCGGGTGGAGGCGTATGTGGAGCTGGGGCGGAAGGAGGGGGCGCGGGTGGTGGCCGGGGGTGAACGGCCGCCGCTGGGGCGCGGGTTCTATGTGGCGCCGACCCTCCTCGCCGACTGCACCAACGACATGCGCGTCGTCCGCGAGGAGATCTTCGGGCCGGTGGTGGCGGTGGTGCCGTTCGACGACGAGGAGGAGGCCGTCGCGCTGGCCAACGACAGCGACTACGGCCTGATCGACTACGTCTGGTCGGGCGACGTGGCCCGCGCCTTCCGCGTGGCGCGCCGGCTGCGGGCGGGAGGGGTGGGGGTGAACACGGTGGGGCGGAACATGGAGGCGCCGTTCGGGGGGTTCAAGAGGAGCGGGGTGGGGAGGGATGTGGGGTCGTACGCCTTGCAGGCGTACAGCGAGCTCCAGGCGATCGTCTGGCCGGGGTAAGTCCCTGCGGGGCGGGGGCTGAAGGGGCCGGGGCCCCGCCTGCGACCCGGCGCCGGCTCCCCCACGCCCCTCCTGGGCCGGGGATTCGTCTGCGGGCCGGCGGGGTCCGCCCGCGCAGTTCCCCGCGCCCCTTCTGAGCCGGGGGTTCGTCTGCGGGTTGTGGTGGGCTGGTCGCGCAGTTCCCCGCGCCCCTGGAAACCCTCGTTTGTCTGCGGGTTGTGGTGGGTTGCTCGCGCAGTTCCCCGCGCCCCTGGAGGCACGGGGCTGAGCTGGGTTTTTCCGGGTGCGGGGGACTTACCTAGGGGCGCGGGGAACTGCGCGACAAGCCCCCACCGGCCCGCAGACGAAATCGGGCCCTAGAGGGGCGCGGGGAACTGCGCGAGCAACCGGCCACCGGCCCGCAGGTGAAATCGGGCCTTTGAGGGGCGCGGGGAACTGCGCGGGCAAGCCCCCACCGGCCCGCAGACGAAATCGGGCCCTAGAGGGGCGCGGGGAACTGCGCGAGCAACCGGCCCCACCCGCCCGCAGGTGAAATCGGGCCCTTAAGGGGCGCGGGGAACTGCGCGGGCAAGCCACCACCGGCCCGCACGCGAACCCCTGGCCGGAATCATTCCCCCAGGAACACCGGATTCGTGAACGCCGCCAACGGTCCGGGCATCCCCGGCACCACCGGTGGGTGGCGGACCTCCGCCCGTACGTAACTCGCGTACGAACCCGTCGTCCCCCACTCCACACCCCCCGCCCCGGACCCCCCCACCCCCGCACTGAACACCGTCCCCTGGTCCGTCACGAACGACGCCGTGCAGCCGGGTGCGCCCGTGACGTCCAGCCGTACCGTGACCGGCGCGTCCGCGGGCACCCGCAGCCGGCCCCCGATGCCCGCGTGCTCGCCCCGCCCGCCCGTCACCCCGAAGGCCAGCGAGACCGCCGAGGACTCCGCCACGTACGAACGGCCCGCCCGCAGACCCGCCAGGACGGCCTCCCGGGACAGGTCGTCGGCGAGGACCACCGTCTGGGGGCCGCCGATCCGGTCGGGGTCCCGGTGGGCGTCGCTGTTGCCCATCGCCGGGGTCCAGCGCCCGCCCGAGCGGGCCGCCACCGCCAGCGTGCCGTCCCACTCCTGGAGCGAGACCTCGTCGTCGGGGGTGTACGGCCCGTTCCACACCTCCACCGCGTCCGCCTCGGCGAACCCGAACTTCCAGTTGCAGCCGACGCACGTGCCGTGCGGATGCGCCGGGACGACCAGGCCCCCGGCGCGCCGGATCTCCCGGGCGAAGTGGCCGAAGCGGTTGTCGCGGGCGCGGTAGCGCCAGTCGACGAAGGTGCCCGGGTCGACGCCGAGCGCCAGCACGTGGCCGTTGCGGGTGGTGATCTCCTCGCCGGTGAGGATCAGCAGGTCGTCGCCCCACAGCCCCTCCCACGCGGGGTGCGAGGCGTGCGTGTTGTGGTCGGAGGTGTTGATGAAGTCCAGGCCCGCCGCCCGTGCGAGCGCCGCGATCTCGGCGGGGGTGCGCCTGCCGTCGGAGTACCAGGAGTGCAGATGGCAGTCGCCCCGGTACCAGGCCCGGCCGCGCCCCTTGGCCCGGGACGGCGGGTACACGGGCCGGGGCGTGCGGCCCCGCTCGCCGTACTTCAGGGTGATCGTCACCGTGTACGGCAGCCCCTGCGGCGCGACGGTGTAGGGGCCGAGCGCGATGTGCCAGGTCCCGGCGCGCACCGGGCCCGGGATGTAGCCGGGGGTCGCCGCGTCCGCCCGGATGAAGAACTCGGTGCGGGCCCCGCCCGACCAGCCCCGGAAGCCCCGGCCGCCCAGCGCGGTGCCCCGCTCGTCGAAGACGCCGATGTCCAGGGCGTTGTTGGGCGTGCCCGCCGGGACGGCCGCCTTCTCGTACGTGTACGCCACGGCCAGCTCGCGCACCCCGCGCGGGATCTCCACCGGCAGGTACACGAAGTCGGGCGAGCCGGGCGGCAGGGTGCCGGTGACGACCCGGGTCGTCTCCCGGGAGCCGTCGCCGCCGGTACCGCCACCGCCGCCGGGTGCCGCGTTCGCGAAGCTCACGGTTCCCAGCGTCAGCGCGGCTGCCGCGCCCGTCACGAACAGTCCGCGCCGACCCAGGGTCGTGTCGCGCGCGGTGTCCTGGGCTCTGTCCTCGGATCCGGTCATGGCGGGTACTCCCAGCGGGGGTGGAAGGGGGCCTGTCGGTACGTGTCCGTCGCTGCCCACAGTCGTACGCGCCGGTGAACCCCGGGGCAAGGGGCGGCGGTTGGGCGGTGGCCGGTCCGTGGCGCCCGCGTGGCCGGTCCGCGGCGGTGGTGGCCGGGGCGTATCCCTTGCACCCGGAGGGGCGCGGGGATAGGAAGTGGGGATGCGTATCGCCACCACGATCTTCCTCACCGACGAGACGATCACCCCCGTCCGGCTCGCCCGCGAGCTGGCGGAGCGCGGATTCTCCGGGGTGTATCTGCCGGAGCACACGCACATCCCCGTCGAGCGCCTCTCGCCGTACCCGCCGGGCGGCGAGCTGCCCCGCCAGTACAGCCGCACCCTGGACCCCTTCATCGCCCTGGCGCAGATGAGCGCCGTCGCCCCCGCGCTGGGCCTCGGTACCGGCATCACGCTGGTCGCCCAGCACGACCCGATCGACCTGGCCAAGCAGGCCGCGACCCTGGACCACCTCTCCGGCGGCCGCTTCACCCTGGGCGTCGGCTACGGCTGGAACCGCGAGGAGGCCGCCGACCACGGCGTGGAGTGGTCCACGCGCCGCGAGCTGGTGCGCGACCGCATGGCGCTGATGCGGGCGCTGTGGGCGGAGAAGCCCACCGCGTACGAGGGCCGCTTCGGCTCGCTGCGCGCCAGCGAGGCCCACCCCAAGCCGGTGCGGAACGGGGCGCCGCGCGTCCTGGTCGGCGGCGCGGCGGGGCCGAAGCTGTTCGCGCACATCGCCGAGTACGCCGACGGCTGGCTGCCGATCGGCGGGGGCGGGCTGACCGACTCGCTGCCGCTGCTGCGGCGCGTCTGGGAGGAGGCGGGCCGCGCCCCGGCCGACCTCCACGTCGTCCCGTACGCGGTCCTGCCCGACCCGGGCAAGCTCGCCCACTACCAGCGGCTCGGCGTCGAGGAGGTCGTCCTCCAGCTCCCGTCGGCGGACGAGGCGACGGTCCTGAAGACCCTGGACGACTTCGAGCCGTTCCTGACGGCGGCCGTCTGAGCCGCCCGCTCCGGGCGAGGACCGGGCCTGCCCCGGAGGGTCCCGCTCGTATGCTCGGGGGATGACCTCCAGCGCGCAGCAACCGCAGGCCCCCGCACCCACCGCCAACGCGATGCGGCGCGCCCTGAAACGCGCCCGGGACGGGGTCGCGCTGGACACCGCCGAGGCGGCCGTCCTGCTCCAGGCGCGCGGCGAGGACCTGGTGGACCTCGCCGCCTCCGCCGCCCGGGTACGCGACGCGGGCCTGGAGGCGGCGGGCCGCCCGGGCGTCATCACGTACTCCAAGAGCGTCTTCCTGCCGCTCACCCGGCTGTGCCGGGACAAGTGCCACTACTGCACCTTCGTCACCGTCCCCGGCAAGCTGCGCCGGGCCGGGCACGGGATGTTCATGTCCCCCGACGAGGTCCTCGACATCGCCCGCCGGGGCGCCGCGCTCGGCTGCAAGGAAGCGCTGATCACCCTCGGCGACAAACCGGAGGACCGCTGGCCCGAGGCGCGCGAGTGGCTGGACGCGCACGGCTACGACGACACCATCGCCTATGTGCGGGCCATCTCCGTCCGCATCCTGGAGGAGACCGGTCTGCTGCCGCACCTCAACCCGGGGGTGCTGTCGTGGACCGACTTCCAGCGCCTCAAGCCGGTCGCCCCGAGCATGGGCATGATGCTGGAGACGACGGCGACCCGGCTGTGGTCGGAGCCGGGCGGCCCGCACTTCGGCTCGCCCGACAAGGAGCCCGCCGTACGGCTGCGGGTCCTGGAGGACGCCGGCCGCTCCTCCGTCCCCTTCACCAGCGGGCTGCTCATCGGGATCGGCGAGACGTACGAGGAGCGCGCCGACTCGCTGTTCGCGCTGCGCCGCGTGGCCCGCGCCTACCACGGCGTCCAGGAACTGATCATCCAGAACTTCCGCGCCAAGCCGGACACCGCGATGCGCGGCATGCCGGACGCGGAGCTGGACGAGCTGGTCGCCACGGTCGCGGTGGCCCGGCACATCATGGGCCCCTCCGGCTGCCTCCAGGCGCCGCCGAACCTGGTGGACAGCGAGTACGGACGGCTCATCGGGGCGGGCATCGACGACTGGGGCGGGGTCTCGCCGCTCACCATCGACCATGTGAACCCCGAGCGGCCCTGGCCGAAGATCGAGCTGCTCGCCGCGGAGTCCGCCGCCGCCGGCTTCGAGCTGCGCGAACGCCTGTGCGTGTACCCCGAGTTCGTGCTGCGCGGCGAGCCCTGGCTGGACCCCCGGCTGCTGCCGCACGTACGGGCGCTCGCGGATCCGCAGACGGGCCTGGCCCGGCCGGACGCGGTGGTCGAGGGCCACCCGTGGCAGGAGCCCGAGGAGGCCTTCGCCGCCACCGGCCGCACCGATCTGCACCGCACCATCGACACCGAGGGCCGCACCGCCGACCGGCGCGACGACTTCGACGAGGTGTACGGCGACTGGGAGGCGCTGCGGGAGGCGGCCGTTCCCGGCATGGCGCCCTCCCGCATCGACACCGACGTACGGGCCGCGCTCGCCACCGCCGCCGACGACCCGACGAAGCTGACCGACGACGAGGCGCTGGCGCTGCTGCACGCGGACGGCCCCGCCCTGGACGCGCTCTGCCGGATCGCGGACGAGCTGCGCCGGGACGTGGTGGGCGACGACGTCACGTACATCGTCACGCGGAACATCAACTTCACCAACGTCTGCTACACCGGCTGCCGCTTCTGCGCCTTCGCCCAGCGCCGCACCGACGCCGACGCCTACACCCTGTCCCTGTCGCAGGTGGCCGACCGGGCCGAACAGGCGTGGGAGGTGGGCGCGGTGGAGGTGTGCATGCAGGGCGGCATCCACCCGGACCTGCCGGGCACGGCGTACTTCGACATCGCGCGCGCGGTGAAGGAGCGCGTGCCGGGCATGCACGTGCACGCCTTCTCGCCGATGGAGGTCGTCAACGGCGCCACCCGCACCGGCCTGTCCATCCGGGAGTGGCTGACCGCCGCCCGGGAGGCGGGCCTCGACTCGATCCCCGGCACGGCCGCCGAGATCCTCGACGACGAGGTCCGCTGGATCCTCACCAAGGGCAAGCTGCCCACCGCCACCTGGATCGAGGTCGTGAAGACCGCCCACGAGCTGGGCATCCGATCCTCCTCCACGATGATGTACGGGCACGTGGACCAGCCCCGCCACTGGCTCGGCCACTTCCGTACGCTCTCCCGCATCCAGCAGGAGACCGGCGGCTTCACCGAGTTCGTGACCCTGCCCTTCATCCACACCAACGCGCCCGTCTACCTGGCCGGGATCGCCCGCCCCGGCCCGACCACCCGCGACAACCGCGCGGTGGTGGCGATGGCCCGCCTCCTGCTGCACCCGCACATCCCGAACATCCAGACCAGCTGGGTGAAGCTGGGCACCGAGGGCGCCGCCGAGATGCTGCGCTCGGGCGCCAACGACCTGGGCGGCACCCTGATGGAGGAGACCATCTCCCGGATGGCCGGGTCGAGTTACGGCTCGTACCGCTCCATCAAGGACCTGGAGGCCATCGCGCGGGCCGCGGGCCGCCCGGCCAGGCCCCGCACCACGCTCTACGGCGAGGTGCCGCCCGAGCGGCGGGAGGCGGCGCTCGCCTCCGACGGGCACCTGCCGGAGCTGCTGCCGGTGCTGGGGGACTGAGGGGCTGAGGGGCTGAGGGACCGGCCGGGGGCCCGCTGTCGGAGGGGCGTCGCATACTGGTCCCATGGCAGCGGGCGGCGCGTCGATGCAGGAGCTCATCCGGCGGCGCAGACGGGCGGGGTTCGTGGGGCGGCGCGGCGAACTCGCGCTGTTCCGGCAGAACTTCGACATCCCCGTCGAAGACGAGCGGCACCGGTTCGTCTTCCACGTCCACGGCGCCGCCGGGGTCGGCAAGACCTCCCTGGTGCGCGAGCTGGAACACACCGCGCGCGAACGCGGCGCGGTGACCGCCTGCGCCGACGAGGACGCCAACAGCGTTCCCGAGACGCTCACCGCGCTCTGCGCCCACTTCGCCCGCCAGGGGCACCCGTTCAAGTCCCTGGAGCGGCTCCTCGCCACCTACCGCCGGATGCGGTACGAGGCGGAGTCCGCCGCCCCCGCCGGCCCCGGTCCCGCCGCGCCCTCGCCCGGCTCCTCGGTGCTCGCCCAGGCGTCCCTGGCGGGCCTCGGCCTGGTGCCGGGCGTGGGCGTGCTCGCGGGCGGGGTGGACGCCCAGCGGCTCGCCCAGGGCGCGGACCGGGCGCGGGCGGCGCTGAGCGCCCGGTTCGGCAAGCAGGAGGACGTCCAGCTGGTCCTGGACCCGGTGCGGGTCCTCACCCCGGTGTTCGTGGCGGAGCTGGCGCGGCTCGCCGGGGAGGCGCCGTGGACGGTGCTCTTCTTCGACACCTACGAGCGCACCTCGCCCTTCCTCGACACCTGGCTGCGCGACCTGATCACCACCGAGCGCTACGGGGCGCTGCCCGCCCGGGTCGTGGTGGTCCTCGCGGGCCAGCGCCGGCTCGACCCCGGCTGCTGGGCGGACAGCGCGGACCTGGTGGCCGAGCTGCCGCTCGACCTGTTCACCGAGACCGAGGCACGCCAACTGCTCGCCGCCAAGGGCGTGGTGGACGAGGACGTCGTCCGCGACGTGCTGCGGCTGTCGGGCCGGCTGCCGGTCCTGGTCTCCACGCTCGCCCAGAACCCCGGCGACGCGCGCGCCCCCGGCGCCACCGCCGTGGACCGCTTCCTGAAGTGGGAGGGCGACCCGGTGCGGCGGGCCGCAGCGCTCGCCTGCGCGCTGCCCCGGCACATCGACGAGGACGTGTTCCGGGCGGCGGTCGAGGAGGACGCGGCGGGCCTGTACGGATGGCTGCGGTCCCTGCCGTTCGTCAGCGACCACGGCGGGCGCGCCCAGTACCACCGGGTGGTGCGCACCGCCATGCTCGGCGTCCAGCGCACCGGCTCGCCGGGCCGCTGGAGCGCCGGCCACCTGCGGCTCGCCGAGGCGCTCGGGGCGCGCCGCGAGGCCGCCGGACCCGTCCCCGCCCGGCGGCCCTGGAGCGGGGAGCGGTGGCGGGAGCTGCGCCTGGAGGAGGCGTACCACCTGCTGTGCGCCCGGCCGGGGGCCGCGCTCGCCCGGATGCTGCGCGACGGTGTGGACGCGTGCGACGCCGGGCCCGCCGTCGCCCGCCGCTGGGCCACCACGCTCGCCGAGGCGGGCGAGGACGCCGACGACGGGACGCTGCGGCAGTGGGGCGCGGACTGCCTGGCGGCGCTCGGCGGCGAACCGGCGGGCGTGGCCGGGGTGCTGGCGCTGCTGCTGTCCCGGGGCGGCCTCGACGCGCAGGGCCGCGCGGCCGCCCATGTCGTACGGGCCAGGGAACTGCGCCACACCGGCGCCCACGACCAGGCACTGACCGAACTGGACCGGGCGATCGCGCTCGACCCGGGGCGGGCCCGGGCGTACTACGGGCGGGCCGTGGCGCGGTGCGCCCTGGACGGCCCGGCGGTGGCGCTGCCCGACCTGGACCGGGCGTGCGAACTGGCGCCGGACGACGCGTACTACATCGGCTACCGGGGCGACATGTACCGGCGGCTGGGGCGCTTCGAGGAGGCGCTGGCCGATCTCGACCGTGCGATCCTGCTCGACCCGGGCGACGCCTGGGCCCCGGCCAGCCGCGGCCGGATCCGCCACCAGACGGGCCGGGTGGAGGAGGCCCTGGCGGACCTGGACCGGGCCCTGGAGCTGAACCGGGACTACGTGTGGGCGCTGGTGCGCCGGGCCCAGGTGCGGCGCGACCTCGCGGACCCGCAGGGCGCGCTCGCCGACCTGGAGCGCGCCGAACGGCTGTCGGCGGAGCCGGCGTGGGTGGTCGGCGAGCGCGGCGACGTGCTGCGCTCGGCGGGCCGCCACGAGGAGGCGGTGGCGGAGTACGGCCGCGCCCTCGCGCTGGACGGGACGTACGCGTGGGCACTGGGCAGCCGCGCCCTGTCCCTGGAGGCGCTGGGCCGCCACGAGGAGGCACTGGCGGACTACGACCGCGCGCTGGAGCTGGACCCCGACTACACCTGGGCACTCACGATGAGAACCCGCCTGCACACAGAACTGAACACCCCCCACCCCAACAACCCGCAGACGACGCCCGGGCCCTGAAGGGGCCTGCGCGACCAGCCACCCACGGTCCGCGGTCGAAAGCGGGGTTGGGGGCGCGGGGAACGGCGCGAGCAACCCTTCACAACCGGCAGACGACGACCGCCCCCTGAAGGGGCGCGGGGAACGGCGCGAGCAACCCTCCACAACCGGCAGACGACCACCGGGCCCTGAAGGGGCGCGGGGAACTGCGCGGGCAACCCTCCACGTCCCGCACACGACCTCCCACCCCCGGGAGGGCCCCCCGAAGGGCCCCCGGAGGGTTCAGGGAAGGGGCGGGGTGGGGGATCAAAACCCGCCACAGACCGATCCCCCGCGGTCTTATTCACCCGCACCCAATCAATTACAGTGCTGCGCCATGACCGCCGCCCCCACAGCAGCAGCCACCGGCCCCACCAAACCCCCCACCTCCATATGGGGCCGCACCGAGCAGCAGGACTTCCGCAGCCGGGTCCGCGGCAGCCTCCTCGGCGGGGCGATCGGCGACGCCCTGGGCGCTCCGGTCACCCCCCTCGCCCTCGACGCCATCCGCACCCGGTACGGGCCGCGGGGCGTCACGGGCCCGGCCGCCGGCCCCGCCGCCGCCCCGGGCCGGATCAGCGCCGCCACCCAGCTCACCCTCTTCACCGTCGACGGCCTCATCCGCGCCCAGGTCCGCCGCGACACCGGCGCCTGGCACCCGCCGACCGACGTGCACCGGGCGTACCGGCGCTGGAGCGCCACCCAGCGGGACTGGGGGCCGGACGAGCGGCGGGCCGACAACGGCTGGCTGGCCGGGCAGGAGTGGCTGTACAGCAGACGCGACCCGGCCCGGCCGTGCCTGCTCGGGCTCGCCGACGACATCATGGGCACCCTCGACCGGCCCAAGAACCCCGACGCCCGCGACCCGGCCGCCGTCACCCGCTCCGGCCCCTTCGGCCTGCTCGTCGGCTGGGAGCCGCAGCTCGTGCTCCAGCTCGCCCTGGAGTGCGCCGCCCAGACCCACGGCGACCCCACCGCGTACCTCTCGGCCGGCGCCTTCGCGGTGGTCGTGCACGGGCTCGCCCGGGGCGAGTCCCTGGACGCGGCCGTCCAGCGGGCGCTCGGTCTGCTCGCCCAGCGCCCCGGCCACCAGCCGGTCACGGACGCCCTCCAGCACGCGCTCGGCGCCGTACGCCAGGGCATGCCCAGCCCGGGTCTGGTTGCCTCGCTGGGCGAGGGGCACCTCGCCCAGGACGCGCTGGCCATCGCCGTGTACTGCGCCCTCGTCGGCGAGGACGTCCGCCACGGCCTGCTGCTCGCCGTCAACCACGACGGCCCGTCCGGCGCCACCGGCACCCTGTGCGGCACGCTCCTGGGCGCCCTGCACGGCGAGACCGCCCTCCCGCCCGGCTGGCTCGCGGGGCTGGAAGGGCGCGCCACCGTCCTCGAACTCGCCGACGACTTCGCGATGGAGATGACGCAGGGGCCCGCCCTGCACGGCCCGGGTGTCAGCACCCCGGGGTGGCTCGCCCGTTATCCCCCGGGGTAGCCCGCGCTCAGAGTTCCAGCGCCTTCGCCTCCCCGGTCTGCGCGGGGACCGCCGCCGACGCGGATCCGGCACCGGAACCCGTCCCGGCCCCCGGCCCGTCGCCGTCGGAGTTGATCCGGGCCAGCAGCGCGTCCCGCTCGGGGGTGTCCTCCGGCTTGATCAGGCCGATCACCACGTACAGCACCAGCGAGACCGCCAGCGGCACCGACACCTGGTACTGGAGCGCCACGCCCGTACGGTCGGAGCCGTCCAGGTTGTAGTTGACCAGGAAGAACACCACCAGGCCCACCGCCCAGCTGGTCAGTGCCGCCGTCGGGCCGGACTTGCGGAAGGCGCGCAGCATGCCCAGCATGAACGGGATCGCGATCGGGCCCATCAGACCCGCCACCCACTTGATCACCACGGTGATGATGTCCTTGAACGCGGGCGAGTTGACCTGGGTGGCGATCGCCATCGACAGGCCCAGGAACACCAGCGTCGACAGGCGCGCCGCCAGCAGCCCCGCTCGCGAGTCCCAGCCGCGCGCCCGCCGCGAGAGCGCCGGGGCGATGTCCCGGGTGAAGACGGCGGAGATGGCGTTGGCGTCCGAGGAGCACATGGCCATCGTGTGGGAGAAGAACCCGACGATGACCAGGCCGAGCAGTCCGTGCGGCAGCAGGGTCTCGGTCATCAGGGCGTACGAGTCGGAGGCGTCCGGCTTCTTGGCGTGCACCACCAGCGGCGCGCACCACATGGGGAAGAAGAGCACCACCGGCCACACCAGCCACAGGATCGCGGAGAGCCGGGCCGAACGGGTCGCGGAGCGGGCCGAGTCGGTGGCCATGTACCGCTGGGCCTGGTTCCACATCCCGCCGTTGTACTCGAAGGTCTTGATGAAGAGGAACGCGAGCAGGAACGTCACCGTGTAGGGCCCGGCGGTGGGTTCGGCGTGGCCGCTGGGGAGCTTGTCCCACACCGTCCACAGCGCGCTGAACCCGCCGAGCTTGCCCATCGTCGCCACCAGCATGGCGACACCCGCGCACAGCTGGATGACGAACTGCCCGAGCTCGGTGAGCGCGTCCGCCCACAGCCCGCCGACCGTGCAGTACACGGCGGTGATGCAGCCGGTGATGAAGATGCCCTGGGTGAGGGTGACCCCGGTGAAGACCGACAGCAGGGTGGCGATGGCGGCCCACTTGGCGCCCACGTCCACGATCTTGAGCAGCATTCCGGACAGGGCGAGGGCGAGCTGGGTGGAGATGTTGTAGCGGTTCTTGAGGTATTCGAGCGGTGAGGCCACGTGCAGCTTGGAGCGCAGCCGGTTGAGCCGGGGCGCGAAGAGCTTGGCGCCGATGCCGATGCCGACCGCGATGGGGAAGGACCAGGTGACGAAGGACGTCACGCCGTAGCGGTAGGCGATCCCCGCGTATCCGGTGAACATCACCGCGCTGTACCCGGACATGTGGTGCGAGATGCCCGAGAGCCACCAGGGCATCCGGCCCCCGGCCGTGAAGAAGTCGGAGACGTCGTCCACCCGCTTGTGGGACCAGACGCCGATCGCGACCATGACGCCGAAGTAGCCGATGAGTACGGCCCAGTCGAGACTGTTCATTGTCCCCTCCGAGGGGTCCGCCTTGTGAACGTCGAGATGTATGCCGGTGCTCTTCGTCAGTACGTCCGGCTCAGCGGGCCCCGTGCGGGAGCGGGGACTTCCGGGGATTGAACCGTCTGTTCGGAGGGCGGGTCAAGACGTTCAGTGGTCACGGATATGAACACAGGTCAGGAAGCAGAACGATTTTGCTTCGCCTTTACTTGGGCGGGTGTTGTCGCCCCGAGCGGTCCCGCCCCACCATGAACGGGCCACTTCGTCAGACGCGTACCTACGTGAACGGCCGCACGGGATGCGGGTCCCGTGCGGCCGAGAGAGCGGGTCGGCTGGTTCTGCTAGCGCATGATCTCCCCCGCGTTCACCAGCAGCGACTGTCCGGTGATCGCCCTGGCCCGGTCCGAGGCGAGGAAGGCCACGGCGTGCGCCACGTCCGCGTCCGTCGCCAGCTCCGGCAGCGCCATCCGCTCGGTGAGCCGCCCCAGCACCTCGGCCTCGGGCACCTTCTCGGTGTGCGCGGTGAAGCGGACGTACGCCTGCACCGGCGGGCCCCACATCCACCCCGGCAGGACCGTGTTCACCCGGATCCGGTGCGGCCCGAACTCCCGGGCCATGGAGTACATCGCGGAGGTCAGCGCGCCCTTGGACGCCGCGTACGCCGCCTGGCTCACCTGGGAGGGCGCGGCGATCGCCGACTGCGTGCCGATGACGACCACCGCGCCGCCGCGCTCCTTGAGCGCCGGCAGGCAGGCCCGGGTCATCCGCAGGGTGCCGAGCAGATTCACGTCGAGGACGCCCTGCCAGGTAGCGAGGTCCGCGTCCTCGACCCCGCCGAAGTAGCTGTCCCAGGCGGCGACATGGACCACCGCGTCGATCCGGCCGAACCGCTCCAGCGCCAGCGCGGCCAGCGCCTCGCACTGCGCCTCCACGGTGATGTCGGTCGCCCGCCAGGCGGTGTGGACGCCCCCGGGGTCGATCTCGTGGGCGGTCTTGACCAGGTTCTCCTCGGTGCGCGCGCCGAGCACCGCGTTGGCCCCGTCCCGGACGACGGTCGCGGCCACCTGGTGTCCGAGTCCCGCCCCGACGCCGGACACGACGACCGTCTTCCCGCTCAGCGACATCTGGGCGCCTCCCGGCTCTGGCAGTTCTTCTGACGGGGCGTCAGAGTAGGGCGGTCGGCGGCAGGAGGGAAGGGGAGCGCGGTGGGCGAGGAGACCAGGAGCGGGACGTACGCGGAGCTGGCGGCGGTGGGGCCGTACGGAGTGCACCCCGGCCACGCCCTGATCACCATGGTGGAGCCGCATCCGGGCCACGAGTACGCGTACAACCGCTGGTACGAGGACGACCACTACTACGCCGGGGCGATGGCGATGCCCTGGATGTTCGCGGGACGGCGCTGGGTGGCCACCCGTGAACTCCAGGAGCTGCGCTACCCGGAGAAGTCCGCGATCGCCCAGCCGGTCACCGCCGGGTGCTACCTCTCCACGTACTGGATCACCGAGGGCCGCTACGACGACCACATGAAGTGGACCGTCGGCATCAACAAGCGGCTCAACCGGGACGGCCGCGTCTACCAGGACCGTACGCACGTCTTCACGGCCTTCCAGGACCACGAGGCGACCGTCTACCGGGACGGGGCGGCCGGTCCGCGCGACTACCACGCGCTGGACCACCCGTACGCGGGCCTGGTGCTCCAGGTGATCGACTCCGAGGACGCCGCACAGCGTGCCGCGCTGGTGGAGTGGCTGCGCTCGCGGCATCTGCCGCGCCGGCTCGCGGGCGGGCCTGCCGCGCTGGTGACGGTCTTCCGGCCGACCCCGCTGCCCGGCGACCGGATGAGTTACGTCAAGCAGGTCGAGGGGGTCGACACCCGCCTCACGCTGCTGTGGTTCCTGGAGCGGGACCCGCGCGAGGTCTGGCAGGAGCACTTCGCGGACCTGGAGGCGGCGGTGGCCGCATCGGGGCTGGGGCGGGTCGAGCTGGCCGCGCCCTTCATCCCCACGGTGCCGGGCACGGACCTCCATGTCGACCGGCTGCGCCGCTGAGCGGCCGGCCCCGGACAGCAACCAGCCCCCTCGGCCAGGACGGCGGACCAGTCGAGAGGGCCTTGCTCACTTCGCGGTGGAGCGATGCCGGTGAAGATCAGACTCCACGCGGGGAGGTGCGGTTGACGTCCTGGAGGAAGGCCGACCACGTCTCGGGGGCGAAGTCCAGCTTCCCGTTGAGGGGGTTCTTGGAGTCGCGGACGGAGACGGTGGAGTGGTCCGCCGCCTTGATCTCCACGCAGTCGCCGTTCACGGCGGAGTACGAGGACTTGGTCCAGTCCGTCAGTGCAGGCTGCTGAACACGCATGATGACTCCGATGCTTGATCCGGTTGTCCGGGTGATGTGCCCGGCCGCTGAGGGCCAGCGGGTCTGCGTGTGACGCTACGCCGCAACATCACCGGCCGCAGGGGCCGTTCACCCGTCCGGATGGCATATTCCCCTGGGTTCTTCTCAGTTGAGGACGCCAAGGTGTAGGGTGCCCGCCCCGGAGGGCCCGGCCGCCCCTCGTGTCACTCGCTCACAGCGAGTACCCGTCCACCACGCGGTGGATGAAGTCCCGTGAGTGCTCGGCGCTGAGCGCCTTGGCCCGCAGGTGCTCGTACATCACGGTGTAGCTCTGTACGTCGGCCGCCTTCTCCAGGTACAGGTCGCTGGTGACGCCCTCCAGATACACCACGCTCGCGTCCATGGCGTCGTGGAACTCCAGGATGGCGAACTTGCCGTACATCCCCGGATGCGCGCCCGCGTCGTACGGCAGGACCTGGAGCGTCACGTGCGGCTGCTCGCTCAGGTGCGCCAGGTGCAGCAGCTGGTCGCGCATGATCTGCTCGTTGCCGACCACCCGGCGCAGCAGCGCCTCGTCGATGACCGCCCAGAAGCGCAGCGGGTTGGACGGGTCGGTGAGCCGGTCCTGGCGTTTGAGCCGGATCTGGATCCGTTTGTCGATGTCGCTGGAGGCGGCCTCCGGCCACATGCCCTCGATGACCGCCTGCGCGTACTCCCGGGTCTGGAGCAGCCCCGGCACGATCAGCGACTCGTAGACGCGCAGACTCGCCGCGTCCGTCTCCAGGCCGATGTAGACGCTGTACGGGATGTCGCCGAAGGCGTGCCACCAGCCCTGCTGCCGGGAGTCCTTGGCCATCTGCATCAGGGAGTCGACGATGCGGTGGTCCTCGACCTCGTACACCCCGCACAGGTCGCGCACGTCGCGCTGGCTGATGGAGCGGCGGCCGTTCTCCAGCCGGCTGATCTTCGACTGGGAGACCAGCAGGCGCTCGGCGACCTCCTCGGCCGTCATGCCCTTCAGCTCGCGGAGCCGACGGAGCTCCTGGCCCAGTCGGCGTCGCCTGACGGTGGGATTGACGTTGGACGCCACGGGAACTGCACCTCCGGCTGCGGCACTTCTGCTGCTCTTCTGCTCTTGTGCTCAGCAGACTGCCACCAATGTTCCCGGCCGCGCTGGGAAATGGCCACACACGGCGGGGCACCGGCTACCGGCGGTACGAGGTGCCGGGCCTCGGCGGACGCGCGGCGCGCGGGACCGGCGGAGGCCGGCCCCGCGCGCCCGTGACGCGTCTCCCGAACCGGGTCGTGAGGGGGACGTCGGTGCGGCGGTGGTGCGGGGTGGTGCCCTGGTGCTGGGTGGTGCGGGTCGTGCCGGTGGTGCGCGTCGTGCCGGTGGTGCCGTGGTGCGTGAGGTGGTGCCGGAGCGGCCGCTAGTGGGCCACGGCGCGCGCCATGCTGCCGCGGTGCGGCTGCATCGGGACACCGGGCGCGGTCGCGGTCGCGCGGACGCCCGCCGCGGCGGCGGGACCGCCGGCGCTGCGGCGCGGTTGCGCGCCCACTCCGTTCTGGACGTCCATGACGGCGTGCGCCACCAGTCCGCCCATCGGGTCGTGCCTGATCAGATCCCGGAGCCGGGAGCGCGATGAACGCCCCTCGTTGCCGGGGTACAGATGCTTGCCGAGTCCGACCGCGTGGGCCAGCGCGGCGAGCGCCGCGGTCCGCGGGTCCGGCGGTACGCCGGTGCGGATCGCACTGTCCAGCCGGGCCCTGATGTCCCGGCTGATCGCCGTGTCCGTCGCCTGGTAGCGAGTCGTCGGCAGCACCCCGCACATCTGGCCCGCCACGGCATGGACCATGCCGCACCGCTCCAGGTGCGCGAGGTAAATCTGGCGCAGCCCCAGCCGGGGCCCGCCGATCCAGTGGACGGCCCGGACCGGACTGCCGCGCCTGCGCAGCAGTTCCAGTGCGGAGTCCAGTGTCGGATCTCCTGTCGGCCGTGCCATCACCACGGCGATACGATCCCCGTCTGGGGCTATCCGTCCTGCCAGAGCCAGCTCCACTAGCTGGGCTCCGGCGAGGCCGAGGTCGAGCGACTGCGGCTGCGCTGTGGTACCCGTGGCCGGGTCCAGAGCGAGCAGCAGAAGCTCCTCCGGAATTGTTCTGCGGCTCCTGCCCATCCATGCCTCCCCGCGTGGATGAATGACAGGGTGACCCCTCTCACATTCATCTGTCGAGAGCGCCTGGGTGGAAAGTACGGGAACCGACAGGTATGTCGTTCTCGTCTAGCACGGGGGTCAACCCCGCACACAGGACACTGGTAGATGGTTCGGACAGGTTCGGACGGCGCCCCGGGGCGCCGGGAGGAGGCATCGGTGGCGGGCGAGTCCCCCGACAGGTCGAAGCAGCAGCAGTCGTCGGGGGAGACGACTCCGAGCGAACGCGATCCCCGTGTGGCGGTGTTCGGAAAGGATGACGGCCCCGGTGCCGCGTCCGGTTCCGCACCGGAGCGCGGCACTCTCGCGAACGGCTCCGCTGCCGGCCCGGTGAACGGCTCCGCGAAGGGGTCTTCGAGCCCCGGCGCGAGCGCGTCCGTGAACGGCTCGGACGAGGACGCCGGCGCCGACCGGGCCGCGGAAGGCGACCCCGCCCCCGTGGACCAGGCGACCGCCGTCTTCCGCGCCCCGCGCCAGGCGGACCACGAGTCCCGCGACACCCGCCTGCGGGCGGCCGTGGCGGCGTGGGTGGCCACGGACGACGACCCGGAGGCGCCGGAGGCGGACGGGCCGGCCGAGTCCGGCTCCGGCTCCGGTACGGGTACGAGCACGGGTGCCGGTGCCGGTGCCGGTGCCGCGAAGGCGACCTCGGCCGGGAAGCCCGTCGGGGCGGACGCCGAGGGCGACGAGGAGGCCGCGCCCGCACGGGAGAGCGCGCCCGCGTCGAAGGCGGCCCCGGCCCCCGAGGAGGCCCCGGCCCCCGACGCCGCCGAGGACGCTCCGGAGACCCCGGAGGCCGACACCAAGGCCGACGCCGATGCCGATGCCGATGCCGCTCCGGTGTCCCGCGACGGCAAGGCCGCGGACAAGGGGACCCGCGAGGGTGCCGACGCGTCCGCTCCGGCGGCTTCCGAGGTCTCCGAGGCCGCCGACGGGCCCGAGGCGGAGCCCGCGGTCGAGCCGGCAGCGGAGCCCAAGCCCAAGACGGGCGCGGAGTCCCAGGCCGAGTCGATGGAGCAGCCCAAGACGGGCGCGAAGTCCGCGGCCGCCGACTCGAAGCCCGAGGCCGAGCCGCGGTCCGGCGCGAAGTCCGACGCCTCCGGTGCGAAGTCCGACGCCGAATCGCGGTCCGGTGCGAAGTCCGGGGCCGCCGGCGCCGAGCCCGTCGCCACCGAGCCCACCCCCGACGGTGACGAGCCCGCCCCCCGGGGCCGGGCCACCTCCTGGGGTGCCAAGCCCAGCACCACGGACGCGGCTGCCGGCGCGGCTGCCGCCGCCGGTGCCGGGGTCGATCAGCCCACCGCCGTCTTCAAGGCCGTCAAGCCGCCCGTGGTGGACCAGCCGACCACCGCCATCCGGCGGCCGGGCGGCAAGGCCGACTCCGCGGCCGGGCCCGCCGCCGAGGCCCCCGCCGAGCGCAGCAGCACCTTCGTGCCGCTGCGCTCCGACGACGTACGCCCGGCCGGCCCCAAGGCCGCCCCGGACGCCGAGCCGGAGGCCGGGGCCGCGAAGGCCGCCGCGCCCGCCGCGGCGAAGCCGCCCGTCTCGCCGCGTATCTCCGTGCCGGACGCCGACGCGGCCGAGCGGACCCGGCAGCAGCCGCTGCCGCCGAAGCCGCCGCTCGACCTGCTCGCGGAGCTCACCAACACCCCGCCCCCGGCGCAGACCCCGGTCCGCACCGCGGTGCGGCGGTTCAAGATCTGGACCCCGCTGGTCATCCTGCTGCTGATCGTCTTTGCGGTCGTACAGTACGTACGCCCGCTGCCGGACGCCCAGCTGACGATGACGTCGGCGCCCGAGTTCACCTTCGACGGCGCCGCGCCGCAGCTGCCGTGGCCGTCCGAGGGCCAGGGCATGATCACCGTGTCGGGCCTGGGCACCGTGGGGCGGTTCGGCGAGGAGAAGCCGGTCCCGATCGCCAGCGTGACCAAGTCGATGACCGCGTACATCATCATGCGCGACCACCCGATGAAGGTCGGCTCCAAGGGCGCCTCCATCCGCGTCGACGACCTCGCGGAGAAGGAGGGCGGCTACAACAAGGCCGGCAAGGACGAGTCGACCGTCGACACCATCAAGGCGGGTCAGTCGCTCAGCCAGAAGGACGCGCTCAGCGCGGTCATGATCCCGTCCGCGAACAACGTGGCGCGCCTCCTGGCGCGCTGGGACGCGGGCTCCGAGGCGGCGTTCGTCAAGAAGATGAACGACACCGCCAAGCAGCTCGGGATGACGAACACCACGTACACCGACCCGTCCGGTCTGACCGCCACCACCGTCTCGACCGCCGCCGACCAGGTGAAGCTCGCGACCGAGCTGGTGAAGGACCCGGCGCTGGTGGAGATCACCCGGCAGCCGTACTGGTACGACTCGACCGGCCGCAAGTGGCTCAACTACAACAAGCTGGTGCCGTTCAACGGCGCGATCGGCATCAAGACCGGCTCCACCTCCAAGGCGGGCGGCAACCTGCTCTTCGCCGCCGTCAAGGAGGTCGGCGGTACGAAGCAGACGATCGTCGGCGCGGTCTTCGGCCAGCACAAGGCGATCTCGATCCTCGATCTGGTCAACAAGGTGAGCAAGGACGTCCTGCTCGCCACCCGCAAGTCGCTGACGTCGCAGACCGTGATCAAGAAGGGGGACGTCGTCGGGTACGTGGACGACGGCCTCGGCGGCAAGGACCCGGTCGTCGCGACCAAGGACCTGACCGTCGCCGGATGGCCCAGCCTGAAGGTGGCGATCTCGCTCACGCCGGACGGCGGCAAGGTGCCGCACTCCGCGAAGGCGGGCACGGTGGTCGGCAAGCTGACCGTGGGCTCCGGCACCGGTCAGGTCTCGGCTCCGGTGGCCCTGAAGAAGGATCTCGCGGAGCCCGGCTTCGGGGCGAAGCTCACTCGTCTGGGCTAGCGGAACGCAGGGAGCGCGGGCCCGTACCGGGGGACGGTGCGGGCCCGCGCCCATGCGGCGGGCCGGGGCTCGCGGGCGCCGGTACCGGCCGCAGCCCCGGGGCGTCGCAGGACGGAGGAGACGGGCGGAATGATCTTGTTCAGGCGGATACGGCCACCCGTGGTCGCCGGACTTCGGGCACAGGCCGCTCGCGCTCTCGTGCTAGCTTCGGTCAACTGGAGGACGCGGGGCGGCGTCCCTAAGAGCGATGGGACGAGAGACGTCCCGAGACTGAGACTGTGTGAGGCGGGAGAGCCGCAGTGACCACCGCTGAGCCGACGCCTGCACGCGCCGACGGCAGCAGCCCTTCTCGGCCGGACGGGCGAATACAGGACGAGAGCAGGGACCCGGTGCGGGACCAGAACCTGACCGGGCCCCTCGACGTGGCTCCGGCCCCGGACGACGGGCCGGCCCCGGACGCGAGCCGGGACGAGGCCACGAAGACGGCCGCGCGCGCGGTCGAGCAGGCTCCCACGGGCACGGGCACGGACCCGGACCCGGCCCCCGCGCCGGGCCCCGGTCGGAACGTGGTGTCCCGGGTGCGCGCGTTCACGGCCCGGCACCCCGTGGTCGCCGTCACCGCCGTCGCCGCCGTCGGGCACATCCTCTGGTTCATCTTCTTCGCCAACAGCGGCGGCGACCTCGCCGCGCAGGATGCCTGGGCCGAGTTCGTCGGCCGCCACCCCGCCTCCGCGTACAACCTGGCGTGGTACGGCGGCATGCACCCCGTCTCGTACAGCGTCGTCTCGCCGTATCTGATGTCGGTGCTCGGCGTCCGTACGACGATGATGATCGCCGGGACCGTGTCGGCCGGGCTGACCACGCTGATCCTGGTGCGGGTGCGGGCCGTCCGCAATCCGCTGCCGTGCACCTTCGCGGCCCTCTTCGCCTTCCTGTGCAACGCCTGCTCCGGCCGCGTGACCTTCGGGCTCGGCACGATGTTCGCGCTCGGCGCGGTCGCGGCGGTGTTCTGCTGGCCGCACCGCTGGCGCACCGAGCGGTGGGCCAAGGGCGTGGTCGCCGCGCCGCTGGCCGGGCTCGCGACCGCGAGCAGCCCGGTGGCCGGGCTCTTCCTCGGCGTGATCGCCGCCGCGTTGTTCCTGAACGGGCGCCGCCCGGGCGCGTACGCCCTCGGGCTGCCGCCGGTCGTCGTCGTGGCGCTCTCCGCGCTGCTGTTCCCGTTCTCGGGCACCCAGCCCATGTCGCTGGCCTCGGTCTCGCTGCCGTTCCTCTTCGCGGTGATCACGCTCTTCCTGGTGCCCCGCGAGTGGAAGACGGTCCGCACGGGCGCCGCGGTGTACGGGGTGGGCGTGCTGCTCACCTGGATCATCGACTCGCAGATCGGGTCCAACGTGACCCGGCTCGCGATGCTCTTCGCCGGTGTGGTGATGCTGGCCGCCCTGCCGTACGCGGTGCCGCGCACGCGCAAGTGGTACGTGCTGGTCGTCGCCTTCGTCGGGATGAACGTCTGGATCGGCGTCAAGGCCGTCGACGACATCGTCAGCACCGCCCCCGCCGCGTCCTGGGCGCGTGCGCTCGCGCCGCTGGTGGACCAGCTCCAGCAGGTCGGCGCCGAGCGCGGGCGCGTCGAGGTCGTCCCGGCCTCCAGCCACCGCGAGGCCTCCGCGGTCGCCCCCTACGTCAACCTCGCGCGGGGCTGGAACCGCCAGGCCGACATGGAGCGCAACCCGCTCTTCTACGACGACACGCTGGACTCGGCGAGCTACCGGGGCTGGCTTGACCGCTGGGCCGTCCACTACGTGGTGCTGCCCATGGGCCCGCCGGACTCCAACGGCGCCGAGCAGGAGGCCAAGCTCATCCAGAAGGGCCAGCCCTATCTGAAGGAGCTGTGGCACAACCCCGACTGGCGGCTGTTCGCGGTCGAGAACCCGACCCCGCTCGCCGACCCGCCCGCGACGGTGGAGCACGCGGGGGAGGGCGAGTGGACGCTGAAGGTGAGCGCACCCGGCCGGGTCCTGGTCCGCATCCCGTACTCGCCGTGGCTGAAGCTGGTGGACGAGAAGGGGAAGGGTGTGGAGCCGCCGCAGGAGACTCCGGAGTCGAAGCGGCGGGGGCACGGGGTGCCGAAGACGTACACGAATCCGAACGGGTGCCTGTGGAAGGCGGCGGAGGACGCGGCGGGGGACGAGTGGACGGAGCTGCTCGCGCCCCGGGCGGGTACGTACCGCCTGGCGTCGCCGTACAGCCTCCGCCGCGGAACGGCCTGCCCCACAGAACTCCGCCCCGACCACTAGCCCGCCCCGGGCCACGAATGGCTCCCCGCGGGCGCTGGCCGGCCGACCACGCAGTTCCCCGCGCCCCTGGGGGCCGGGTGTGTGCCTGCGGCCCAGTGATGGCGCGCCCCTGGGACCTGCCTTTGTCCGCGGGCCGTGGGTGGCTGGTCGCGCAGTTCCCCGCGCCCCTAGGGGGACGGGGCTGAGCTGATTGCACCGGGTGCTGGGAGCTACCTAGGGGCGCGGGGAACTGCGCGACCGGCCCAAGTCGACCCGCAGTCGAAGACCGAGCCGATCAGGGGCGCGGGGAACTGCGCGAGCAAGCCTCACCGAGCCGCACTTTGAGGACAACCCCAGGCCCCCCAGGGGCGCGGGGAACTGCGCGAGCAAGCCCCACCGAGCCGCACTTTGAGGACAACCCCAGGCCCCCCAGGGGCGCGGGGAACTGCGCGAGCAACCCACCACCGGCCCGCAGACGAAGACCGGCCCGATAAGGGGCGCGGGGAACTGCGCGAGCAACCCACCACCGGCCCGCGCTTCCGGGGACAACCCCAGGCCTCCCAGGGGCGCGAGCAACCCACCACCGGCCCGCAGGCGAAGGCCCGGCGTCACCCCAGCACCCGGGGCCCCCACCCACCCCCGTCCCAGAACCCCAACTGCCCCCCTTTCGACACCTCCGCCACCCGCGCCCCACCCGGTTCGCCCAGAATCAGCGCGCTCGCCCGGCCCGGCGCGAAGGGGGGCCACGGGGGGACCCCGGGGGCCGTCGGGACGCCCGTGTGGGCGAAGGACGCCACCAGGTCCATGAAGGCGTCCCCGACCCGCACCTCCCCCGCCCCGTCCCCGCACGCCCCCACGTTCCCGGGCAGCCCGTACGTGCCGAAGAGGAACGGCGAGGTGTGCTCGTGCGGCGTGCCGAACCAGGGCGGGCGCGCCGGATGCGCGAACTCCATCAGATACCCGGGCGCCGTCCCCGTACGGGCGTGCCGTTCGGCGAGGCGGACGTTCAGGTACCGGAAGAGCCCGTCGCCCCACACGTCGGTCCACAGGGAGACCGGGTCCAGCGGCAGCCCCTCGGCCACGGCCGCCGCCCGGTACGCGTCCACGCACCCGTCCACCAGCGAGTCGGACACCCGTGCCGCGCCCTTGAGCAGCACCCCGCGCACCGCGTCCCGCAGCGAGGCGTCGTCGGTGGGCGCGGGGGTCGGGATGGGGGAGCCGGGGCCGGTGTAGAAGGAGCCCTCGGTACGGGTGTGGACGGACAGGACGGGCACCGCGGGCGTGGCCAGCTCGTGGTCGAAGGCGCGCATCCACCGCCCGTCGACGACCGGCCCCCGGTACTCGCGCCCGCTGCCCACCACCCGCCCGCCCGGGGCCCCGGAGAAGACCGCGAACCAGGCGTCCTGGACCGCCGCGGCGGGCGCGGCGCGCAGGCCCCGTACGGTCGTGCCCAGGCGGGCGGCCACCTCCTCGTACACCCGGCGCGCGTCCGGGACGGTCAGGGAGGTGGCCGGTGCCCAGACGTGGCAGGCGCTGATGGGGACGATCCGGCGGATCAGGCCGCGCAGTTCGGGGCGGAGCGCGAGCTGCCAGGCGGACGCGCCGCCCGCCGAGGTGCCGGCGAGGGTGATGTCGGCCGGGTCGCCGCCGAACGCCCCGGCGTTCTCCCGGACCCAGCGCAGCAGCGCCGCCTGGTCCTGGAGGCCCCAGTTGGCGCAGTCGCCGGTCCGGTCGTCGGTCAGCTCCTCGTGGTAGCCGAAACCGAAGGCCCCCATCCGGTAATTGAAGGTGATGACGACCAGGTCGCCGCGGAGGGCGAGGCGCCTGCCGTCGTACGTGGGCCAGCTGCCCGCGCCGACCTGCCAGCCGCCGCCGTGGATGTAGACGAGGACCGGGCGCCGCCCGCGCGTGCCGGGCGTCCAGACGTTGGCGTACAGCCCGTCCTCGCTGCCGGCGGGGTCGACGGTCTGGAGGAAGGGCGGGGCGAACCGGGTGGCGTCGCGCACCCCGCGCCAGGGGCGGGGCGGCCTCGGGGAGGCGAACCGGAGCGCTCCCAGCGGGGGTTGGGCGTACGGGACGCCCCGGAACACCAGCGCCCCGCCCTCGCGCGCCCCGGCCACCGGCCCGGCGGCGGTGCGGACCACCACCGGGCCGCCAGGTCTCGCCCCGGCAACCGGGCGGGCGGCCGACGGACGGGCAGCCGCCGGCGCCGCGCCCGCCACACCCGCCGCGCCCGCCCCGGCGGCGGCCGCCGCCGTCGCCGCGAGCACCGCCCGGCGGCCCATCGCGGAGTCGGCCATCGATCAGCCCGCCTCGGGCACGAACCGCACACCGAGGCCGCGGATCCAGGCGTCCAGGTCGACCAGGCGCTCCATGACCGCGCGCCCGCTGTAGGGCCCGCCGATCCCGTACGAGCCCACCGGGCGCTCCAGCAGGCGCCGCAGCCCCTTCGGGTCGACCAGGTCCAGGACGGGGGAGTCGCCGGAGGCGAGGGCGGTGACGCGCTCGCGCAGGGCGAGTTCGTACCGGACGTCCTGGGTGGAGGGGTACGGGCTCTTCTTGCGCTCCACGATCGAGCGCGGCAGCACGTCCCGGGTCGCGGCCCGCAGCAGGCTCTTCTCGCGGCCGTCGAACGTCTTCATCGCCCAGGGGGTGTTGAAGACGTACTCGACGAGGCGGTGGTCGCAGAACGGCACCCGGACCTCCAGGCCCACCGCCATGCTGATCCGGTCCTTGCGGTCGAGCAGGAAGTTCACGAACCGCGTCAGGTGCAGATGGCTGATCTCGCGCATCCGCGCCTCCCGCGGGCTCTCGCCGGGCAGGGCGGGCACGTCCGCGATCGACTCCTTGTAGCGCTGGTCGATGTGGGCGCCGAGGTCGAGCCGGTCCCACAGGCCCGTGACGCGCAGGGCCTCCTGCCCGCCGGCCCGCCGGAAGGGCAGGTGCCAGGGGAAGGTGGCCGAGGAGACCGCCTCGGGGTCGTGGAAGTGGCTGTAGCCGCCGAAGAGCTCGTCGGCCGACTCCCCGGACAGGGCGACCGTGGAGCGGGCCCGTACCGCCTGGAAGAGCAGGTAGAGGGAGTACTCCATGTCGCCGGTGACGGTGGGCAGGTCGAGGGCGCGCAGGACCGCCCCGCGCACCTCGGGGGTGAGCAGCTGCGCGTTGTCCAGGACGATGTCCTCGTGGTCGGTGCCGATGTGGGCGACGGCCTCCTTCACGAACGGCGCGTCCGGCGCCTCCCACACCGCGTTGGCCTCGAAGCGCTCGGCGTGGCCGGTGAAGTCGACGGAGAAGGTGCGGATGCGGCCGCCGTCCTCCTCGGCGAGTGCACGGGCGGCGAGCGCGGTGACGGCGCTGGAGTCGAGGCCGCCGGAGAGCAGCGAGCACAGCGGCACGTCCGAGACGAGCTGGCGGCGCACGGTGTCGTCGAGGATCTCGCGGACCGTGCCGACGGTGGTGTCGAGGTCGTCGGTGTGCGGGCGGGACTGGAGCTGCCAGTAGCGGATCTTGCGCAGTCCGCGCCGCGAGAGGCGGACCATGCTGCCGGGCCGTACCTCGTACATGCCCCGGAACACCGCGTTCTCGGGCGTCATGGTCAGGCCGAACACCTCGCGCAGGCCCTCGGCGTCGACGACCGGCTCGGCCAGCGGGTGGGCGAGGACCGCCTTGGGTTCGGAGCCGAAGAGCACCCCGTCGTCGGTGGGGTAGTACACCAGCGGTTTGACGCCCATCCGGTCGCGCACCAGGAGCAGTTCCTCGGTGCGGGTGTCCCACAGGGCGAAGGCGAACATCCCGTTGAGCCGCTCGACGAACGACTCGCCCCACTCCAGATACGCCTGGAGCACCACCTCGGTGTCGCTCTCGGTACGGAACCGGTGGCCCCGCGCGCTCAGCTCGGCGCGCAGCTCACGGTAGTTGTAGACCTCGCCGCTGTAGGTGACGACGGCCTCGGGGGCGACGCCGAACCCGGCGGCCATCGGCTGCTTGCCGCCCTCGATGTCGATGACCGCGAGGCGCCGGTGGCCGAGGGCGACGTGCCGGCCGGTCCACACCCCGCCCGCGTCCGGTCCCCGGCACACCATGGTGGCGGTCATGGCCCGGGCGCTGTCCTCGTGCCGTGTGACGTCGTGGCCGTAACCGACCCAGCCCGCTATCCCGCACATGTCCGTGTCCCCCTCTCGTCAGGCGTACGTGTAGTACCGGCGGTGGTCGACGACCTCGGCGACGGTCCGGGTGTGCCAGGGGAAGAGCGGGGTGCTGGGGTCGGCGACCTCGGGGGTGGGCTCCTGCGGCAGGTAGTGCGGCACGTCCGGGTGGAGCGTCTGCCAGTCGGCCCAGATCTTGTCGATGAAGCAGTGGTGCAGGAAGAAGACCGGGTCGTTGGGGGAGGAGATGTACATCATGTGGCCGCCCACCCACTGGTGGCCCGCGCCGTGCAGCTTCCCGGCCGGGGGCTCCCAGGCGAAGTTGGTGTAGCCCTCCAGGTGGTTGCGGAAGCTGTTGTACGGCGGCTGGCTGCCGGAGGTGTAGTTCCACGGCGGGCAGTCGTAGACCGGCAGGTCCATGGTCTGCTTCAGCTGCTCGGGCGAGGGCAGCGAGGGCAGTTTCTGCCCGATGCGGCGGATCAGGAACTTGCGGTCGTCGACGGTGTAGTGGCCGTTGAGCGCCGGGTTCTCGTCGCCCTCGGGCTGGACGTTGACGCGCAGCTCCCAGCCGTTGGGGTAGGCGAACGGGCCGGTCATCACCATGCCGTCCGAGGGCCGTCCGTCGCCGCCCATGAAGTCGTCCGCCCACAGCGGCGAGTGGCGCGACTGGTCCTTGGTCCAGTCCCAGTACGGCAGGGTCACCGTCGGGTCGACCCGGCGCAGCTCCTTCTCGAACTCCATCAGGTACTGCCGGTGCCAGGGGAAGAACCCCGGGTTGATGTGGCCGACCCGCTTGCCGGTGTCCTTGTCGAGGTAGTCCTGGGAGTTGACGTCGACGTGGAGCTTGACGAACCGGTCGTAGATCCCGCGCCGCTTGATCTCCAGGACGGCCTTGATGAACCGCCGCCGTTCGCCGCGCGACATGTCCAGGTGGTTCCTGCGGACGTGCGTCATGGTCCTGTTCCTCAATCTCGCGGGATCACATGGAGTGGTGGGAGGCGTCGCCGAGCGGTACGAGCTGGGCGCCGTGCAGCTCGTCGACGGCCGCGCGGGCGGCGTGCAGCGGTGTCTTCGCGACCTCGTAGTGGCACAGGGCGCTCAGATAGGCGCCCTCGCCGAGCTTCATCAGGTGCAGCGGCTTGCCGTCTATGGAGACGGCGTGGTCCGTGCCGGCCGGGGTGACCCGGATGACGCGGCCCTTGTAGGTCTCGGTGTGGCCGTCGTCCGGGGCGGAGGCGACGGCGGGGGAGCCGTCGTCGCGGGTGCCGTACACGGCGACCCCGGCGGCCCCGGCGAGCCCGGTGGCGACGGTGGCGGCGACGGCGCCCCGCTTGATCACATCGCGGCGGTTGAGCATGGGGGAGTCCTTTCTTTGGTGGGGGTGGGGGGCGCGGCGGTGCGCTGGGGCACCGCCGCGCCCGTGTTACCTGAGGGGCGCGGGGACCCCGAGCTGTTCTTCCCCATCGGCAACACCGGGCCGGCGCTCCTGCAGATCGAGGAGGCCAAGGCCGT